>DASYFD010000376.1:0-36578 GCA_036498625.1 Xanthobacteraceae bacterium | reverse complement strand
GACGTACTCTATCTGGGGCGCGGCACCAGCTATCCGCTGGCGCTCGAAGGGGCGCTCAAGCTCAAGGAGATCTCCTATATCCACGCCGAAGGATACGCGGCGGGCGAGCTCAAGCATGGCCCGATCGCGCTGATCGACGAGACCATGCCGGTGATCGTGATCGCGCCGCATGACCGGGTGTTCGACAAGACCGTGTCCAACATGCAGGAGGTGGCGGCGCGCGGCGGCCGGATCATCCTGGTCACCGATCCCAAGGGGGCGCATGAGGCGCATGTGGAATCGGCCGCCAAGATCGTGCTGCCCGACATGGCGGCGACGGTGACGCCGCTGGTCTACGCGATCCCGGTGCAGCTCCTGGCCTATCACACCGCTGTGGTCATGGGCACCGATGTCGACCAGCCGCGCAATCTCGCCAAGTCGGTGACGGTCGAGTGACGCGGCAAGGCGCCGCAGCATAAATCTTGCCGGACTCGCCCCTGCGGGTGCAAACAGGTAACCTCAACGATTGCCGGGCCGCTGCGGCATTTGCGTGGATCATATGAACGAGTTTGACCGAAATTCTACCGTCTTACCGGCAACGCCGGTGCCGAGTGACGACGCGCAGGCGCGTTCGGCAGTGCCGCCGCCGGTTCCCTCGCATCACGGCATGATGAGCCGCATCCGGAACTATTTCCTGACCGGGCTGGTGCTGGTCGGCCCGCTCTTCATCACCGCCAATCTCACCTGGTGGTTCATCAACTGGGTGGACGACCTGGTGCGGCCGTTCATTCCCGCCGCCTATCGCCCCGAGACCTATCTGCCGATGCATATTCCGGGCACCGGTCTCATCATCGCGTTCGTCACCCTCACGGTGCTGGGCTTCCTCACCGCCAACCTGGTCGGGCGCACGCTGGTCGAGTTCGGCGAGAACATCCTCAACCGCATGCCGGTGGTGCGGCCGATCTACAAGAGCCTCAAGCAGATCTTCGAGACGCTGTTCTCCAACTCCGGCTCGAGCTTCCGCCGCGTCGGGCTGGTGGAGTTCCCGGCGCCCGGCATGTGGTCGCTGGTGTTTCTCTCGCAGCCGCCCGGCGCCAATATCGCGGCCCGGCTGCCCGAGGCCGAGCACATCTCGGCCTTCATGCCCTGCACCCCCAATCCGACCACCGGCTTCTTCTTCTATCTGCCGCGCCGCGACGTGATCGATCTCGACATCACGGTCGAGACCGCGATGACCCTGCTGATGTCGGCCGGCATGGCGCACTCGGGCGAGGATGATCCGCAGAGGAAGCTCGCCGCGCTCGCCGATATTGCCCGCGCGCGCGCCTCGCAGCCGCGCCGCAGCGTCGAGCCGGTGAAGTGAGCCCAGCGGCCGTGCCACATCTTCTGAGCCATGCCCGCACTTGTTGGGGGCACCCACGTCTTGCGGCCCAGCGTGGCCGGGACATCAGGGCGTATACGCCCGTCTTCGCGGGCTAAGCACGGCCATGACGATTGGTGACCGCCCGGGTCAAGCATTCACGTTTCTCTTTGCCGAACGTCTCCCGGTGCCGAACTCTGTCCGTCGCGCTCAGCCGGCCCGGATCAGCCTCACCGCCTCGTCCCGTTCGAACAGATAGAGCAGCTCGCGCACCGCCTCGCCGCGCGGCGTGATCAGGGTGGGGTCGCGCGCCAGCATGAGCGCCGCATCGTCGCGCGCTGCCCCGATATATTTGCCGTGAAACTCGACGCGGGCGACCTTGAAGGCGGGCAGGCCGGATTGGCGGGTGCCCAGCACGTCGCCCTCGCCGCGCAGCCGCAAATCCTCCTCGGCGATGCGAAAGCCGTCCTCCGTCTCGCGCATGATCTTGAGCCGTGCGGTGGCGGTCTCGCCGAGCGGACCCTTGTAGATGAGGAGGCAGGTCGAATGCTCGGCGCCGCGGCCGATGCGTCCGCGCAGCTGATGCAGCTGCGCGAGCCCGAAGCGCTCGGCATGCTCGATCACCATCACGGTCGCCTCCGGCACATCGACCCCGACCTCGATGACGGTGGTGGCGACCAGGAGCCGGGTCTCGCCGGCCGCAAAGCGCTCCATGGCGCGATCCTTGTCGGCGCCCTTCATGCGGCCATGCACCAGGCCGACCAGGTCGCCGAAGCGGGCCTGCAACTCGGCGAAGCGGTCCTGCGCGGCGGCGAGGTCGACGTTCTCGGATTCCTCGACCAGGGGGCAGACCCAATAGACCCGGCGGCCCTCGGCGAGGGCGCGGCTGACCGCCTCGACCACCTCGCCGTGGCGCTCGTTCGGAATCGTGCGGGTATCGACCGGCTTGCGGCCGGCCGGCTTCTCGCGCAGCTCGGAAATATCCATGTCGCCGAAATAGGTGAGCACCAAGGTGCGCGGGATCGGGGTCGCGGTCATCACCAGCACGTCGACCGCCTCGCCCTTGCGGGCGAGCGCCAGGCGCTGGTGAACCCCGAAGCGATGCTGCTCGTCGACGACCGCCAAGGCGAGATCGCGGAACGCGACATCCTCCTGGAACACAGCGTGGGTGCCGATCAGGACATGGATGTCGCCGAAGGCGAGCCGCTTGAGGATGTCGCCGCGCTCAGGCCCGCGCTCGCGGCCGGTGAGAATGGCCACATTGATACCGGCCGCGGCCGCGAGCGGCGCCACGGTGTTGAAATGCTGACGCGCCAGGAGCTCGGTCGGCGCCATCAGGGCGGCCTGCCGGCCGGATTCGACCGCGGCCGCGGCTGCCAGCAGCGCCACCACGGTCTTGCCGGAGCCCACATCGCCCTGCAGCAGCCGCAGCATGCGCTCGGGCTTGGCGAGGTCGGCGATGATCTCGGCGATGGCGCGGGTTTGCGAGGGGGTGAGCGAGAAGGGCAAGGCCTCGATCAGCTTTTTCCGCAAGTGCCCGGTGCCGGGCGTCGCCCGGCCGGCGGGCCGGCGCAAATGCGCGCGTACCAGCGCGAGCGCCACCTGGCCGGCCAGCAATTCGTCATAGGCGAGCCGCGACCAGGCGAGGCCCTCGGGCAACACGTCGGTCGGCTCGGCCGGCCGGTGCAGGACGCGCAGCGCCGCGCCGAAATCCGGAAACCGCTCGCGCGCGACCCAGCTCGGGTCCTGCCATTCGGGCAGGCTCGGCAGCCGGGCGAGCGCGGACTCGGCCGCCCGGCGCACCTGGTTGAGGCCGAGACCTTCGGTCAACGGATAGACCGGCTCGACCAGCGGCAGCTTGGCGAGGTCTGCTTCGCCCACCACCCGCTCGGGATGCACCATCTGCAGCATGCCGTCATAGAGCGCGACCGTGCCGGAGATGTAACGCAAGGTGCCGACCGGCAGCAGCTTGTCGAGATAATCTTTGCGTGCCTTGAAATAGGTGAGCACCATGTCGCCGGTGTCGTCGCTGGCATAGATCAGATAGGGAGCGCGCGGGTTCCGGGGCGGCGGCGGCCGGTGCCGGTCGACCTTGACCGCCACGGTGACGATCTGGCCGGGCGTCACATCGCGCAGCTTTGGGCGCGCCCGGCGATCGATGCTGCCCGACGGCAGATGGAACAGCAGGTCGATCACCCGCGCGGTCGCTTCGCCACGGCCGAGCAGATGCTGAAACAGCTTCTCCTGCTTCGGCCCGACCCCGCCGAGGCTGCCGAGCGGCGCAAACAGGGGATTGAGGACGGCAGGCCGCATCTGGATGTCCGGGGGCGGGCAGGTGACGGCTATCTAATGTGAACGATCCGGTCTGTCGCCGGTATTTCGATAAGGCATGCGAGGGAACAAGGATGAGAATCATCCGTTTCCCGGGCGTCACTCTCCCAGTCCCGCATCCGGTTGCACGTTTGCCCATGCGCGCGGAGCTGACGAACCAAGGGAGGTATTGATGCAATCGCGCCTATCATACGGCAAGGCTTATCCGGACGCCTTCAAGGCCATGCTGGCGTTCAGCCAGGCGGTCGAGAAGACGGGTCTCCCCCGGCAGCTGATCGACTTGATCGATTTTCGGGTGTCCCAGATCAACGGCTGCGCCTACTGCCTCGACATGCATTCGAAGGATTTGCGGGCCCGCGGCGAGACCGAGCAGCGCATTTATATGCTCAGCGCATGGCGCGAGATGCCGCAGCTGTACAGCAGCCGCGAGCGCGCCGCGCTGGCCTGGGCCGAGGCGGTCACCCGGCTCGAGCATCAGGAGGTCGCGGATGCGGTTTACGACACCGCATGCCAGGAATTCAGCGAGGCCGAGCTGACGCAGCTCACGCTGGCGATCGTCGCGATCAACGGCTGGAACCGTTTCAACGTCGCATTCAAGACGCCGGCCGGGAACTACCAGTCGACGGTGGCACGCAAGACCGGCTGAAGCCGCCCTAGCCCTGCTCCAGCAGCCGCGGGCCGGCGCCTTTTTCGGCGAGTTCGTCTGAAGGGTTGCGCAGCGGACAAGCGGTCATCGAGAGGCAGCCGCAGCCGATGCAGTCGTCGAGCCGGTCGCGCAATTGCGTGAGCTTGCGGATCCGGCTGTCCAGCTCCATGCGCCATACGGTCGACAGCCGGCGCCAATCCTCGAGCGTGGGCGAGCGATCCTCGGGCAGGGACGCCAGGGCCTGGCGAATGGTTGCGAGCGGAATGCCGGCCTTTTGCGCCACCTTGATGGTGGCGATGCGCCTCAGCACGCCGCGCGGATAGCGCCGCTGGTTGCCGCCGCTGCGCGCGCTGCGGATCAGGCCCTTGGTCTCGTAGAAATGCAGGGTGGAAACCGCCACGCCGCTGCGCTTGGCGGCCTCGCCCACGCTCAGCTCGTTGTGAATCCTGCCGCTGTCGCTCTCGCTCACAAATGCCTCTTGACCTCAACTATGGTTGAGGTTGTACGGAAGGGCCGGCTCGAATGCAAGGGCCTGGAGATTCACGTTCCATGACCAATCAGTTTGGGGGGCAGCGATGACCTACGTCGTCAAGGATAATTGCATCAAATGCAAATACATGGACTGCGTCGAGGTGTGTCCGGTGGATTGCTTCTACGAAGGCGAGAACATGCTCGTCATCCACCCCGACGAATGCATCGACTGCGGGGTCTGTGAGCCGGAATGCCCGATCGATGCGATCAAGCCCGACACCGAGCCGGGACTCGAGAAGTGGCTCGGCATCAATGCCGAGTACGCCACGAAGTGGCCGAACATCACGGTGATGCGCGAGCACCCGGCGGACGCCAAGGAATGGGAGGACGTGCCGGAAAAGTTCGAGAAGCACTTTTCGCCCAATCCCGGACAGGGCGATTGAGGGCACACTGAGCCGTTTCGCAGTCCGCACGCCGGCTTGATCCAAAGCAGTGACATCGGCCTGCTGACATTGCCCGCCATGCCGCCTATATGACCAGCGCCCGGCACGTCCGGGCTTTTGGCGTTGGCCGGCTTCACCGGCTCTGGCGGATGAGGAACCGATGAGCGGCACGACACGTTCGAGCGAGGGGCTGGACTTGCGCCGTCGCAAGCTCCTGTTCCGGTCGTGGCATCGGGGCATGCGGGAGATGGATTTGATCATGGGGGGCTTCGCCGACGCCAAGGTCGGTGAGCTGAGCGAACACGAGCTCGCGGAATTCGAGCGTCTGATCGAGGTGCCGGACCGCGACCTGCTGGCCTGGCTCACGGGCGAGGCGGCGGTGCCGCCGCATTTCGACAGCGCGCTGTTTCGCGCGTTGCGCGATTTTCGCCTGAGCCCGGGCGGCGGGGGCTGAGCATGCCGCAGTCCCCGGCCGATCTTCTGGAGCCCGGACGCCCGCTCACGCTTGCGGGCGTCGCCGATGGTGCCCAAGGCCTGATCGTCGCCGATCTCGCCCGCGCGGTCGCGGCCGGTGCCGACGCGCCGGCCACCAGCCTCTTGGTGATTTGCCGCGACGGTCCGCGCATGGCGGCGCTCTCGCGCGCGCTCGGCTTCTTCGATCCCGGGCTTGCGGTGATGGAATTCCCGTCCTGGGATTGCCTGCCCTATGACCGCTCGTCGCCCCATGCAGGCGTGGTGGCGCTGCGGATGACCGCGCTGTCGCGGCTCGCGCGCCTCAAGGGCCGCGACCGGCCCTCGGTGCTCCTGACCACCGTCAATGCCGCGCTTCAGCGCGTGCCGGCGCGCGATCTCGTCGCCACCCAGTCGCTCGCGGTCACTCCCGGCAATGTGCTCGACATGCAGGGCATCACCCGCTGGCTCGAGCTCAACGGTTTTTCCCGCACCGCCACCGTGCGCGAGGCCGGCGACTATGCGGTGCGCGGCGGCATCATCGATCTCTATGCGCCCGGCATGGCCGAGCCGGTACGGCTCGATTTCTTCGGCGACACGCTGGAATCGATCCGCAGCTTCGATCCCGAGAGCCAGCGCACCACCGATCAGCTGCACGCGCTCGATCTGGTCCCGGTCGCCGAGTTTCAGCTCACCACCGAGACCATAAGGCGTTTCCGCCTCGGCTATGTGGAAGCCTTCGGGGCGCCGTTGCCCGACGATCTGCTCTACCAGGCGGTGAGCGAAGGCCGCCGTCATATCGGCATGGAGCATTGGCTGCCACTGTTCCACGCCCGCCTCGATACGCTTTTCGATTACGTGCCGGGCTCCGTGGTGGTGCTCGAGCCGCAGGTCGACGACGCCGCACGCGAGCGTACCGACCAGATCAAGGATTATTTCGAAGCCCGCCGTGAGGCGCTCGGCCAGCGCGGCTCCGGTCCGCCCTACCATCCGCTGCCGCCCGAGCGGCTCTATATACCGGAGCCGCAGTGGCGCGAGCGGCTCGCTCTGGCGCCGCTGGCGCGGCTCACGCCGTTCGCGGTGCCGGAGGGGCAGGGGACCGGATCTGTGGTCGATACCGGCACCCGGCAGGGCCGCAATTTCGCCGCCGAGCGCAACGAGCCCGGACGCAACGTCTTCGAAGCGGTCACCCAGCACGCCATGGCGTTGCAGGCCGCGCGCAAGCGCGTGGTCATCGCCTTGTGGAGCGACGGCGCGCGCGAGCGCATGAGCCATGTGCTGGCCGATCACGGGCTCGCCAATCTCACCTCGGTGCGGGCATGGCCGGAGGCCTCAGGCCTGCCGGCCGCGCAAGTGGGGCTGGCGGTGCTCGGGCTCGAGAGCGGTTTCGAGACCCAGGATGTCGCCGTCATCAGCGAGCAGGACATCCTGGGCGACCGCCTGGTGCGCCCGCGGCGGGGCGCCCGCAAGCCGGAGAATTTCATCGCCGAGATCACCAGCCTGGCGGCCGGGGATCTCGTGGTGCATGTCGATCACGGCATCGGCCGCTTCGTGGGCCTGCGCGCCATCGAGGCGGCCGGCGCCCCCCACGACTGTCTGGAGCTCCACTACGCGGGCGGCGACAAATTGTTCCTGCCGGTCGAGAACGTGGAGCTGCTGTCGCGCTACGGCTCGGACGAGACCGGCGCCGAGCTCGATCGTCTGGGCGGCGTCGGCTGGCAGACCCGCAAGGCGCGCATGAAGAAGCGCATCCGCGAGATCGCCAACGAGCTGATCAAGGTGGCGGCCGAGCGGCAGATGCGCGAGGCGCCTCGGCTGACCGCCGAGCATGGTCCCTATGACGAGTTCTGCGCCGGCTTCCCCTATGAGGAGACCGACGACCAGCAGGCCGCCATCGACGTCGTGCTCAAGGAGCTCGGCGCCGGCCGGCCGATGGATCGCCTGATCTGCGGCGACGTCGGCTTCGGCAAGACCGAGGTGGCGTTGCGCGCCGCCTTTGCGGTGGCGATGAACGGCAAGCAGGTCGCCGTGGTGGTGCCGACCACGCTCTTGGCGCGCCAGCATGCCAAGACCTTCAACGAGCGCTTCCACGGCTTCCCGGTCCAGATCGGCCAGGCCTCGCGGCTGGTTTCGCCTGCCGAGCTCGCACGGGTGAAGAAGGGCATCGCCGACGGCCAGATCGATATCGTGATCGGCACCCACGCGCTGCTCGGCAAGGCCATCAGCTTCAAGGATCTCGGCCTGGTGATCGTCGACGAGGAGCAGCATTTCGGCGTCGCCCACAAGGAGAAGCTCAAGCAGCTGCGCGCCGAGGTCCATGTCCTCACCCTCACCGCGACCCCGATTCCACGCACGCTCCAGCTGGCGCTCACCGGGGTGCGCGATCTGTCGGTCATCGCTTCGCCGCCGGTCGATCGCCTGGCGGTGCGCACCTTCGTGTCGCCGTTCGATCCGCTGGTGGTGCGCGAGGCGCTGCTGCGCGAGCGCTACCGCGGCGGCCAGGCCTTCTATGTCTGTCCCCGCATCGAGGACCTGGCCGGCGCCAAGGAGTTTCTCGACAAGAGCGTGCCGGAGATGCGGGTTGCGGTCGCCCACGGGCAGATGCCCTCGACCGTGCTCGAGGACATCATGTCGGCCTTCTATGACGGCAAGTACGATGTCCTGCTGTCGACCACGATCGTGGAATCCGGGCTCGACATTCCGGCCGCCAATACCCTGATCGTGCACCGCGCCGACCGCTTCGGCCTGTCGCAGCTCTATCAGCTGCGCGGACGGGTGGGGCGCGCCAAGGTGCGGGCCTATGCGCTGCTGACGCTTCCGGCCGAGCGCAAGATCACCGTGCAGGCCGAGCGCCGCCTCAAGGTGCTCCAATCGCTCGACACGCTCGGCGCCGGATTCCAGCTCGCCTCCCACGATCTCGACATCCGCGGCGCCGGCAATCTCCTGGGCGACGAGCAGTCCGGTCATATCAAGGAGGTCGGCTACGAGCTCTATCAGCAGATGCTGGAGGAGGCGGTGGCGAGCCTCAAGGCCGGCATCAGTGCGCCGGTCGCCGATCAGTGGTCGCCGCAGATCACCATCGGTATGCCGGTGATGATCCCGGAGACCTATGTGGCCGATCTGCCGGTGCGGCTTGCGCTCTACCGGCGGCTGGCCGAGGTCGAGGACGAGCAGGACATCGAGGCCTTCGCAGCCGAGCTCACCGACCGCTTCGGCTCGCCGCCGCCTGAGGTCGAGCATTTGCTGCAGATCGTTGCGATCAAGGCGCTGTGCCGGCGCGCCAATGTGGAGAAGGTCGAAGCCGGCCCCAAGGGCGTCGTGATCTCGTTCCGCGACAATATTTTCGCCAATCCGGAGCGGCTCATCCGCTTCATCGGCGAGCAGGGACCGGACGCCAAGGTCAGGCCAGACATGAAGGTCGTGTTCTTCGACGACTGGGAAAAGCCCGAGCAGCGCCTGAAGGGCACCATGGCGATCCTGCGCAGCCTGGCGCGGCTGGCGGCTCCCGCCAAGGCGGCGTGAGTTGGGATCTGTAGCCCGCATTGCGCGGAGTTTATCATCGGGCGGCGCGTTGCGCCGACCCGTTGGCTCCATGCGGGCGAAAGGCTCTTTCTTTGTCATGCTCGCTGCATGCGATCCGGCCTTTGCCTACGCGCCGATCGAAGAGCTCGGCGGCTTCTACGGCGGATTGCTGCATCCGGTGCTGACCCCGAGCCATGGGCTCGCGCTGCTTGGGCTTGGTCTCCTGATCGGCCAGCAGCCCACCGGCAGCCGCGCGCTCCCGCAACTGCTGTTCGCGGCGGCGCTGGCTGCGGGACTGCTCGCGCTTGCGCTTGCGGTCGGAGAGACGCCCGCCGGCTCTGTCCTGCTGGGGGGCGTCGCCATCAGTGGCGCGCTGGTGGCGGCGGCATTCCGGCTGCCGCTCCTGGTCCTCGGTCCGCTCGCAGCCGCGATGGGGGCGGCAATCGGGCTCGATTCGCCCCCGGAGGTGATCTCGATTCAAGAAGCCGTCGTGATGCTGATCGGCACCGGCCTCGGCGCTGCCATTGCGCTCGCTCTGGTGGTCGCAGGCGCTGCCCGCATGGTGCGCGGCTGGCAGCAGATCGGCGTGCGCGTGCTGGGTTCCTGGACGGCCGCGAGCGCGCTCTTGGCGATCGCGGTGCGGTTCGCGCGATAGACGAACGGCTCTATTCCGCCGCCACCCGCTTGGCTTGCTCATGCGCGGCGCGCTCGATCGCGGCGGCGAGATATTCCGGCGGCTGTGCGCCCGAGAGCGCGATCATGCCGCCGATGATGAAGCAGGGCACGCCCTCGATGCCGGCCTCCTTGGCGGATTGCGCTTCCCGCTCGACCGTATCGATGTCCTGCCGGCTCGCCAGCAATGCGCGTATCTGCGCGGCGTCGAGGCCGCAGTCCGCCGCCGCCGCGATCAAAACATCGGCCTTCGTGAGGTCGCCGCCCTCGCTGAAATAGATTTCCATCAGGCGCTGCTTCATGGCCGCCGCCTTGCCGGCCTGTCCGGCCCACAGGATCAGCCGGTGGCAATCGAGCGTATTGGGCTGACGCTTGATGAGGTCGCGATTGTAGCTGAGCCCGGCGGCGGCCGCCGCCTCGACCACGCGGTTGTTGTTGCTGTTGTAGCGCTCGACCGAGCCGAATTTCGTGATCAGGTATTCTTCGCGGCTGATGCCCTCGGGCGGAACCCAGGGGTTGAGGAAATAGGGCCGGAAGCTCACCGCGACCGGGATCTCGGGCTTGAGCGCGATCGCCCGCTCCAGGAATCGCTTGCCGATGTAGCACCACGGGCAGACGACGTCGGAAATCACATCGATGGTGAGCGCGCTTGCGGACATGGCATCCCTCCGGGAAATAGGAGGGACAGTAGTTCCGCAATCAGCCGACCGCAACCTTGGGATAGGTTCCCACCCGGGCCACCAGGCTGCTGAGATTGTCGCTGGGCTTGAGGGTGGCGAGCGTAACCGTCGGCCGGATCGCGCTGCGATCGTGATCGGGAGACAGCATGGTGTGCTTGAGGACGCTGGCAATGCGGCGGGCGACCACATGGGCGCTGCGCAAATCGGTCTCGGTGAAGGCCGCCAGGATCGATCCGTCCTGCTCCTGGCAGGCGAAATCGATGTTGCGTACCAGCCGGCTGAACAGGCGCGCGGCATCCAGATGAGCGCGGCCGTCATTGGTCTCCTCGAACGCGAAGCGGGCGACCGAAAGACTGCCGCCGCTGCTCTCGGCGTCCTTCACGGCGCGGTCGAGATCGCTCCAGAAGGCGCTGCGTGCGAACAATCCGGTTGCAGGATCGAGCGTGCCGTCGGTCTCCAGCGATTTCAGCAGGCGCTTGAGGTGACCTTCGAACGCCTGCAGGCGCACGAACGGGAGCAGGCGCTCGACCAGCCGGTGCGGATCGCTTTCAACCTGGATGAGGTTGGGCAGCCGGTTGTCGCTCGCAGGCTGGCCGCCCAGCACGCCGACCGGAAGGTCGCGAAAACGTGCATCCTCGGCCAGCACCGTCAGCAGCGCCTCGACCACCCGCGGCCCGAAGCCGTCGCCGATGACGATGCCCTCGATATCGCGGGTCTTGAGAAAACGCGCGGCCGTCTCCACGCTCATCGCACCGATCAGCCCGACCTGCTCGCCCACCGCGACCGCGAGCGCCGGATAGAAGCGGCCACGGCCGACGCACAGCACGGTCGCGTGGTCGAGGCTGCCATGCAGCGGAAATGCGCATTCCTTCGCCGCCTTCGCGGATGCTCCCAGGCGCCGCAGCACGGTCGCATGCAGGCTGCGCACGCGCAGTGTCGAGCGCAACCGGTCGGTCAGCCGGCTCATCGGCTCCTTGACCGAGACCGCCAGCGCATACGGGATCGGGACCGCGCCGTCGTCGCCGAGGCGTGCCAGCACCGGCATGAGCGGGCTCATGGCTTCGATGCGGCCGGTGAGAACCTGGGCCAGACGCGGATTGGGCGGCGGTGCCGGCTCGGCCAGCAGCAGCGCGGAAGGTTGAATCTCGTCGATGGCGGCGCGGGCGTCGGCCCAGCTGGCCTCGACGATCGGAAATGCCCCGGCATTGCTGAGCGCCTCAACCGCCTCGGCGGCCGGGCTTTCGGCAACGACGACTATGGGACCCAGCGATGCCATGGCGATACGCGTGTGAGACAGCGGAAACCATGACAATTCTACACATTCGCGATTAATGCCTGGTCAACGTGCGGGGCGGGGAGGCTCAGGCGGTCCGTCTTTTGTCCTCGATTCCGTAATCGGGCATGGACGCGATCTCGGGCCTGGTTTCCGGCTTGGGGCGAACGCCGAATGCCTCCACCAGAAGCGGGTTGGCGCCGATGCCGCGCAGCGCCATCCGGATCGCCTCCGGGTTGCTGGCGGTGCCGGCCAAGCGGTGCCCGACCAGCGCATCGGGTCGCACCGCCAACGTCCCGCTCGGATCAAGGCCTTTGATGATGCCGCTGAGCTCGCCGACCGCGAAGCGGTAACCGCCGAAGCTCACCAGGCCGGCGGGCGGCCCGCTCACGACGGCATTGCCGTCACGGCCGACCTCGCCGGCATAGCCGGTATCGACAAAGCCGTCCGCCACTGGCGCGAGGCGCGCGAGCGAGGTTCGCTCCGCGCCCGGCGGGAACGCGCTCGTGGGCACCATGGGGCCGCGCAGCGCAAGCGTGCCATGACCGGTCGCGGCGACCTCGACAACACAGCGCCCGCCTTCGGCGTCACGTGGCGCCAGGACCGGGCCGAGCGGAATTGGCGCCGGCCTTCCGTCCGGCCCGCGCCGCGCCGCAAGCAAGCCGATCTCCCCGAACAGCTGCACATCGATCAACGAAGGTGCGGGGTACCGCCACTCGGGAGCGCGCCGCAATTGCTCGGGCGCGCGCCAGGCCGCGATCACGCTCGCGCGATCGTGCGCTGCCGTCAGATACCCGGCGGCGGCCAGTTGCGGGGCCAGCGGTCCTGGAACCACCACGGTGTCGCAATGCAGCTCCCGGCATTGCTGCGCAAAGGTCGCGCAATCGAACGGGTGATGCAGGGCCAGCGTTCCGCCTACCATGAGCCAGGGCAGCAAGGTCATCGCCATGCCGCCAAACGAGCTCGGCGCGATGGTGGACAGGATGACCGCGTGCTGCGGGAGCTGGCTCTCGCTAACCACCGCGAGCCCGGCGGCGATCAGCTGGGCGTCGCTGCGCGCGACCGGGATCCGCCCGTGCGCCGCTACATCCCAGGTGACGGCAGCCACACGGACGCCGCGCCCGGAGCCGGCCGCGCCGGCAATGGCGGCCGCGGCCAGGCCGCTGTTCACGGCCACGCCGCTCTCCGCCACCGCGTAGAGATCGTCGAGCGAGACCGCTCCGTCGGGAGGGTGGTCGCCGAATCCGCAGATCTGGCGCACCGTGAAGGCTTCGGCCGCGGCATTGACCGCGAGATCGAAATGGTCGGTCGCGCCGATGCGGCCGCTTACGATCAGCGCACTGGCGCCACACCGGCGAATGGCGCCGATGACATCGGCGCGCCGCCACAAGAGCGGCAACGGCATCGCGATCAGCTCGGCCCGCAGCACGGCCAGGTAAGCGAGAACACCATCGACCGTGTTGGCGATCTGCAGCCCCACCAGCGCGTCGGCGTGCAAATTCATCTGGCGCAGCCGGCCAGCCATGGCCGAGATGACGCGATCGGCCTGCCCGTAAGTGAGCTGCCGTGCCGCGCCCTCGGTGAAGCTGGCGCGGTTGGGAGGATCGAGGAGCGCGATCGCGTCGGGGCGCCGCGCGGCGGTGGCGCGGAAGAGATCGTCGAGGGTGGCGTCGATGCCCGTGCTCGCCGGCCGGAGCAGGTCGTCGAGGATCACGACAATCGCCTCGGTTTGCCGTTCATTTTGGCTGCTGCCACCAGGTTTCCAGGAGAAAGCCGGATTCGGAGGTTGCCGCAGGATGCCGGATTCGCGTCCAATGTGCGACCCATTCGTCGGAATGATGGAACAGCGGCACCGTGTAGGCGCCCGAAATCAGCACACGGTCGAGCGCGCGCACCGCCGCCACCACGTCGGTGCGCCGCTCGGCCTTCACCAGCGTCCCGATCATGACGTCGATGGCGGCGCTCTTGGCCCCCATGTAGTTGCGACTGCCGTTCTGGTCGGCGGCGGCCGAGCTCCAATAGAAGGCTTGCTCGTTGCCGGGCGACAGCGATTCGTCCCAGCGGTTCTGGATCATGTCGAAATCGAACGCGATCCGCCGTGTCTCGAACTGCACGGCATCGACCAGGCGCACCCGCGCCGTAATCCCGGCGCGCTTGAGGTTGCTGGCAAAGGTCAAAGCCAGGCGCTGCTCGTCCTGGGTATCCTGCCGGATCGCGATCATGATCTCGAAGGTGAGGGGATTGCCGGTGCGCGCCTCCACCAGCTCGCCGCCGCGCAGCTCGTAGCCGGCCGCGGACAGCAAATCGAGCGCCCGCCGCAGCATGGTGCGATCGCGACCGGAACCATCGCCCACCGGCGGCGACCAGGTACCGTCGAGCACGTCGGGGCGGACCGCGTCGGGATACGGCGCCAGCAGGGCGCGTTCGGTGGCATCGGCCGGTCGCCCGCGCGCCGAGAGCTCGGAACCCTCGAAATAGCTGCCGCTGCGCCGGTACAGGTCGTAGAACAGATTGTGATTGATCCATTCGAAGTCGAACAGGAGCGCAATCGCTTCGCGCACGCGAATATCTGCAAAGACCGGCCGGCGGGTGTTGAAGACGTAGAACGAGCTCGCCTTCGGCATGCCGCTGGTGAAGGTCTCCTTGACGACGCGGCCGTCGCGCATGGCCGGAAAGTCGTAGGCCGTCTGCCACCGGCCCGGATCGGTCTCGGTGCGCAGATCGAAAAGCCCCTTCTTGAAGGCTTCGTGATAGGAATTGGCGTCGCGGTAATAGTCGAACCTGATCTCGTCGAAGTTCCAGAAGCCGCGGTTGATCGGCAGCTCGCGCCCCCAATAGTCGGGATTGCGCACCAGCGTCAGGCTCTTACCCGCCTCGACCTTGCCGACCATGTAGGGGCCGCTCCCCATGAGCGGCGTCAACGTGGTCTCCTCGAACGTCTCGGGCTTGATCGCGTGCCGGGGCAGCACCGGCATCAGGCCGAGGATGAGGGGAAGCTCGCGGTCATCGCTGCCGGCGAGATCGAAGCGGACCGTGCGCTCGCCCACGATCTGCGCGCCGGCGACCTTGGCGTAATAGAGCCGGTGGTTGGGGCGGCCATGGTCGCGCAACAGCTGCCAGGAGAACAGGACGTCCTGCGGGGTCACCGGCCGGCCGTCGGAAAATCGCGCGCGGGGATCGAGCGTGAAGGTGACGTAGCTGCGGGCCGTATCGGTCTCGACCGCGCTGGCGATGAGGCCGTAAAGCGTGAACGGCTCGTCATAGCCGCGCGTCATCAGGCTCTCGACCACATAACCGCTGATCACATTGCTGCCGCTGACGAAGGGACTGCGATTACCCTGGGCAACCAGTCCCTTCACGATGAACGGATTGAGGCTGTCGAAGCTGCCGAGCACGCCTTCCACCAGGCGGCCGCCCTTGGGCGCATCCGGATTGACGTAGGGCGCCGCTTTGAAGTCCTCGGGCAAGGCGGGCTCGCCGTGCATCGCGATCGCATAATGCGCCTCGCCGGCGCCGGCCGGTGTCGCTTGGCTCCCGCCGAGGATGAAGGCCAGAAGACCAAGGAGGGCGCCGATGCTCCCCCCGGCATCGGGCCGCCTGGGTGGGCTTGGGAGGAAGCGCGAGATCACGGGCGGCGATCCAATTCCTGTGCAGTCAGGCAGGCATGCGCCGAGGATTGGAGTGCCTGCGCGAGTCGGCATTTCGTTTTATCACTATTATTTCCGGCCGGCTTTATCGCCTACGGCGATTAGGCTATGAGGGGCGGCCGGCGTCACGCTCCTGCCGTATTTGGTGCCGACACAGCCTTAAGAATAAGCCCGCTCGACCCGGCCCGGGGAGGCTGTGGGAGCGGGAAGCAAAAGGATTCTGTCATGAATATTCGGATCGCGTCCGGATCGGCCCGGCCGGGTGCTCGCGCGTCGGCTGTTGCGCTGACGACGACCTTGCTGGCGCTGGCGGTCGGCACGACTGCTTTTGCTCAGGCGCCTCCGGCTGCACCGCCGCAGCAGAAAGCCGCCCCCAAGGCGCCGGCCGCCAAGGCCCCGCCGGCCCAGCAGAAACCGCCTGAAGCGCAACCGCCGGCCGCCGGCGAAGCGCAACAGCCTCAGCTCATCTATTCGCCCTGGACCAAGTTCTGCCTGAAGGGGCAGGAGACCAATGCGCAGCAAGTCTGCTTTACCGGCAAGGACGGGCGCATCGAGTCGGGCATGCCCGTGATTGCCGCGGTGCTGATCGAGCCCGAAGGGTCTGACAAGAAGGTCCTGCGTGTCACCTTGCCGCTTGGCATGCAGCTTCCTCAGGGCACGCGGGTCATCGTCGATCAAGGCCAGCCGATGAACGCGCCCTACATTATCTGTTTCACCAACGGCTGCATGGCCGACTATGAGGCGAGCGCCGAGCTGATCGGAAAATTGAAGAAGGGCCAGGGTCTGGTGGTGCAGGGCATCAACAGCCAGGGCCAGCCGATCAGCCTCGTCCTGCCGCTCACCGATTTCGGCAAGGCCTATGATGGTCCCCCCACCGACCCGAAGGTGTTCGAGGAGCAGCAGAAGAAGCTGCAGGACGACCTGCAGAAACGCGCCGAAGAGGCACGCAAGAAGCTCGAGGGCCAGCAACCGGCGACGCGCTAGCACCGGGCCGGCTTGGCCCGAATCTCCACAACCGCCGCCGCAAGGCGGGCCGGCCGCGATCGTGACCGTCCGGCATTGTGATCCGACAGGCGCGCCCTTGGGGGCCGGGCATTGGCATGATCACCACTTTTTCCGCTCGGCCTGACGTGCTTTATTACGCGCCGCGAGGGGGCCGCGAGGGGCATTGGACGTCATTGCCTGACGGTGTCGGTGCCTTGACAAGCCGGGATGAGGGCCGTTCGATCCGTCCCATGGGCGGCGCGAGCGCGAGCAAGAGGATTTCGCCATGAAAGTTAGGATCGCCGCACCGACTCGGCCGGGCGCTCGCGCGCATGGGGGTACTGTCCGGACGCTTTTGCTCTGGGGGGGCGGGTTGATGACCGTTGTGCTGGCCGTCGCGGTCGGCTCGCATGTCTTCGCCCAGGCGCCGCCGGCGCCGGCACAACCGGCCCCGAAAGCCCAGCCCAAGGCGCAGCCGAAAGCACCGGCGCAAGCGCCCGCGGCTGCTCCGACCCAGAGCGGAGGCCCCGAGGTACCGCCGCTCACCTATACGCCATGGACTAAGGTTTGCCTGAAGGGACAGGAGGCCAATGGTCAGCAAGTCTGCTTCACCGGCAAGGAAGGCCGCATCGATACCGGCATGCTGGTCATCGGGGCGGTGCTGATCGAGCCCGAGGGCGCGAGCGCCAAGACGCTCCGGATCACCTTGCCGCTCGGGATGCAGCTGCCGCAGGGCACGCGGGCGATCGTTGATCAAGGCCAGCCGATGACGGCGCCCTACATGATCTGCTTCCCGAACGGCTGCATGGCGGACTACGAGGCGAGCGGCGAGCTGATCGGCAAGCTGAAGAAGGGTCAGAGCCTGGTGGTGCAAGGCATCAACAGCCAAGGCCAAGCCGTCAGCCTGCCGCTGCCGCTCCCCGATTTCGCCAAGGCGTATGATGGACCGCCGACCGATCCCAAGGATCTGGAGGCACGCCAAAAGAAGCTGCAGGACGAGTTCCTGAAGAAGCAGCAGCAGCAGCAGGCGGCGCCGAAATAACCGCGCGGCTGCGCGCCTCAGTTCAAGGACGAGACGCGCGGCCGGTAGCCGCCATCGCGATCCCGCTCGAACACCTCGGCGACCTGCGGGTGGCGCACCGGCTCGCCTGAGGTGTCCGGCAGCAGATTCTGCTCCGACACATAGGCGATGTACTCGCTCTCCGCGTTCTCCGCGAACAGATGATAGAACGGCTGGTCCTTGTGCGGCCGCACCTCGGCCGGAATGGATTGATACCACTCCTCGGTATTGTTGAATTCGGGGTCGATATCGAAGACCACGCCGCGGAACGGAAACAGCCGGTGCCGGACCACCTGGCCGAGCTTGAATCTGGCGATGCGGGTTTTGCTCATATCCATGCGCATAGTCCAGGATCGCGCCGGGCGCCAGGGCGGTTCCCAAATAGAAACCGCCGTAGCATTTTTGCATTGTCGCATTTTCGGGCGGAAAGCCGGATGCCACCCCCACCTTCGTGAGGGCAGGCTTTTTCAAATGCTCTAGAGCCCATACCGCGGCCCCATGTCGGGGTCCTTGGCGGCCACCAGGCGGGCGAGGTCGAGGAGAACCTTGGCCTGCTTCCAGGTGGCGTCGTCCTGCATCTTGCCGTCGATCATGACCGCGCCGCTGCCGTCCGGCATGGCGTCCACGATGCGCTTGGCGAACGCTACCTCGGCCGGGTCGGGCGAGAACACGCGCTTGGCGATCGGGACCTGGGTCGGGTGCAGGGACCAGGCACCGGCGCAGCCCATCAGGAACGCGTTACGGAATTGCGCCTCGCAGGCAAGCGGGTCGGAGAAGTCGCCGAACGGTCCGTAGAACGGCTTGATGCCGCAAGCCGCGCAGGCATCCACCATCTTGGCGATGGTGTAGTGCCAGAGATCCTGCTGGAAGGCGGCGCGCTCGCGGCTCTCGCCCGGCGCATCGGCGAGCACCTTGTAGTCCGGATGGCCGCCGCCGACGCGGGTGGTCTTCATGGCGCGCGAAGCCGCGAGGTCGGCTGGCCCGAGGCTGATCCCGTGCATGCGCGGCGAGGCGGTCGCGATCGACGCGACATTCTGCACACCCTCCGCGGTCTCCAGGATGGCATGGATGAGGATCGGCTTCTTCAGCTGGTGCCTGGCCTCGAGCTGGGCCAGGAGCTGGTCGAGATAATGAATGTCCCAGTCGCCTTCGACCTTGGGCAGCATCACCACGTCGAGCTTGTTGCCGACGGCGGCGACGATCTCCACCACATCGTCGAGCGCCCAGGGCGAGTTGAGTGCATTGATGCGGGTCCATAATCCGGTCGCGCCGAAATCGCAGGCGGCCGCCATCGCGATGAATCCGCGCCGCGCCGCCTCCTTGGCGTCGGACGGAATGGCGTCCTCGAGATTGCCGAGCACCACGTCGACCTGGGCGATCAGTTCCGGCACCTTGAGGCGCAGCTTCTCGATATGCGGCGGCACGAAATGGATCATGCGCTCGAGCCGCACCGGCAGCTCGCGCAGCGGCACCGGCGCGCCGATCGCCAGCGGCTTGAAGAAGTTGCGCGGCAGTTTCATGAGCAAACCTCACGGGTGGCGGGATGCAACCTCGGACGCCTCCTGGCGGTAGCCTCGACGCAAGGCTCTCCGAAGCAAATTATGAGCCAGATGATAGGCCCGCGAGCGCCGCATCAGAGTGCCTCCCCACGCATCAGGCGCGGCTGCGCGGGGCTCGGCGCGACCCCCTCGCGCATGACGGCACGGCGCAGCGGGCCGATGCGCTGCAGAAGAAAAAGGCTCAAGCCCCGCACGCCTTGCATCGGCAGGAAATCCGACAACAGGCTGCGATTGAGCAGGTCGACCGCCAGGCTGCGGCTCCTCACGTCCATCCGCCGCGAGCCGTCATAACGCTCGGCGAGGTCGGGCGCGCCCACGTCGCTGTCGTTGCCATGCGCCGCCACCACCAGCTCGGCGATGGTTGCGGCGTCGCGCAAGCCGAGATTGAGACCCTGCGCGCCGATCGGCGGCAGCAGATGGGCGGCTTCGCCGACCAGTGCCATGCGGGCGACCGCGAAGCGCCTGGCGGTCTCGATCGCCAGGGGGAACGCGCCACGGCCGGGCTCCGGTTCTATTCGGCCCAGGATCGAATGGGATCGCCGTTCGATCTCGCCGCCGAGCTCCTGGTCGGCAAGCGCGCCGATGCGCGCGGCCTCGCCGGGATCGACCACCAGCACCAGGCTCGAACGTGTTCCGGGTAGCGGCACTAGGGTGAAGGGACCGGCCGGCGTATGGAATTCCGTTGAGCTGTTCCGGTGCAGCCGCTGGTGGCCGAGGTTGAAGGTGAGGGCGGTCTGCCGATAGGCTTGACCATCGGTCGCGATGCCGGCGGCCTGCCGGCACAGGGATCGACGCCCGTCCGCTCCAATCGCCAGGCGGGCGGCGAGCGGAGGGCCGTGCTCGAGAGCGATGGTGACTTTTGTGTCGCCGATCGTGACGGCTTGCGCGGTGTCCTCGATGAAAGTGAGCGCGGGGAGCGCGCGGGCGCGCGCATCGAGGGCGGCGAGCAGGAACCGGTTCTCGATATTGTAGCCGAAGGCGTCGAGCCCGATCTCGCTGGCGGCAAAATGCACTTCCGGGGCGCGCAGCAATCGTCCGGTATCGTCGATGATGCGCATGACGCGCAAAGCCGCCGCGTCGTCGCGGCAGCGCTGCCAGACGCCCAGCGTGTCGAGGGCGGTGACGGAACTCGCCAACAGCGCAGTGGTACGGTTGTCGGGTGTGGCCGCGGGTTTGGCGACCAGCGCGGTCTCGACGCCCGCGCCCGCCAATGCGATCGCCGCCGTGAGGCCCACGGGTCCGCCGCCCACAATCGCGACCTCGACCGATTTGCCGCTCATGTCATGATGACCTTGAGGCGAGATAGTGGATGAGTCGGGGAACGAGTCGTGCACCCGGCAGTATCCTGTCTTTCACTGACATGTTCGCGGACGCAAATCGAATATATCCGGGTTACCGTCTGGGGCGCATATCGGGGTCGAGAAACGGAGCATAACCTATTGACATCGCTCAACTATGCCCGTGCCTTCGCGGTCCATGTGCTGACCGCTGCGGGCGCCGCCCTGGCGCTGGCGGCGCTGCTGGCGGCGGCGCACGGCGCCTTTGAGGTGATGTTTCTGTGCCTCGGCATCGCCCTCATCGTGGATGGGGTCGACGGCACGATCGCGCGCGCCCTCAAGGTGGCGGAGCTGCTGCCGCGCTGGTCCGGCGATATTCTCGATCTGGTCGTGGATTTCGTCACCTATGTGTTCGTTCCCGCCTATGCGATCGCGGCCGGTGGCTTGCTGCCCCCGGGGCTCGGCCCACCGGCCGGCATGCTGATCGTGATGACCGGTGCGATCTATTTCGCCGACCGCCAGATGAAGACCGCGGACAATTATTTCCGCGGCTTCCCGACCTTGTGGAACGTCGTGGCCTTCTATCTGTTCGTCCTCAAGCCTTCGCCTTGGCTGGCCGCCGGACTGGTTTTGCTGCTCGCCGTCCTCACCTTCGTGCCGTTCAAGTTCCTGCACCCGTTTCGCGTCACCCGGTTGCGCATGCTGAGCATGGGGGCGGTGGTTCTGTGGGCGATACTGGCCGCTTACGCCTTGCTGCGTTCGCTCGAGCCCGGGCCCTGGGTCGCGGGCGGGCTGGTGGTCCTGGCGGTGTATTTTGTCGGCGTCGGGCTCACCGAGAGGCGTTGACATGCTGCCGTTTTCGGCCGATCCGAAGGCGCGCGGCATCTCCGCCGAATGCGCAATTCGATGATTTGGCCTGCTTGATCCTGCGGTCAGGCTGGAACACGATGCCGGCGTCCGCCGGTTTCGTGGCGCACGAAAATCCAACAGGGCATATCCAAAGGGAGTGATTCGATGGTCGCAGCGGTGCGGGTTCACAAGACGGGCGGGCCGGAAGTGCTCACTTATGAGGATATCGAGGTGCCGGCACCCGGACCGGGCCAGATCCGGATCAAGCAGTACGCCTGCGGCATCAATTATATCGACACCTATTTCCGTTCCGGGCTCTATCCGCCGCCGCCGCCGCAATCGCTGCCGTTTGTCGCCGGCAACGAGGGCGCCGGCGAGGTCGTGGCGGTCGGCCCCGGCGTCACCGAGATCAAGATCGGCGATCGGGTCGGTTACGTGTCGGCGCTCGGGGGTTATGCGGCCGAGCGGCTGATCCTGGCCGAGCGCGCGGTCAAGCTGCCGGAGACGATCTCCCACGAGCAGGCCGCCGGCATGATGCTCAAGGGCATGACGGTCGAATACCTGCTGAACCGGACCTTCAAGGTTCGCGGCGGCATGAACGTGCTCATTCATGCGGCCGCCGGCGGCATCGGGCTGATCGCCTGCCAATGGGCGAACCTGCTCGGCGCCAATGTGATCGGCACGGCGGGCTCCAAGGAAAAGGCCGAGCTCGCCAAAGCCAATGGCTGCCATCACACGATTCTCTACCGCGACGAGGATTTCGTCGCCAAGGTGAAGGAGATCACCGGCGGCAAGCTCTGCGAGGTGGTCTATGACGGCATCGGCAAGTCGACCTTTCCGGCCTCGCTCGACTGCATCAAGCCGCTCGGCATGTTCGTGAGCTTCGGCAATGCCTCGGGCTCGGTCGAGGCCTTCAACATCAACATCCTGCAGACCAAGGGCTCGCTGTTCGCCACCCGCCCGACCCTCAACACCTATGCGGCCAAGCGCGAGGAGCTGCTGGCGATCGCCAACAATCTGTTCAGCGTGGTGGGAAGCGGCAAGGTGAAGATCCCGATCAACCAGCGCTATGCCCTCAAGGACGTCGCCAAGGCGCACCGCGACCTGGAAAGCCGCGCCACCACCGGCTCGAGCATTCTCATTCCGTGACGAACTCCGAACGTGGATGCAGCATATGACCGCAGCGACAACCTGATGGTTGCTGCGGTCTCACGACGGCCGCTCGGGCGCGGGAGGAAACCATGAAGAAAAACTATGCAGGCGGCTGCCAATGCGGCAAGGTCCGCTATGAGGTGTCGGCGGATATCGGCGAGGTCATATCCTGCAATTGCTCGCGCTGCGCCAAGGTCGGCTGGCTCATCAGCTTCGTCCCCGCCGGCGACTTCAAGTTGATAGCGGGCGAGGGCGGCACTACCGACTTTCAGTTCAACAAGCACGTCATTCACCATCGCTTCTGCGCCACATGCGGGATTCAGTCCTTTGCCCAAGGCAGGGGACCGGACGGCAGCGAGATGGTGGCGATCAACGTGCGATGCCTGGATGGCGTCGACCCGAAGGCATTCAAGGAGAGGGCTGTCGACGGGCGCAGCCGCTGAACTTCGGATCACAGTGACCGTGCGATAGCGGCGAAGGCCGGATGGACGCTTGCCGCATCGGTCAGCCGGGGGATGCCGACCACGTCGATCGCGCCAGAAAATCGCGCGATCGCGGCCACGGTGTCGTCGAGCGCAGCGGCGCTGCCTTGGCTCTCGCTGACGATCACGGCAGCGACATCGAGATTGCGGCGCACCAGCACCTGCAATGCCGTCAAGGTGTGGCTGATAGTGCCCACATAGGTTCCGGCCACCAGCAGGATCGGCAGCCGCAGCTGCGTCATCAGGTCGAGCACGGTGTGGCTTTGGTCGAGCGGAACCATGATGCCGCCGATGCCTTCGATCAGCAAAAGGCCGCGGCGCTTTGCCATGGCGCTGCGGCAAAACTCGGTCACGGCGCCGAAATCGATGGTGCGGCCTTCGCGCTGCGCCGCCATGTCGGGCGACAGCGGCGCCGCGAAACGCCAGGGCGAGATGCGCTGGATTTCCTCGATCGTGAGCGGACGGCCGAGCGCGGCCAGGAGCGCGCCCGGGTCGCTTTGCGCCACGGCGGCCGGATCAAATCCGCTCACCACCGGCTTGATGGCATCGACCGCGCGGCTTTCCTTCAGAAAATGCCGGATGAGCCCGGTGGTGACGAAGGTCTTGCCGACATCCGTTCCGGTCGCGCCGACAAAGATCGCGGTCATATGGGCTGCCGCGCCACGGGCTCGGCTTGTACGATCAATTGGGCCTGCGGCCGGGCGGTCAGGATGCGGTCGCGCACGACATCGGCGAGCCGCCTGATCTCGTCGTCGGGATGCTGGGCCGTGAAGGCGAAGCGCAATCGCGCGGTGCCGGCCGGCACGGTCGGGGGACGGATGGCGATCACCAGGAAGCCTTCGACTTCGAGCAGGCGCGAGGCCTGCAGGGCCGCCTGCGCGTCCCCGACGATCAGCGGCACGATGGGACTTTCCGCCTCCGGCAGCCCGACTTGCCGGGTGAACGATCTCGCCTTGGCGAGCGGCAGGGCCGCGTAAGCGGGATCCACCTCGATCAGGTCGAGGGCGGCGATGGCGGCCGCCGCGATGGCGGGCGGCAGACCGGTCGAATAGACGAAGCTGCGCGCGCGGTTGTGGATCAGCTCGATGACGGCGGCGGAAGCGCAGAGATAGCCCCCATAACCGCCGATCGCCTTCGACAGTGTGCCCATCTGCAGCGGCACATCGATCTTCCGGCCGGCCGCGAAGGTCGAGCCTCGGCCGTCGCCCACGATCCCGATGCCATGAGCGTCGTCGGTCATCAGCCAGGCATCGAAGCGCTCCGCCAGGGCGGCCAAGCCCGCGATCGGCGCCAGGTCGCCATCCATGGAGAACACCCCGTCGGTCGCGATCAGGGCGCGGCCGTGGCGGGCGCGATGCTGGTCGAGCAGCGCTGCCACGTGCGCCAGATCGCAATGGCGGAACGGGATCGCGGTGGCGCGGGCAAGGCGTGCGCCGGCCCACAGGCAGGCATGGGCAAGCTCGTCCATGAGCACCAGGTCGTCGGCGCCGAGCAAGGCCGGGATGATGCCGATATTGGCCAAGTAGCCCGAGCCGAACACGCAAGCGGCCTCGGTCTGCTTGAGCCGGGCGAGCCGCGCCTCGAGCCCGGCGAACAGTGGATGATTGCCGGTGACCAGCCGCGAGGCGCCGCTGCCGGTCCCGTACTGCTGCAGCGCCGCGATGGCCGCCGCCTTGATGGCCGGGTGCTGCGAGAGGTTGAGATAATCGTTGCAGGAAAACGAAAGCAGGCGGCGGCCGTTGCGCAACGCCCAGATTCCGTCCAGACGGGTGGTATCGACCAGCTTGCGGCGCAGGTTGGCGCGCTCGAGCCCGGCGAGCTTGGCGGCGGCGAATTCGTCGAGCGAGCGCATGTCTCCCTTCGCTGCTTCAGCGGCGGGAGAGGAAAGCTCCCGCCTGGCTGGTGTAGAGTGCCCGTCCTGCCTCGCCAATCAAAATGACTGTATCCGCCGTGGAATGGAAGCGCCGCACATCGGGCAATAGCGAAGGCCAGGGGCTTCCCGACTGGCACGGTGCCGGGCTCGGCCATATCTGGCTGCCCTATGCGCAGATGAAAACCGCGCGGCCGCCGCTGCCGGTCGCCCGCACGCAGGGCTGTCGCATTACGTTGTCCGACGGCCGCGAGCTGATCGACGGCATCGCGTCATGGTGGACCGCCTGCCATGGCTACAACCATCCCCACCTCCGCGCGGCGGTGGAGCGGCAGCTTGCCCTGATGCCGCATGTCATGTTCGGAGGCCTCACCCATGAGCCGGCCTTGACCCTGGCGCGGCGGCTGGCGGATCTACTCCCGGGCGATCTCAATCGCGTGTTCTTTTCCGAATCCGGTTCGGTGGCGGTCGAGATCGCCATGAAAATGGCGGTGCAGTTCTGGCTCAACCGCGGCGTCGCGGGCCGCACCCGGTTTGTCGCCTTCCGGGGCGGCTATCATGGCGACACCACCGGCGCCATGGCGCTCTGCGATCCTGCCTCCGGCATGCACGCGCTGTTTGCCGGATTGCTTCCCCAGCATTTCATCGCCGACCTGCCGCAGGACGAGGAAAGCGAAGCCGCGCTCGCCCGCCTGCTCGATCGCCATGCGGGCGAGATCGCCGGCATTGTGGTCGAGCCGCTGGTGCAGGGCGCGGGCGGCATGCTGTTTCATGATGCCGCGGTACTGCGCCGGTTGCGCTCCGCCGCCGACCGCCACGACCTGCTGCTGATCTTCGATGAAATCTTCACCGGCTTCGGCCGCACCGGCAGCCTGTTCGCTTGCGAGGCCGCTGCCGTGGTTCCCGACATCATCACACTCTCCAAGGCGCTGACCGCGGGAACATTGCCGCTTGCCGCCACGGTCGCGACCGCCAAGGTGTTCGACGCCTTCTGGTCGGAAGATCGGGCGCGTGCCTTGATGCATGGGCCGACTTTTATGGGGAATGCGCTCGCCTGCGCGGCCGCCAATGCTTCGCTTGATCTGTTCGAGCGGGAGCCGCGCCTGCAGCAGATCGCCGGCATCGCGCAAGCCTTGGCGCAGGGCCTCGCGCCCTGCCGGGGAATGCGAGGCGTCAAGGACGTGCGCGTGCAGGGCGCGATCGGCGTGGTCGAGCTCGAGCGCATCGAAAATCTTGACGCCATGCGGGCCCGCTTCGCGGCCGAAGGGGTCTTCATCCGCCCCTTCGGCTCCACGGTCTATCTCACGCCGGCCTTTACGATTTCGCCTGACGAGCTCGCCACCTTGATGGGCGCGGTGGTCAAGGTCGTGGCCGAGCTTTGAGGCATCGGATTGCGACACCCGCCATGAGGAGCAAATCAGGCCAATCCATTCCGCACCTCCGTTCTCGGTCGTTGCCCCTCAGCGGCGCCGCGCCTTCAAGCGCGGGCGCCACGGGTCCCGCTGTAAGCAATGCCCGCCGCCAAATTCACCTTTTGGAGGTTTACAATTGTGTAAAGCATTGTTCGCATCTTTCGCGGCGCGCCTATCCATATCGCGCATTTAGGTTTCAGCTTCGCCGCCCCCGGCTACTTCAACGATATCTTTTGAGCCCCGACGCCTCGATTGAGCAGGCCTGGAATTCGCCTTGTCATCCCAACCGCCTAGCTTGAGCGCGACCTCCATTGCGGCGCCGCGCAATTCGTTTGCCAGGGCACGTCCCTCGCTGGCGCGGGCAATGACCATGCCGCCGACGCAAAGGGCAGCGATCGCCAGCGCTGAAGCCCGAGCGGAGTGGTCGTTCTTGGCGGAGCTGCGCTGCAGCAAAACAACCATTGCTTCGAAGACCGTCTGGAAAGCTCGCTTCGCTTTCTCATTACTGCGCGCAACGTCGCTTGGCAGAGCTACCATCGGACAGGAATTTTCTACTTCGTCGAAATGTTGCCGGGACAGGTAAGCGCGGACGATCTGCGCCCCGGCGTCTGCAGCGGTCAGGTCGACATGCACGCCCTCCCAGCTGTTGTTCCATTTTGGGTCTGTGAAGAAGCATCCCAGTACCTCGGCGTATAGATCGCTTTTGCTCTCAAAGTGCCTATAGAAGCCACCATGGGTGAGACCAGCGTTGGTCATGATTTGTTGGATCGAGACGCCATCAAATCCAAACCGGTTGAATAGTTTTCGAGCACTTAGAACGATTCTGGCTCTGGTCTCCGGGAGATGGTGCGGGGGGTAGGGCAATGCTTCCTCCGGTCAGTGATGGCGACGACGTCAGGGCTCCAAGTCCAGACGTCAACGGGTGACGCGGTATGGATAGCATCGCCAAAAGATTATGTTGATCATCTTTTGTCGCGCCGCTCAACTGGCGATCGATCGGCTGACGCCGCCGAGGCGCGAGCGGGCGCGGTGGCGCCCGGCCTCACGCCTATGAATCGAGCTTGTCAAAGTCACCAACCAAGAGAGACCCTTATGACCAACGCGATACGGCAAGAAGTCATATTCACGGCGAGTCCGAAGCGCGTATATGACGCGCTCCTGGACTCCAAGCAGTTCAGCGAATTCAGCGGTGGCGCGCCGGCGGAAATCAACCGCGAACCTGGCGGCGCCTTTTCGTGTTTTGGTGGGGTAATCACGGGGCGAAACATTGAGCTTGTGCCCAATCAGCGGATTGTCCAGGCATGGCGCGTCAAGATGTGGCCGGGGGGACTCTATTCGATCGTGAAATTTGAGTTGCGGCAGCAAGGTTCGGAGACGCATCTGGTCATGGACCATGTGGGCTTTCCGGAGGAAATGCGGTCGCACCTGAACGGCGAGGAAGCCAATGGCGGGTGGCACAGACAATATTGGGAGCCGCTCAAGAAATACCTTGCGTAGCGAAATCGATTTCATAGCCAGGCAGGTTTGCGCCGCAGAGCCGTGAGTCGGACGAAGACCTACTCCGTGAAGTACTGATCACGGTGCGAGGCAATTTTTCCCACCCTAAAGGTCCTGCGGAATCGATGGGCTAAAACCCGACCGCGGTGCCGTGCAGGTCGTAGTCGTCGGTGCGCTCGATCCTGACCGTGGCGATCTCGCCGACGCGCAGCGGCCGGTGGCTCTTCACATAGACGGTGCCGTCGATCTCCGGGGCGTCGCCCTTGCTGCGGCCCTAGGCCACCGTCGGCCCGACCGCGTCGATGATGACCTGCTGGCGGGTGCCGAGCTTGCGCTTGAGCCGCCGCGTCGAGATCTTCTGCTGGTGCGCCATCAGGCGATGCCAGCGTTCTTCCTTCACGTCGGCCGGCACCGCGGCGGCGAGATCGTTGGCGGTCGCGCCGGCGACGGGCTCGTAGCGGAAGCAGCCGACCCGATCGAGCTCGGCCTCGCTCAGCCAATCGAGCAGGAGCTGGAAGTCCGCATCGGTCTCGCCCGGGAAGCCGACGATAAAGGTCGAGCGGATGGTGAGATCGGGGCAGATGGCGCGCCAGCGCCTGATGCGCTCGAGGGTCTGCTCCTGCGCGGCGGGCCGCTTCATGCGCTTGAGCACATCCGGGCTCGCATGCTGGAACGGCACGTCGAGATAGGGCAGGGCCTTGCCTTCGGCCAGCAGCGGAATGACCTCGTCCACATGCGGATAGGGATAGACGTAGTGCAGGCGGATCCAGACCCCGAGCTCGCCGAGCGCGCCGGCGAGCGAGAGGAACCTGGCCGGCAGCTGCCGCCCCTTCCAGACGCTCGAAGCATATTTGAGATCGACCCCATAGGCGGAAGTGTCCTGCGAGATGACCAGCAGCTCCTTGACGCCGGCGGCGACCAGGCGCTCGGCCTCGCCCATCACGTCGGCCGCTGGCCTCGAGACCAGGTCGCCGCGCAGCTTTGGTATGATGCAGAAGGTGCAGCGGTTGTTGCAACCCTCTGAAATCTTGAGATAAGCGTAGTGGCGCGGGGTGAGCTTGATGCCTTCAGGAGGCACCAGATCGAGAAACGGGTCGTGCTGCGGCGGTGCCGCCTTGTGGACCGCCTGGAGCACGCTTTCGTATTGCTGGGGCCCGGTGACGGCGAGCACGTCCGGGTAACGCGCGGTGATCTTCTCGGGCTCGGCCCCCATGCAGCCGGTGACGATCACCTTGCCGTTCTCGGCCAGGGCCGAGCCGATGGCGGCGAGCGATTCCGCCTGCGCGCTGTCGAGAAAGCCGCAGGTGTTGACGATGGCGAGATCGGCGCCGGCATGCGCCCGGGTGAGCTCATAGCCTTCCGCCCGCAGCCGCGTGATGATGCGCTCGGAATCGACCAGCGCCTTGGGGCAGCCGAGGGAGACGAAGCTCACCGTCGGCGCACGGGATTGGGCCATATGCGGGTCTCGGTTGGGATGCGCCTGACCTAGTCGCCGCCCGGGGGAAATGCAAGGAACTTGGGGTTGCCACGAGCGGGTCGCGGCCAAGAGCGTAAACATTGTTCCGGGGACATCGATGAAGGCTGTGCTTTACCCATTCGGGCTCGATGAGCCGATCGTCGCCCTGGTGCGGGACTTTCCGCACCTGCAATGGGCGCTCGCGGCCTCGCCCGGCGATATTGCCCGGGAGATCGGCGATGCCGCGATCCTGGTCACCAGCAACCGGGCCTGCTCGGCCGCCTATGGGGAGGCGCTGCGGCATGGCGCCGGCCAAACGCTGCGCTGGATTCATTTCACCTCCGCCGGCATCGATGGCGGTTTGAAGATGGGGCTGCCGGACTGGGTGACGGTCACCAATGCGACCGGGGTCAAGTCCGCGGTGGTATCCGAGCATGCGCTCGCGCTGCTGCTTGCGCTGGTGCGGCGGCTGCCGCAGCTGCAGGCCGATCAGCTGGCCCGGCGCTGGCGGCACCATGAGCTGATCGCGCAGGTCGCGACCCTGGAAGGCGCCGTGCTGTGCGTCATCGGCCTGGGCTCGATCGGCCGCGCGGTCGCCCGCAAGGCAAAAGCGTTCGGCGCGCGCGTGATCGCGGTATCGCGCACCGGCACCGCCGGAGGCGACGTCGATGCGGTATTCGGGCGCGAGCGCTTGGCCGAAGCGCTCGCCATGGCGGATGCGGTGGTGATCTGCACCAGCTCCGATCCGCAGAGCCATCACCTGATCGATGCGGCGGCGCTGGCGGCGATGCGCCGCAAGGCGCTGCTGGTCAACGTGGCGCGCGGCGATCTGGTGGACGGTGCGGCGTTGATCGCGGCGCTGCAATCGGGCGCCCTCGCCGCCGCGGCGCTCGACGTCACCGAGGTCGAACCACTTGCGGCCGCGAGCCCGCTGTGGGATTTGCCCAATGTGATCATCTCGCCGCACATCGCCGGCGGCGGCTCGTCCGGCTATCCGCAGCAGAAGGAACTGTTCGGCAAGAACCTCTTGCGTTTCGCCGCCGGCGAGCCGTTGCTCAATGTCTGTCGCGCGGCGCAGCGATGAGCAGGTCGAGGATGTGGGCGGGCCAAGACAGGATCAACGGGACCGGACATACGGCCGGTCCTTGGTGTGAACAGCTCCCCATGGAGGTTCGATGCAAAAGTCCCTGAGTGGTGTGGTTGCCGGCCTCGTCTGCGTGACATTCGGGCTGGCGGCTTCCTCGATCTCGGCCACTGCCAGCCCGGGCGCCTTTCACCGCGGCGTCGGCGGATTCCATGCATTCCACGGGGGGTTTCGCGGCTTCAACCGAGGGCTCTATCCTTATTCCTTGTTCGGCTATCCGGGCTACTACCCGTATGGGGGCTACTTTCCCTATTCCATCTATGAGGACGACTGCCGCTTCGAGTGGCCCAGGCGGACCGGCAAGCACAAGGTCGCCCAGCGGGGTATCTGGACTTGCTCCTGAAGCGTGGCGTAGCAAATTTCGGCCCCGGGACCGCTTGGGGATATCCTCATCGAGCCAAGAAAATCAGACAATGCCAGAAGCTTCAGCCTTTCCGCTCAAAGAGATCACGTGATGCAGTTCGACGATGCGTTTGACGTTCTCATCAAGTATCTCGCCGCGGCGCCGGAATCGAAGGGGAAGACTGCACGCGCGGGGCAGAGCCACGGCCACGCCGGCGATCTCTGGATTCCGCATGTGGTGCAGGGCTACTGGCAATCGCTGCCGGAGCCGGTCGCCTCCGAGGATCTCGAGGACCGTCACTTCGAGCCGTTTTATGACGCAGCCTGGGAGCTGTGCAGGATCGGCGTCATCCGGCCCGGCGAATTTGCGCCGCGCGGCTGGTCGACGGATGCCGGACTGTTTTCCGGGGACACCTTCAGCATAACCAAATTCGGCCGCACCTGGCTCAAGGACGCGAGCCAACGGCCGATTACCGACCCCAGCCGGCTGGCCCAGGCGCTGCAAGGCTTGGCCGATCGCTTCGGCGGCGGTTACGCCCAGCGTGCCACCGAAGCGGTCAGGACCTACCGCACCGGCAACTACCTCGCGGCCTGCGTGATGTGCGGCGCGGCGGCGGAATCGATCCTGCTGGCTCTCGCCACCGCCAAGATCGGCGATGAAACAAAGGTGCTGGTGGAATACAATACCACCGGGGGCCGCCGCCGGCTCACCAAGCGCATCTGCATCAACGTGTCCACCGCGCTCGCCACGCAGCTGGAGGCCGCTTTGCAGGCCGTGGGTCATCGGCATGACAGCGCCGGCCACGGCACCATGACGACCGTCAGCGAGATCGAGGCGCATATCGGCCTCACCGACCTGCTGCGGCTGGCGCAATTCGTCCACGATCATTGGGCCGAGCTGGTCGCCTGAGATCGAGATCGTTCTGTCGGCGCCCGCAGATTCGCGGTTAAGAAAAAATCCCGACTTTTCAATAATTCGTTAATCGCGCGGCTTCATGATTTGCGAACCGGACTGGAGAAGAGGGGACGGCTCTTCCAGGGACGAGCCCACTTTCCAACATGCCGCCGCAATCGGGCGCTCACAGCCATTGCAGGACATGCTTGCCGCTTATCGGAGGCGGTCATCGATGGCTTGAGCCGATCGGAACGCCGGTCCGAACGGGACGATCCACACTGCAGTATCAAATGCGTACGTGTATCAACTGGAGTACCTCATGAAGATGCCTATGAAGTCCGCGCTTGTCAGACCTTCCGTTGCCGCCGCCGCCGTGCTGGCGGTCTGGTTCACGCTCGGCAGCTCCCAAATGGCCCGCGCCGAAGAGGCCGAAAGCCTGTCTCCGCCCGCGCAGGAGATGATCCTGGTGCCTGCCAAGGACGTGGAGGCGCTCGAGAAGCGAATCGCCTATCTGGAAGAAACCGTCACCGCCCTTACCGAGTCCTGGCAGCATATCGATACGCATCGGCTTTGCGTATCCGACGACAGCGGCGCCGAGACCTGCATCACCAAGGCACAGCTCGATGTTTTCCTCGGACTGGCCCAGATCACCGAGCCTGCGGTTTCACAGGAGGCCAAGGCCGCCCCGACCGCAGAGCCCGTCGAGATCGTTGCCGCCGCGCCGGCTTCCGAGCCCGCCGCGCCGGTCACCGTGGTTGGCGAAAATCTGCTGACCGAGCCGGACCCCGAAACCACCGGAACGGTCACGACATCCGAAGGCGGCGGCGCGGTGCTTCCGTCTCCGAAGCTGGAAATCTATGAGGAGCCGGCGGCCCGATCCGAAGACTGAGGATCGGTGCGTGAATGGGCGCCGGGATGATGCGGCGCGACGACGTTGCTCTCAACCCCGCTTCGGCGGGGTTGTTTTCTGTGCGCTCCAGCCGCGGCTTCGATTGCTTAGATTTGCGCCGTCAAGGCGCGCCGTATGACTCCGCGTCGAGCGCCAGGACGTGCGCCTTTATCGACTCGCGCATGCCCCAGGGGCCCTCGCCGGGCCGGGAGAAAGTCTCGATCGGCTGTCCCAGCCAGCGCTCGACCGATCCCTTGTCCAACAAGAATCCGCTCCGGTCGTAGACCCAGCCTTCGGCCGATTCCTTGGGAAACTCGCCGTGCCACTTCCCGATGGTGGGATCGCAGGCTGAGCATATGGCGGATGCTTGCCGCAGGCGAGCCGACCAATAATGGCAGAGCGCCGTGTCCTCGACGCAGTTGCACTTGGCGCATGGGAATAAGGGCATCGGTTTCTCCCCCTGGGATGACGTGGCGGGCCGTTTTTCCAACGCGGTGGTTTCTTTATACCATCGCCGCCTTTGACCAACGGGAAAACGCGAGCGGCCGATTCATCGTGGCGCTCAAGGTCGCGGTCATTTGCAACGGAATTGAGGCAGCCGGCTTTGGACGGTTGTGGAAGGCGCAGGCGGAAAGGCTGCTCCTCATCGCGCGCGAGGTGGGCGCTACACCGCGTCCTTCAGCAACAGGAATGCGGCTGTGAGATTTGCACCGACGCCGGACAGAACCGCCAGGGTGCCGAGCGCAATGCCGGTGACGATCAAGCCATATTCTATGGCGGTGGCGGCGCGCTCGTCTCTCAGAAAGGCGATGGCATGACGCATGGACTTTACTCTCATAACGGAAAACATGCTTTCGAGAACGTTAATCGACGTAAGTATATTCATCGAGTATGTGGCGCCCAGGAATCGGCGGCGTCAGCTTCCCTGAAAAGAAAAACCCCGCCGCGGCGGCGGGGCTAGGGACCCGAAAGCGATGCGGGGGGTTTGGAGATCCCCCCTGCGGGTACCCAACTCCCAACGATGGCTTTGGTTCCGGCTCGATCGGAGCCCCTGGGCCGGATCGTGCCTGTTTCCCTTATAGCAGGGGGCGCGATGCCCGCACGTCTCGAGCCATGGCCGCGCGTGCCGCCTCGCCGCCGCAACAGGGCGATGCTGTTGGCGGGTCGAGCTGCCTTGCATCGAATGAGTGCGCGGCCGGCCCGGTTCTCTTGCGGAGCACAGATTGTCGCAGCCCTTGCTGGGTGGAAAAACCGTCTCGCGTTCGATAACATGTGCAGCCATGTTTCCGGGTTCGCCACTCGCGGATTTACACGGAACCCCGGCAAATCGAGCTGGCCGACAAGCGCGTCGGCAACCCTCAAGGAGATTGCCATGATTGGACGGAAGGCCTTCGCCGCGCTCGCCGTGATTGCCGCGCTGGGCGTCCTCGGCGCCGCTCCCGCGCGTGCAACCGATCGCGACGACCACGGCATCGAACGCGGCGGAGCCGTCGTGCGGTGCAGCCTGGCCGGGGTGAATCCGGTTCACCACCCGGAAGTTTTCGGCAATGCCGCCACCGCCAAATCGTATGGCTTCGTCCAGACTGCGGACGGCGTCTGGCACGTGCTTCCGGGATGTGGTCGCTGACGCGAGCCCGTTTGCACGCGGGGGCGGATGGCGATCGCTCCCGACACGTAATTGCGGCGGGCCCCGATCTGGCGGCTATCGATCTGCTGACGCAAGTCCCTACGGATGGATGCGTGCCGTTCCTTCAGCAGGAGCCGCATGATCCCGGGTGCCGAGCGAATTGAGCATCGACATGGAACGTTCCTGCGGCTCCTGTTCGCTCTGCTGCAAGCTTTTGTCGATCGAAGGCTTGGAGGATCGGCCGGGCTGGACATGGTGCCGGCATTGCAGGCCCGGCAAGGGGGGCTGCAGCATCTACGATGGCCGTCCTGACGCATGTCGAAACTTCGTATGCGGATGGCTCTCGGGCGGGCTCGATGCAGTGCTCGATTCGCAGCGCTGGTATCCCGCAAAGGCGCGCATGATGATCACCGCGGAGGCAGTCGGCCGCGAAGTTCACGTCGTAATTCAGGTCGACCCCAGCTTTCCCGACCGATGGCGCGAATCGCCATACCGTGAAGATATCCAGGCGCTGGCGGCCTCAATTCCGGAATTTCAACGCCTGTTCGTGCGGGTCAAATATCGGTTGATCGAAATCCGCGAGACCGGTGAGTTCGACCACGGGGATGTCCCGATGGCCGGATGGACCGATCGCAAGAACTCCGAGCTCGCAAACAGCTTTCGCCGGGCGGACTATCACTTCGCGCGCAATCAGTAGCGGGCCCATGAAGTCGGGGATCGGCGGATCCGATCGGCCGGGACGAGCCGGAAGGTCGCCACGCTTGAGCACGGACCAGGCTGTTCGTTTTCGAAAACGCCGGGCCGCTGATGTCGCTGGCACGCGGCGACAACGCTTTGACCCAAAATAGCAAGACGGCTGTTGGGAGCTGGAGCATACGAAGCCCCGGTTTCCGGGTCTGCCCCGGGCCTGTGCCCGGTGCTCAAATCATGAACGTCGCGCGGACCAATATGCCCAGGGAGCCTGTTTCTGATCCGCAATATTGGCGTGCTCAAGCGGCGAAAGCCCGCGCCAAAGCGGATCGGGCCACAGACGATGTAACCAGGCACTTCCTGCTTCGGATTGCGGAGTCGCATGAACGCGTGGCCGAGCGCGTCGAGCGGCGCTTGCGTGATGCCGGAAAATCAAAATAAGGGTGGGGGCGAGCCGCGGGGATTGGGGGGCGACGGTCTTCCAGTCCCCGCGTCTTGACGCTGATGTCAGGTGGCCGCCGAACGGCCCGCTTGATTCCTCTATTTGCCGCGGCGGACTCGACAGGGTGAGGTTCGGATGATCTCTCGGTATCCGAATCCGATGCTGCAGCCGAGTACGAAGACGGCAAGCGCCATCAGTGTGTGGAAACCGGCGCTGCTGCCCAGCACCATGAGGGTGTAGCTCATCGGCATAGCTCCCGTCCGCGAGAAGCCCTGCCTGAAGCCTCACCGCCTCCTGTTTCAAGTTCGCCTGGCGATGTAGCGCGTTCTCCGCGAGGACGCGACCGTACTTGAGTTTATAAGTTCTACACTTCCGTTTTGGGCAGGCGTGGCGCTGGCACGCGGCGACAATGCTTTGGCGCAAAATAACAAGACGTCCGTTGCAAGCCGCGCGTATGAACCCGGTTTCCCGGCTTGCCCTGCTCAAATAGTAACGCTCGCGCGAAGCAACATGCCCAACCAGCCTGTTTCGGATGCCCGATATTTTCGAGATCTGGCTGAGAAGACCCGCGCCAAGGCAGATCACATGTTGAACGATGCGGCCAAGCAGCTTCTGCTTCGGATTGCAGACACGTATGAGCGCGTGGCTGATCGCGTCGAACAGCAGTTGCCTGACGCCGAAAAATCAAAATAAGGGTGGACGGAGGGGACTGGGAGGACACCCCTCCGGTCTCCGCGCCTTGGCGATGCCTTCCACGCAATAGAGCAGTCGCCGGACCCTATGCGAATGGATATGCCCGAGCGTGACCGGCGGGCCTCGGTAGTCCTCGCGGCCAGGTCTTTGCGACGGTCATCGTGAGGATCGCGATTCCGCAGAATTGACATTTATCAAGATTCGACCGTGCCCAGAGGGGGTATTTTGTCGGTGGACGGCGAAGCCCCACCCCCCGACTCCCCCGCTTCCCGTCTGGAAGCCTCGCCGAGTGACGACCAACTCCCCGGCGGGGCTTCTTTCCCTTCGGGGCAGCGTCACCGCGCGGCCAGCCGCTTCGTGCTAGCCTGTGGGATGCCAAAGCGACCAACCAAACAGCCGCGAAGCCATTCCCGGGCCGTGACCACATGAAGGGCACGCCCGCGAAGCTTGTCGGCTCATTGATGGTGATGCGGTGAGGCCGGTCTTTCAGGATGGGTCCAAGTTGGGTCCAACGGCCCGAGGGTTGCCACGGCGTTCACGGGCAGGGTAAGGCTAAGCCGCTGTTTCCGGTGAGTTGGAAGGGTGGCCGAGTGGTTTAAGGCAGCGGTCTTGAAAACCGCCAGGGGGTTAACGCTCCCTCGTGGGTTCGAATCCCACCCCTTCCGCCAGGGGGGCTCACTGGCGGCTCGATAGGGACGAATCGCGTTTCGCTGGTGGTGGGGACCGTTGCGTTCGATGACCGCAAGATCGCTTCCAGACGCAAGATGAAAATTTCGGACAGCAT
>DASYFD010000375.1:0-30233 GCA_036498625.1 Xanthobacteraceae bacterium | reverse complement strand
GGCGGTCAGCGTCGAGCGCACCGCCGGTCCGGTCTGCATCACCCGGTTGGAGATGCGGCCGGCGAAATCGTTCTGGAAGAACGCCCAGCTCTGGCGCACCACGTGCCAATGCGCCTGCCAGCGGATCAGGCCGGTGAACGGGGCCGCGATCGCCTGGTTGACGATGAGATAGCGCGCCAGCGCAACGGTCGGGCGCGCCGCCAGCACCACCAGCCCCATGCCGGTCAGCACCGGCCAGGTGACGGCCAGGAAGCGATCGGGCGGAACGGTGGTCACCAGGGTGACGATGCGACCCATGAACCAGGGCACGGCGCTGTCGGTCAGCGCCTGCAGCATCTCGATCACGAACAGGGCGACGAACAGCCATTTCGCCTGGCGGGCAAAGTGCCAGAAGAACGCGATGAGCCCGGCCGGCGGCTCCGGGTGCTCCGGAGGGTCGGTCGGCCGCAGCAGTCTTTCGAACAGGGCAAACATGATGAGGTGGCGTCCCGACGCCTTGCCGCCATGGGTTACCGTCGCGGCTGCCTTCATGCAAGGAGGCCCTGCGGGCGCACCGAACCGGACGAGACCCGGAGGTTCAAATCATCCGGCCGCGAGGGTACGGATCAAGGCCTGTGCGCAAAGCCGGCGCGGCGCGGCTCAAGCGCACAAAGGCCGGCGGGCTGCGGGATCGCAACACGGCCGGCCGTCAGGCTGCAAGAATTCAGGAGTGAAAAGCCGCCTCGTCCATCGGCGCGAGCGACGCGGCCAACGGCGCCATCTCCGTGTCCGGCATCGGGGCGAATTCGGCACGGGCCAGTCCGAAGGATACGGCGGTGGCGATGATCAGGGTGCACAGTGCAAGCGTCACGGTGGCGATCAGCTGGACCAGCGCGATAGCCTTGAGATTCGGCTCCGGCGCATCGACGGTCGGGCGCCTGGCTCCGATCTCGGGTTGTTTGGACATAATCGATCTCCACAAATCATTGGTATGAATTTGCCGCCGATAGCGGGCGGGGGTTCGGCCGGACTAAGGCGGTGCCGGTGACGAATGAGGGCCATTTTGTGATTATGGTTAGCGAAGCGTTAACGCCGCAGCGATTTGTCCCGGACCGTGGCGCGCCGGCCACAGTATTCCAACCGAATCGCTTGCGTTATTCCGCCGCCATGTCGGCCGGCTCCTGCTCCATGCGGACATGGCCCGGCTGCGCCGCCATGCGGTCGAGCCAATCGCGCACCGCCGGGAACGCAGCGAGATCGAAATCGCATTCGTGCGCCAGATGCGTATAGGCGTAGAGCGCGATGTCGGCCACGGTGTAGCGATCGGCGGCAAAAAAGCGGTGCTGCTTCAGGTGATTTTCCATGATCCGGAGCGCTCGATAGCCTTGTTCCATCCAGTCTTCGAGGGCGTGCTGCTGCAGCTCCCGACCGCCCTTCACCAGCGCCAGCCAGAAATAGGCCGCCCCCATATTGGGCTCGAGGCTGTGCTGCTCGAAGAACATCCATTGCAGCGCCTCGGCGCGTTCGATGCGGTCCTCGGGCGCCAGCGGCGAGCCGCCCGCCACGTACCAGAGGATTGCGTTAGACTCCGCCAGATAGCGCTCCGGCGCGACCTCCAGGAGCGGCACCTGACCGCTCGGATTCTTGGCCAGAAACTCCGGCGTGCGGCTCTCGCCGCGCAGGATGTCGACCTCGATCAGGCGGTAGGGAATGCCGAGCTGGGCCAGCGCCATGCGCACCTTGTAGCTGTTGCCCGATCGCTGCATGGAATAGAGCGTATACATTCCGTCCCCGTGCCCTTCGTGGCCTTTCGGTATCGTGGCCTTCCCGTCATGTTGCAGGCCGCGACCGTGCCGTCCTGTGACACGACCGCGGCATTGTGGTGACGCGCCCCGCTCGATGCGCTGAATCATAGGCGATGCGCGCTTCGTGCGCGATCACAACATCGACAGATAAGGAAATTGCCATCCGGGGAGGCACGTTGGGACATTCTTGTCGCCACGGTGCGGGCGGGAGCACGACCGCCTCGTCGGGGGAGCCGCCAGGCTCCTCGGGGCGCGTCCCTAACCGGCGAATCGCCGGATTTTTCGGGATTGTCGCGATTTTGGGCGGAAAGCTGATTCCACTTTTCTCGAAAATGCTTTAGGACCCACGGGCAAGAACTGCTCGATTGGAGACGTCCATGGCCTTCCTCGCGGATTCGCTCAAGCGCATCAAGCCGTCTGCCACCATCGCGGTGACCGACAAGGCCCGCGCGCTCAAGGCGGCCGGCCGCAATGTCATCGGTTTGGGGGCGGGGGAGCCGGATTTCGATACGCCGGACAACATCAAGCGCGCCGCCATCAAGGCGATCGAGCGCGGCGAGAGCAAATACACCAATATCGACGGCATCGCCGAGCTCAAGGCGGCGATCGCGCGCAAGTTCAAGCGCGAGAACGAGCTCGACTACAAGCCGGCGCAAATCTCGGTCGGGGCCGGCGGCAAGCAGGTGCTCTACAACGCCCTGATGGTGACGCTCAATCCGGGGGACGAGGTGATCGTTCCGGCCCCCTATTGGGTGAGCTATTACGACATCGTGATGCTCGGCGGAGCCACGCCGGTCGTGGTCGAGACCAAGCCCGAGCACGGCTTCAAGATGAAGCCGGAGGCGCTCGAGAAGGCGATCACCCGCAACACCAAATGGCTGATCTTCAACTCGCCCTCGAACCCGACCGGGGCGGCTTACAGCCGCGACGAGGTCAAGGCGATCACCGACGTGCTGCTGCGGCATCCGCAGGTCTGGGTTCTCAGTGACGATATGTACGAGCACCTGGTCTACGACGATTTCGAGTTTTTCTCGCCCGCGCAGGTCGAGCCGGCACTGTACGAGCGCACCCTCACCCTCAACGGCGTGTCCAAGGCCTATTGCATGACCGGCTGGCGCATCGGCTATGCGGGCGGTCCCGAGATGCTCATCAAGGCGATCGCGACCCTGCAGTCGCAATCGACCACCAACCCCAATGCCATCGCGCAGTGGGCGGCGGTCGAGGCGCTGGACGGGCCGCAGGACTTCATCGCCGAGCACAACAAGGTGTTCAAGGAACGCCGCGATCTCTGTGTCTCGATGCTCAACCAAGCGAGCGGCCTGCATTGCCTCAAGCCCGAGGGCGCATTCTATGTCTATCCGACCTGCCAGGAGACCATCGGCAGGACCACCCCGTCCGGCAAGCGGATCGCATCCGACGAGGACTTCGTGACCGAGCTGCTGGAGCAGGAGGGCGTGGCGGTGGTGCAGGGCACGGCATTCGGGCTGGGCCCGGCCTTTCGCATCTCCTATGCGACCAAGACCGCCGACCTGGAGGAAGCCTGCCGCCGCATCCAGCGCTTCTGCGGCAGCCTGCGCTGAGGCGCGCCGGCGGGCCGCGGCGGGGGCGGGGGGCAGGGCAATCCGATTCCCCTCGGGCGGATGATACTCTAGAATGGAGGGGGTTCCGGCGGAGAGCGTTCGAGGTCTCCGCCCGCAGGAACCGAAGCAGGGAGGGGTAAATGCGTCGAACTTTCATGTGGGCGTTGATTCTGGCGCTGGCCGCGCTGGCCTTCACCGCGCAGACCGCGCAAGCGCAGCGGGTTCGGACCGGCGTCCTGAATTGCGACGTGTCGGCCGGCATCGGCCTGATCATCGGATCGCAGCGCTCGGTGAACTGTCTGTTCACGCCCGATGTGCCAGGCCCGCAAGAGGGCTATTTCGGCACCATCTCGAAATTGGGCCTCGATGTCGGGATTACCGGCGGCGGCGTGATGGTGTGGGGGGTATACGCGGACACCTCGCGTGGATACGGCTTTCTGGCCGGCGATTATGCGGGTGCGAGCGGCGAGGTGACGATCGCGGCCGGCCTCGGCGCCAATGTCCTGGTGGGCGGCTCCAATCGCACGGTGGCGTTGCAGCCGGTGTCCCTGACCGGGCAGGTCGGGCTCAATCTCGCGCTCGGGGTCGCGAACCTCAGCCTGCGACCCTCGCGCTGACGCGAATCGTAGCTGCCGAGCCCTGCAGGCGGCTGCCGTGCGGCAGCCGCCGGCGTTGCCGGTTCCATCTTGTCGGCCACCTCCCGGCCATGGGGACGCTGCCGCCTCTTGCCAATCCCCCCTTCGGCCTGAAACGATGTCTTGAAGGTCTCTGATAAGGCCGGGTCAGGTCGGTTTGGGAGGCAGTCATGGCACAGAACGATACACGAGCCGCGGGTCCACGGTGCATTGCGCTGCTGGGCCCGTTCCAGAGCGGCAAGACCACGCTGCTCGAAGCGATCCTGGTGCGCACCGGCGCGATCGGGCGCCTGGGCACGGTCGAGGCCGGCACCACGGTCGGCGACGCCAGCCAGGAATCGCGCCATCACAACATGAGCGTCGAGCTCACGGTGGCGACCACCAATTTCATGGGCGACAGCTACACCTTCGTCGATTGTCCGGGGTCGGTCGAGTTCATCCACGACATGCGCGCCGTGCTGCCCTTCGTCGACGCAGCGGTGGTGGTCTGCGAGGCCGACGAGAAGAAGGTGCCGCAGCTGCAATTGATCCTGCGCGAGCTGGAAGATCTGAAGATCCCGCATTTCCTTTTCCTCAACAAGATCGACAAGGCCGACAAGCGCATCCGCGACACCGTGAGCTTCCTGCAGCCGGCCTCGCGCGTGCCGCTGCTGCTGCGGCAGATCCCGATCTGGTCCGGCGACATCATCACCGGATTCACCGATCTCGCGCTGGAGCGGGCCTATGTCTACAAGGAGCACGCGCCCTCCGAGATCATGGAGCTGGCCGGCGACGAGCTCAGCCGCGAGAAGGACGCGCGCTTCACCATGCTGGAGACGCTCGCCGACCACGATGACGAGCTGATGGAGCAATTGCTGGAGGATATTCCGCCGCCACGCGACAAGATCTTCGACGATCTCACCAAGGAGCTGCGCGACGGGTTGGTGTGCCCGGTCCTGTTCGGCACCGCGACCCGCACCAACGGCGTGCTGCGGTTGCTCAAGGCCCTGCGCCACGAGGCCCCGACGGTCGAGAGGACGATCAAGCGGCTCGGCCTCAAGGCCGGCCAGGATCCGGTCGCCAACGTGATGAAGACCTTCCACACGGCGCACGGCGGCAAGATGTCGGTGGTGCGCGTGCTCAACGGCACGGTCGGCGACGGCACCACCTTCGTGACGCCCGAGCGTGAGGCCGGGCGGGTCGCCGGGGTGTTCAAGCTGCTGGGGCAGAACAGCGAAAAGCGCGGGCCCGCGCAGGCGGGCGAGACCGTCGCGCTCGGCAAGCTCGAGCATGCCAATACCGGCGACACGCTGACCGCCGGCAAGCAGGCGCATCCGCAGCTCGCCAAGGTGACGGCGCTGCCGCCGGTGCTGGCCATCGCGGTCTCCGCCAAGGAGCGCAAGGACGACGTCAAGCTCGGCCAGGCCCTCACCCGGCTGCTCGAGGAAGATCCCTCGATCACCGTCATTCACAATCCCGAGGCCCATGAAGTGGTGATGTGGGGACAGGGCGAGATGCATCTGCGGGTGGCGACCGAGCGGCTGGCGGATCGCTTCGGCGTACCGATCGTCACCCGCAAGCCGACGGTCGGCTATCGCGAGACCATCAAGAAGGGCATCGTGCAGCGCGGGCGGCACAAGAAGCAGTCCGGCGGCCACGGCCAGTTCGGCGATGTGGTGCTCGACATCAAGCCGCTGCCGCGCGGCGCCGGCTTCGTCTTCACCGAGGAGATCAAGGGCGGGGTGGTGCCGCGCAACTACATCCCCTCGGTGGAGGAGGGCGTCATCGACGCGCTCAAGCACGGTCCGCTCGGCTTTCCGGTCGTCGACATCGCGGTCAAGCTGATCGACGGCTCCTATCATACCGTCGATTCCTCCGACATGGCGTTCCGCATCGCCGGCCGCCTCGGCCTGGTCGAGGGGCTGCCGCAATGCACCCCGGTGCTGCTCGAGCCGATCCATCAGGTCGAGATCGTCTGTCCCTCGGAGGCCACCGCCAAGATGAACGCCCTGATGGCGGGACGGCGCGGCCAGATCCTCGGCTTCGATACCCGGGCGGGCTGGGACGGCTGGGACGTGGTGCGGGTGCAGATGCCGGAGGCCGAGGTCGGCGAGCTGATCGTGGAGGTGCGCTCGGCCACCGCCGGGGTCGGCAGCTTCACCGCCAAGTTCGACCATATGGCCGAGCTCACCGGCCGCAATGCCGAGCAGATTGTGGCGGCCCGCAAGGCGGCGGCCGCCTGACCGAAACGTTCCGCCGCACGGCGCGGTCCGGCCGGCATCCGGCCGGCGCGCCTCGGCGCCCCGGCGGTGCTGAGCAGGCGCTGCCGCGTGGCTACTTGCCGGTTACCATTTGCAAAGCATGATTGCCTTGGCTGCCGGATCCTTAACCGTATCGATTTGATTTCCGCATAAATGCCTGGACGAAGGGGCCATCGGGCGATTGGTATCGTTCCTTCGAGAGGGCGCGAGAGAGCCATGCTGGCAGGCCTGCGCAAGCTGCTTACGGGCCGGTTGCAAGCCGATGCGGGCACCGGAAATATCACTCTCGCCGACGTGCTCGCGCACGGCTGGTGCGAGCTGTGGTATCAGCCCAAGATCGAGCTCAAGACCATGCGGCTGGTAGGCGCCGAAGCGCTGGTGCGGGCGCGGCATCCGCAGCGCGGCGTGCTCGGCCCCGCCGCCTTCCTGCCGGGCGCCAGCGAAGCCGACATGCTGGCGCTCACCGAGCGCGTCATCACATCGGCTCTGCGGGACTGGGAGGACTGCGCCGACCACGGGGTATCGATCAAGCTCTCCGTCAATGTGCCGGTCACGGCGCTGGTCAAGCTGCCGATCGCCGCCATCCTGCACGAGGAGCGGCCGCGAGCGGGGAATTGGCCCGGCCTCATCATGGAAGTGACGGAAGACGAGATCATCCACGATCTGCAGATCGCCAACGAGGTCGCGGGCGCGTTGCGGGCGTTCAACTGCACGCTGGCGCTCGACGATTTCGGCGCCGGCTATTCGTCGCTCGCGCGCTTGCGCCAGCTCCCGTTCAGTGAGCTCAAGATCGATCGCAGCTATGTCATGAATTGCCACATCGACAAGGTCAGCGCCGGGCTGTGCGAGGTGATCGTCCAGCTCGGCAGGCGATTCGGGCTCAAGACCGTCGCCGAGGGCATCGAGTTGACGCACGAGTGCCACAAATTGCAGGCCGCCGGGTGCGACATCGGGCAGGGCTACCTGTTCGCCAAGCCGTTGCCCAAGAACCAGCTCATTGGGATGATGAGCCGGCGCCTGGTAGGGCGACCGGCCGGCGAGGCGCAATCCGCGACACCGGTGGGCGCCTTGGCGCCCGGCCTGTGTGCCAAGGGCTGATCCGCCGCGGCTTCCGTACCAGCGCCCGATCCGGTATCCTCTGCCTGAGATTGCCGACTCAAACCGGCTGTCGCCGGGATCAGAAATGCCTTCGGGCACTGCCGGCGTTCACTGGCGGTTGCCGCAGCTGTGACTTGCGGGTGACCGCATCGCCGCGTAGTGCAGAGCCACCGAGCTGGAGGATCGCCTCATGCATGTCATTCGCCGCCGCGGATGGGAAATTCCCGAGCATCACGCCACCCCGGAGCATCTGTTCCTCGACCGCCGCGCCTTCTTGGCGGCGACCGGAGCGGCGGCCGGCATCGTCGCGCTCGCGTTGTCGCCCGCGCCCGCCCTGGCGCAGCGCGCCTCCGACGTGCCGGATCCGACCGCCGACCTCTATCCGGTCAAGCGCAACGAGAAATTCGTGCTCGACCGGCCCGTCACGGACGAGAAGATCAACACCAACTACAACAATTTCTACGAGTTCGGCACCTCCAAGCAGATCGCCCGCAACGCCCAGGCGCTCAAGCTGCGGCCATGGACGGTCAAGATCGACGGCATGGTGGAGAAGGCGCAGGAGATTGGCCTCGACGATCTGATCCGCAAGATGCCGCTGGAGGAGCGGCTCTATCGCCACCGTTGCGTCGAGGCCTGGGGCATGGCGATCCCGTGGTCGGGTTTCCCGCTGGCCAAGCTGGTCGAGTTGGCGAAGCCCTTGTCCTCGGCGAAATATCTCAAGATGGAGACCTTCCTCGATCCGGTGGTAGCGCCGGCGCAGAAGCAGACCTGGTATCCGTGGCCCTATGTGGAGGGCCTGACCATGGCGGAGGCCACCAACGACCTCGCCTTCCTGGTCACCGGCGCCTACGGCAAGCCGGTGTCGAAATCGCAGGGCGCGCCGCTGCGGCTGGCGGTGCCGTGGAAGTACGGCTTCAAGTCGGTCAAGTCGATCACCCATTTCAGCTTCACGGACCAGCGGCCCAAGACCTATTGGGAGGCGCTGCAGGCGTCGGAATACGGCTTCTGGGCCAACGTCAATCCGCAGGTGCCGCATCCGCGCTGGAGCCAGGCGAGCGAGATGCTGATCGGGGTGGGCGAGCGGCGGCCGACCCAGCTGTTCAACGGCTATGCCGAATATGTGGCCGGCATCTACAAGGGCCTGGAGAGCGAACGCTTGTGGGCTTGAGGCGGGGGTCGAGGGCGACGATTTAGCGAATCGAATCCCCGCGGCGCGCCATTTCACAATGCGCTATCGCTGCTGAACAGGTGGGCGCGCCGACATGATTGATGCGCCGATCGGCTCGCCACCTTCTCGATGAATCGTGCCGCATCCTTTGAACTCCGCTCTGCGCCCGCGCTTTGCCGCCTTGAATTCGCAAGCGCCCTTTCGTGGGCGCGCCACATGCCCTAAAGACGGCCGGAACGTCTTTTCCAGGTTTGGGTGCCCATGATTCGTCTCGACAATGTCAGCAAGCAGAATGGCCATCAGATTCTCTTCATCGAAGCCTCGGTAGCGCTCTACAAGGGGGAGAAGGTCGGGCTGGTCGGCCCGAACGGGTCCGGCAAGACCACCTTGTTCCGGATGATCACCGGCGAGGAGCAGCCCGACGAGGGCCAGGTGGCGGTCGATCGGGGCGTAACCATCGGCTACTTCAGCCAGGATGTGGGCGACATGGCGGGCCGCAGCGCGGTGTCCGAGGTGATGGACGGCGCCGGCCCGGTGAGCACGGTGGCGACCGAGCTCAAGGAGCTGGAGGCCGCCATGGGGGATCCGGACCGCTCCGACGACATGGACGCCATCGTGGCGCGCTACGGTGAGGTGCAAGGGCGCTTCGAGGAGCTCGACGGCTATGCCCTCGAGGGGCGGGCGCGCGAGGTCCTCGCCGGCCTCGGCTTCAGCCAGGAGATGATGGACGGCGACGTGGGCGCGCTGTCGGGCGGCTGGAAGATGCGGGTGGCGCTCGCCCGCATCCTGCTGATGCGTCCCGACGCCATGCTGCTGGACGAGCCCAGCAACCACCTTGATCTCGAAAGCCTGATCTGGCTCGAGCAATTCCTCAAGGGCTACGAGGGCGCGCTCCTGATGACCTCGCACGACCGCGAGTTCATGAACCGCATCGTCACCAAGATCGTGGAGATCGACGGCGGCACGCTCACGGCCTACTCGGGCAACTACGAGTTCTACGAGCAGCAGCGTGCGGTCAACGAGAAGCAGCAGCAGGCCCAGTTCGAGCGCCAGCAGGCGATGCTTTCCAAGGAGATCAAGTTCATCGAGCGCTTCAAGGCGCGCGCCTCGCATGCCGCGCAGGTGCAGAGCCGCGTGAAGAAGCTGGAGAAGATCGACCGCGTGGAGCCGCCCAAGCGCCGCCAGACGATCTTGTTCGAGTTCCTGCCGGCGCCGCGCTCGGGCGAGGACGTGGTGAGCCTGAAGAACGTGCACAAAGGCTATGGCAGCCGCAGCATCTACGAGGGGCTGGACTTCCAGGTGCGCCGCCGGGAGCGCTGGTGCGTCATGGGCGTGAACGGTGCCGGCAAGTCCACGCTGCTGAAGCTGGTGGCGGGCTCGACGCCGCCGGACGACGGCTCGATCGCGCTCGGCGGCAGCGTGAAGATGGGTTACTTCGCGCAGCACGCCATGGAACTCCTGGACGGCGAGCGCACGGTGTTCCAGTCGCTCGAGGATTCGTTCCCGCAGGCCGGGCAGGGCGCGCTGCGGGCGCTCGCCGGCTGCTTCGGATTTTCCGGCGACGATGTGGAGAAGCGATGCCGGGTGCTGTCGGGCGGGGAGAAGGCACGGCTGGTCATGGCCAAGATGCTGTTCGATCCGCCGAATTTCCTGGTGCTGGACGAGCCCACCAACCATCTGGACATGGCGACCAAGGAGATGCTGATCACGGCGCTGTCGGAGTACGAGGGCACCATGCTGTTCGTCTCGCACGACCGGCACTTCCTCGCCGCGCTGTCCAACCGCGTGCTGGAGCTGACGCCGGAGGGCATTCACCAGTATGGCGGCGGCTACACGGAATATGTGGCGCGCACCGGCCACGAGGCGCCGGGCCTGCGCAGCTGAGCGGGAGGCGCAACGGAGGCACGCCGGCCGCCGTAAGCAATCATCCGTGTGCGTTCAGCAGGCAACACCCTGGCGCGCGTAGCGCGATTGCGCTTAAAATCAGCAAAAATCGCCAAAATAGCCGGGAGGACTGCATGCTTCTCTACCTGAAATGCCGGTCTGGGATTCTCGCCGGCGCCGCGATCGTGGCGCTGGCTTCGCTGCTCGTTGCTCCGGCGCCCGCATCGGCGCAAACCGGCACGCCGATCAAGATCGGCTACAGCATGGCGTTGACCGGCGGGCTTGCCCCCAACGGCAAGTCGGCCCTGCTGGCCCAGAAAATCTGGGAGCAGGATGTCAACGCCAAGGGCGGGCTCCTGGGGCGCCCGGTCAAGCTCATCTATTACGACGACAAGAGCGCCCCCGCCGAGGTTCCCACCATCTACACAAAGCTGCTCGACGTCGACAAAGTCGACCTGCTGATGGGCGCCTATGCGACCGCCCAATTGGCGCCGGCGATGCCGATCGTCATTGCGCGCAAGAAGCTGCTGATCGGATTGCTCGGACTCGCGATCAACAGCGAGTTCGACTACCCGAACTATTTCGCGATGCTTCCGGCCGGCCCGGTGCCCAAGCCAGCTTTCACCAAGGACTTCTTCGCGTTGGCGATGCTGCAAAATCCAAAGCCGCAGACGGTGGCGATCGTGGCAGCCGACCAGGAATTCTCCAACAATGCATCCGACGGCGCGCGCGAGAACGCCAAGAGTCTCGGTCTCAAGATCGTCTACGACAAGACCTATCCGCCCACGACCAACGATTTCAGCCCGATCGTGCGCGCCATCCAGGCGACCAATCCGGACATGGTGGTGGTGTGCTCCTATCCGCCCGACTCGGTCGGCATCGTGCGCGCCGTCAACGAGATCGGCTTCAAGCCCAAGATGATCGGCGGCGCCATGGTGGGGCTGCAGGCCACCGCCATCAAGACCCAGCTCGGGCCCCTGCTCAACGGCTGGACGAACTACGATTACTGGCTGCCGGTGCCGAAGATGCATTTCGCCGGGGTCGACGATCTGATGAAGGCCTATCAATCACGGGCACAGGCGGAGGGCGTCGATCCGCTCGGCTATTACATGGCGCCCTGGGCCTACGCCCAGCTGCAAGTCCTGCAGCAGGCGGTCGAGGCCACCAAGAGTCTCGACGACGCCAAGCTGGCCGCGCATATCCGCAGCAGCACCTTCGCGACCGTGGTCGGCGACGTGAAGTTCGGCGCCAAGGGCGAGTGGGCGCAGTCGCGGGTGTTGCAGGTGCAGTTCCAGAACGTCAAAAGCAACGCCGTCGATCAGTTCAAGGACGTCTCCACCCAGGTGGTAGTGGCCCCCGCGGACCTCGAATCCGGCAAGCTGATCTACCCGTATGAGAAGGCGAAATGACGGGCCGCGACTTTGAGTCCGGATCCTAGACGAAGCGCGGGATCGGGCCGTCCTGCGGGGTGGCCCGGTCCGACAGGTCGAACACCACCTCGTCCAGATAGCACCAGCCCCAGCCTTCGGGCGGATCATAGCCCTCGATGATCGGATGGCGGGTCGCCTGGAAGTGCTTGGTGGCGTGCCGGTTCGGCGAGTCGTCGCAGCAGCCGACATGGCCGCAGCTGCGGCACAGGCGCAGATGCACCCAGGGCGAGCCGATCTTCAGGCATTCCTCGCATCCGCGCGCGCTCGGCCGCACGTCCCGGATGGTGTCGCGGTGGCTGCAGGTCTTGGTCATAAGCACTCCTCGTCAATCAGGCATTTGCGGTCACGGCCGGCGCGCGCACGGGCGCGGACAAGTAGGCATGCAGGGTCGCCACCACCTGCGCGCCTTCGCCGACCGCCGCCGCGACCCGCTTGACCGAGCTCGAGCGGACGTCCCCGATGGCGAAGACGCCGGACCGGCTCGTCTCCAGGATTCGGCGGTCGCTGCCGGCCTCCGTGCCGGTCAGCACGAACCCTTTGGCATCGAGCTCCACCCCCGATCCGGTCAGCCAATGGGTGTTCGGCTCGGCCCCGATGAACAGGAACAGGTGGCGGATCGGCCGCCGCACCTCCTCCTTGGACTTGCCTTGCCGCCAGCGGATCGCCTCGAGCATGCCGTCGTGGCCTTCCAGAGCGCTGATCTCCGCTTGAAACAGCACCTCGACGTTGGACAGTCCCTTGATGCGGTCGACCAGGTAGCGCGACATGCTGGCTTCCAGGCTCGGCCCGCGCACCAGGAGCCAGACTTTGGCGACCTGGCTTGCCAGATAGACCACAGCCTGGCCGGCCGAGTTGCCGGCTCCGACCAGCGCGACCTCCTGCCCGGAGCACAGCTTGCCTTCCAGCGGGGAGGCCCAATAGTGCACGCTCGTGGATTCGAAAGCCTCCAGGTTCGCGACCGGAGGCCGCCGATAGCGCGCACCGCTGGCGATCACCACCGCGCGGGCGCTCACCCGCTCGTTGTTGGAGAGCCGCAGCACGAAGGGGCCCGCAGCGGCCGCACCCGCGGGCTCAAGCGCGGTCACCTCATCCGGGATCGCCATCTCGACCCCGAATTTCTGCGCCTGATTGTAGGCGCGCGCCATCAGGGCGATCCCCGTGATGCCGGTCGGAAAGCCCAGATAATTCTCGATCCGGGCCGAGGCGCCGGCCTGGCCGCCGAACGCGCGGCAGTCCAGCACCAGCACGGAAAGTCCTTCCGAGCCGGCATAGACCGCGGCGGCGAGGCCGGCCGGCCCGGCCCCCACCACCACCACGTCATAGAGACGCTTGGGGTCGATCGGTCCCACCAGCCCGATGCAGCGGGCGAGCTCGACCTCGCCCGGATTGCGCAAGAGCTGTCCGCCCGGGCACAGAACGATCGGCAATTGGCCGGGGTCGACGTGAAAGCGTTCGATCAGCGCCTTCGCCTCCGGATCGGTCTCGGGGTCCAGCCTTTGGCGCGGATGGCCGTTGCGGCGCAGAAAGCCCTCGAGCCGGAGCACATCGCCGTTGTCGGCGCGGCCGACGATCACCGGCCCGCCGGCCCCGGTCTCCAGCAAGCCCATCCGGCGCAGGATCAGAGCGCGCATGATCCGCTCGCCCAGCTCCGCCTCGGCGACCAGCAAGGCGCGCAACTGGTCCGGCCGGATGATCAAGGCCTCGACCGGCTCCATCGCGTAGGCGTCCACCAGCACCGGCCGTCCCGCCAGCTGGGCGAGCTCGCCCATGAACTCGCCCGCCCCATGAGTGACGATGAGCGCACGGCGGTCGGATTCGTCATGCTGAGTGATATCGACCTTGCCGGCCAGGATGATGGTGAGGCCAGCACCCACCTGGCCGACCTTGGCCAGCGCCTCGCCCGCCCCATAGTGGCGGATCTCGCCGAACCGGCGCACCCGCTCGATCTCCGCGCGCTCCAGCATGGGAAACATCTGGTGACGTCGCGTCTCGATGATCGATTGCGTCGGTGCTGCCATGGCGTTCTAAAAGCTGTGTTCCAAAAGCTGCCTGGGATGGCGCACTGTACCACAGCCCGCGGCCGCCGCGACACGCCGGACGCGCGCATCGCCGAGTTGCAGCCACCGCCAATGGACCCGATTTCACTCGAGCAATCTTCCGCGTGGGATTAGCGGGTGCGGCCGGGCCGACGACTCGAGAGAAACGAGGGTAAGGTGCCATGATTTTAGGATTGTCGACATCCGCTTTCACGACCGTGCATGTCATCATAAGCCTGATTGGAATTTTCTCCGGCATCGTGGTGATGCTCGGCTGGCTCGGCGGCAAGCGGCAGGACGGCTGGACGGCGCTCTTTCTCGCGAGCACGGTGCTCACCAGCGTGACCGGGTTCTTGTTTCCTTCAACCAGCTTCGGGCCGCCGCAAGTGATCGGGGTCTTGTCGCTGGTGGTACTGGCGGCCGCCATTGTGGCGCTTTATATGTTTCACCTCGTGGGAATCTGGCGGTGGGTCTACATCGTGGGCGCCACCATCGCGCTTTACTTCAACGCGTTCGTCGGCGTCGTCCAGTCGTTCCAGAAGCTGCCGTTCCTGCAGCCGCTCGCCCCGACCCAATCCGAGCCGCCGTTCCTGATCGCCCAGATCGCCGTGCTGGCGATCTTCGTGGTGCTTGGATTCCTGTCGCTCAAGCGCTTCCGCCCGGGATGAGCGCTGCGAAGCTCAACGGTCTGCCACATCAAGCCAAAAAGAAGCCCGGCGGGATCCGCCGGGCTTCTTGCGCGAGCCCTCTCGAGCCGTTTCGGGCGTGCCCTCAGTGATGCATGAAAAGAGCCAAGAGCAGGATGAGCGGAAGCGGAATACCGAGCAGCCAGAGCAAAAGGCCTCTACCAAAGCCCATCGTAATCTCCCTCGTTTGATTTTTCCTGGCTCCCAACGCCCGCACCACCGCTAAGTTCCACTTTAAAATTACGATTTATCAGATGCGAACCGCTCGCTTTCGAGGCTGATTGCGGTGCTGCCGGGCTGCTCCGTCCGAGGTTGCGTTGAGCCGGGCATGTTGCGTTGCATCAGGCGTCCGCGCTTCCCTAAAGATCAAACGGCTTGCCGAGCTCCTTGGCGACCGCATGCAGCGCGGGGCCGACCTTGTCGATGGCGCGTTGCATCTCGCTGCGGGTCACTCCCCACTTCTTGATCCAATGCCGGGTTGCGCACTTATCCTCGAGATTTAGATTGGCGCGCTCGAGCGGAGGCGATTTGCGATTGGTGTTCATGCGGTGGTTGCCGAAGTTGATTGCCGTTAACGCTAAGTCCTGCCCCAACTACCGGGAACTGAACAAAGTTCCGCGCTGCAGTCGTCGCCTTGCCAGGAACAAGATACCGCTGTCCGGGTTCATCTAAGGAGGATCGGGGCTGGGCAAGAATGGAGGTCGCAAATGACCCGCATCGTACTTGTTGTAGATGACGAGCCCCTGGTTCTTGAGGTGATCGCCGCCATGCTGGAGGATATGGGATGCGAGGTGGTGACGGCCGCGACAGCCACGGAAGCTTTGGAGAAGCTGGCGGCCGATCGGCGGATCACGATCCTCATCACCGACATCAATATGCCCGGGATGAGCGGATATGAATTGGCGGAAGCCGCCAGCAGGGACCGGCGCGGCTTGCACGTGATCGTGCTGTCAGGCCGTGAGACCGACGGGCATGGATTCCCGATCATTCGGAAGCCGTTCGCGCAGGACGATCTCCGCAGAACAATGCAGCATACGACCGGACTTTGCTGAGGGCGTCGGCGGCCGCGTCGCTCCGGCCTCGGGGCTCGAGATGTCCCTTATTTGCGCGGCTCCGCGTGGTTCTGCGTGACGCTCGAAACGAAATCCGCGATCAGCGACCGGAGCTCGTCGATGGAGGGAATATCCATCAGCAGGGCGACGTATCCCCGAATCTCCTTCTTGCTGATCTCGAACCTGATGTGGAGAAACAGGACCAGGCTCCTGGCGGTGTCGCCGCTCGCGAACAATTGCTGGCTGTCACCGCGCACCACCGTCGGCAGCGACATCTTGAGTCCGCGCCGCAGCAGATTGGCGATGGTGGCGACCCAGCCATTGAGGATGATATTGCCGGTTTCCGCCAGCGCCTCGTCCTCGAGATTGACAATATCCTCCAGCGGGAACTCCCGTCCCACCACCGCCCGCACCAGCTCGAGGCTGCTGGTTTCCGGAAAGATCAGCAGCGCACGGCCCGAGAATGCCCCGCTGAAGTCCTGGCGCACCGCCACCAGGTTCGGGTTGTCCGGCTTGCGGACCAGCTGGGTTGCAGTCTCCGGCGATACGATCTCGACCGAGGGCACGGAGAGCAGAACCTCATGCTCGACCATCTGGCGCAGACCATTGGCCGCCCGGGCCATCGCGATATTTGAGATCTCGCCGAGCGCATCGCGCTCGAATTCGGTCAGGGGCGCAAGGTGTTCGATTGTCATCGACGCTCCACCAACCCAGCCCCGGCACCCCGCGCTCATCGGGCAGCCTGCCGTGTCCAGAAATCACGTTCCCGGCATCGTCTGCCGAGCTAAGTATACTTCCAGGAGGCCGAAATTGTCATCCTCCGGCGCGGACCGCGATTTGCCATGCGCGTCCGCTTCGCCGGCCGCCCCTGAAACCGTCGGGTTCCATTGATAAACACTGTATTCTTATCGGGTTGTGCTATTTAACGAACATTGCGAAATTTGCAACGGGAAGCTTGCAAAGCGCTTGCGGCCGTCCCTATGTCGGGAGGCCCACCGACCACGCGAATTTGGACAGGTTCAGCCGATGCGCAAGAAAACAAATGGCGCCGAGCGTGCCGGAGAAAACGACGCGGCGAAGGCGCGTACGCCCTCGGGCCCGAGCATCGCACCCAAATCAACGGTTTCGAAGCCCAAGCTGCTGGCAGCTGCTTCCGGCTCGGTGGCACGCATCGCCAGCCGTGCACCGAAATCCCTCATGAAAACCTCCGATCTCGCCGCGCGAGGAAGCACGCCCCGACGCGCCCCGGCGCCGCCTGGTCTCCCCGCGGCAGTTGCGGCTCGCAGGCCCGCCGCCCCGGCCAAGGCCGCCGGCCGCCAGCAGAAGATCGAGGAGCGCATTGCCGCCGCGACCGAGGAGCTTGCGAGCGGTCTTACCGAGGCGGCCTCGGCCGCCGAGGAGCTGCGCCGTTCGATGGAGCAGATCGCCAGCGGCGCCGAGGAGGCGGCGAGCGCCTCGCAGGAGACGCTCGTGGTCGCCACCACCACGGCCGCGACGCTGGTGCGCGCCCGCGACCGGGCCGACGCGGTGCGCCGGCGCCAGGAAACCTTGCAGGGGCTCCTGCTGGAGACCTCGAACCAGATCGGGGCATGGGCCGGCAACATCAAGCACAATGGCGAGCGCCAGGCCGGCTCGGTCGCCATCATCGAGCAGTTGAGCCAGCAGGCCGCCAGCATCGGAGATGTCACCAAGACCGTCAGCCACGTTTCGGACCAGACCAACCTGCTGGCGCTCAATGCCGCGATCGAGGCGGCCCGGGCCGGTGATCACGGACGCGGCTTCGCGGTCGTCGCCGACGAGGTGCGGGCGTTGGCAGAGACGTCCGAGCGAAGCGCCCGCGACGCGCAGAGCCTGGCAAAGCAGATCGAGGACCAGGTCAAGTCGGTCGCCGCCATGATCAAGACCGCGGCCGAGACCGCCGCTGCGGAAGCGCAAAAGAGCCAGGTGGTCATCCTGGCTTTGGGCGAGCTGCGCAAGGAGGTCGGGATCCTGACCGAAAAGAGCCAGGCCATCGCGGTGGGAGCGCTCGAAGCCGAAGCCGCGTCGCGGGAGGCCCAGAAGGGTGCCGAGATCATCTCCTCCGCGGCCGAGGAGCAGGCGGCCGCGGCGGCTGAGAGCCTGCGCAGCGTGGAGCAGCAGACCGCTGCCTTGGATGAGAGCCAAAGCGCCGCCCAATCCCTGGCCACCATGGCGAGCGACCTCAGGGCTGCGGCAACCGGCGACCGCGACGCGGAGCAATTGGCTTCCGCCGCCGAGCAGCTGTCCACTGCGGTGCAGGAAATATCGGGCGCAGCCAGCCAGATCATCATCGCGGTGGAGCAGATCAGTCGCGGCGCCCAGCAACAGGCGGCGGCGACGCAGGAAGTCAGCACCGCCATGAATCAGATCGAGAAGACGGCGCACACCGCCCGGGAGAATGCCACCACGTCGCTCGATCGGGCCACCCGGATGGGCGCGATGCTGGCCGAAAGCCGCCTCAACGTCACCGCTTTGTCGCAGGGCGTGACGCGCTCGTTGATGACCACCCGGCAGAGCCTGGAGCTGATAGGCGGCCTGGAGGGGATCAATCGCAACGTCGAGAAGATCGTGGATGGGATCGGGATGGTCTCGATCCAGACCAACATGCTGGCGGTCAACGGCTCGGTCGAAGCGGCGCGGGCCGGCGAGTTTGGCAAGGGGTTTGCGGTCGTATCCAAGGACATCCGCAGCCTGGCGCGCGATTCCGGCGAGAATGCCGGGCGCATCAAGGACACCGTCAGGGCCATCCACGACCAGATTGCGACGGTGCGCCGCGAGCTCGAGCAGATCGTCGCCGCTGCCGAAGCGGAAAATCAGAAGAATGCCGCCGTGCAGGCCAGCCTCGCGCTGGTGGAAAAGGATATGTCGGAGATCGCCAAGGGCAATGAGCAGATTTTGGAGAGCGCCGAGGCCATCCTGTCGTCGATAAAGGAAGCAGCGCAAGGTGCCACGCAGGTCGCGGCCGTGGCGGAGCAGGCCGGCAGTGCCGCCGCCGAGGCGGCGACCGCGGCCAAGCAGCAAGGGCGCGGCGCCGAGGATCTGGCGGCGGCGATCGAGGAGATCGCATCGCTTGCCGAAGCGATCCAGCACCGCAATGGCTAAGCGCGGCGAGCGGCCGCAACGCAGCGGCGCCGCGCCGGCGCCGCCACCGCAAGCCGGCGCGAGCCCGGCTGTTGAAGGCAGCCAGGCGGTCGACGGCGCGGCGAGCGAGCATCTCGTCATCTTTCAAATCGCCGAAGGCTCGTTCGGGCTGCGGCTTGGCACCGTCGGCGAGATCATCCGGCTGCCGGGCCTGGCCCGCATGCCGCTGGCGCCCCCCAGCCTGCTCGGGCTCGCCAACCTGCGCGGAGCGGTGCTGCCGGTGGTCAGCCTGCGGCGGCTGCTGAACCTGCCGGATACGCGCGCGAACGAGGCGACGCGGGTGATCGTGCTCGACGGCGACGCTCCGGTCGGCTTCGTCGTCGACCAGGTCGATCGTCTCCTGACGCTCCCGGCCGACCTGATCGAGCAGGACGACGCCGGCGCCGGCGCCGTCGATCCGGATCTGCTGGAGGGTTCGGTCAAAGGCGCAGAGGGCGACAGCACGACCAAGATCTTGAATCCGCAACGGCTGCTGCGCGATCAGTTCTCCCGGCTGGGGGTATCCGGCGCGCGGGCCCGCACGCCGGCATCGCTTGCGGCCGCGAGCTCGGTGCGGGCCGTGGCGGCGCCTGCGCAACGCCAGGAGCTGCTCGTCAGCTTCGAGGTCGGGGGCCAGGAATATGCGCTTCCGCTCGATCGCGTCCGCGAGATCATTCCGCTGCCCGACCAGATCGCCGAGCTGCCGCGCTCGGAAACCGCGGTGCTGGGCGTCGTGACGCTGCGGGACCGCCTGCTGCCGCTGGTGTCGCTGCGTGCTCTCCTGGGGCTGGACAGCGACGATCAACGCAAGGAGCGCGGCAAGGTGGTGGTCGTGTCGCTGGGAAGCGGCGCGGTCGGGATCGTGGTGGACCGGACCCGCGAGATATTATCGATCGATCCGGGCGTGATCGACCCGGCCCCGGCCTTGCTCACCCGCGGGGCAGGGGACGCCGAGATCGCCTCGATTTGCCGCCTCGAGGGCGGCAGGCGCCTGGTCGGCCTGCTGTCCCCGGATCGTCTGTTCCGCTCCGAACTGGTTCGTCGCATCCTGGCTGAGCAGGGCAGCGCGAACGCGATAGCAGACAGCCAAGCGGGCGAGGAGATCATGGCGGACGAGCAATTCATCATTTTCCGGCTCGGCGACGAGGAATTCGGCTTGCCGGTCGGCGTGGTTGACGAGATCGCGCGGCCGCCCGAGCACGTCACGCCGCTGCCCAAGGCACCCGCCTTCATCGAAGGGGTGATGAATCTTCGCGGCCATGTGGTGCCGATCGTCGACCTGCGGCGGCGGTTCGGGCTCGTCGCGCGGGAACCGGGAGGCGCGCAACGCGTTCTCGTTCTGGCGATCGAGGGCGGCAAGACCGGTTTCCTGGTCGACGCCGTATCGGAAGTCATGAAGGTTCCGGCAGCCATGATCACGCCGGCCCCCCAATTGTCGAGCGAACAGATGCGGCTGATCGGCCGCGTCGTCAATCTGGAAGCGCAGGGACGCATGATCTTGTTGATCGAAGCGGCGCAACTCCTGGACCGGGTTGAAGCCGAGGTATTGGCCAAATTCGATCGGAGCCGCTTCGAGCAAGCGTCGCAGGCTTCGTGATCAGGCTTCTGGTTGCCGACGACTCCGCGCTGATGCGGAAAATGCTCCAAGGTGTTTTCCAGGACGAAGGCGATTTCGACATCCGGCTCGCCCGTAACGGCGTGGAGGCGCTCGAGCTGGTGCGCTCATTCGACCCGCAGGTGGTGACTCTCGACGTCCAGATGCCGGGCATGGACGGCTTGACCTGTCTCGGCCAGATCATGATCGAGGCGCCGCGGCCGGTGGTGATGATCTCGTCGTTGACCGAAGCCGGCGCGGTGGCGACGCTCGAGGCGATGGAGCTTGGCGCGATCGATTTCGTCGCCAAGCCGAGCGGAACGGTGTCCTTGGAGATCGACCGCCTGCGACCGATCCTGGTCGAGAAGGTGCGCGCCGCCGCCCAAGCCCGCATCCGCCCCACCTTGCGGCTGCGGGAGCGGATCCGGCATCAGTTTCGCGGCGCCGGGGTCCATGCGCCCGCTGCGCGACCCCGGCCGCCGCGCATCTCGCCCGCCCGCCGCGAGTCAGATCCACCGCCCGGGCTGGTCCTGATCGGAACCTCGACCGGGGGCCCGGCGGCGCTCGATGTGGTGCTGCCGCAATTGCCCGCAGGATTTCCCTGGCCCGTGATGGTGGCCCAGCACATGCCGGCGACCTTCACCGGTCCCTTCGCCCGGCGGCTCGACCGACTATGCAATCTACAGGTCGTCGAGGTGGATCGTCCGATGCCATTGCGGCCCGGCACGATCTATATCGGCAAGGGAGATGCGGATTTGGTCGTCTCGCAGCGGCCCGCCGGCATGATGGCAATATCAGCGCCGGCGCAACGCAGCTATCCTTGGCATCCGAGCGTTGAGCGCATGGTGACCAGCGCGCTTGAGCACTACGAGGCGGCCCGCCTGGTCGGGGTCTTGATGACCGGCATGGGCCGCGATGGAGCCGATGCGATGACGCGACTGCGCAAGGGCGGGGGACGCACGATCGCCGAGTCGGAGGCGAGCGCCATCGTCTGGGGCATGCCCGGCGAGCTCGTGAAGAGCGGCGGTGCGGAGCTGGTGCGGCCGCTCGAGGATATCGCGGCTGCGATTGTCGAGATGGTGGAAGCCCATGCCCTTCGTTAGGCGCGGCCCTGCGCCCCCGGCGACCAGCGATATACAGGGCGGGGACCCCGCAGCGCACCTCGCCGCACTCCGCAGTCCCGATGCCGAGGCCCGGTGGCGGGCGGCGCGGGCGCTTTCCGAAGACGCCGCTGCGGTCCCGGCGCTCGCGGCTGCGCTCGCCGGCGAAATGGCCCCCCGCGTGCGCGAAGCCATCATGACCGCCCTGATGCGAATCGGGGACGCAGCGAGCGTGCAGGCTCTGCTCCCCTATCTGCGTTCCGAGGATGCGGGACGGCGGGGCGCGGCGATCGAAGCTTTGCAGGCACTGCCCGCCGCGATCTCACCCTTCATGGCGGCGCTGCTGGCCGACGCCGATTCGGACGTGCGCCTGTTGGCCACCGAGCTCGCCCGCAACATGCCGGCGCCGCAGGCAACCAAGCTGTTGTCCGACCTGATCGAGCGCGAGCAGCACCCCAACGTTTGCGCCGCCGCTGTCGATGTGCTGGCCGAGGTGGGGACCCTCGATGCCGTTCCGGCGCTGCGCAGCTGCGCCGAGCGATTTGCCGGCACCGCGTTCCTGCCGTTCGCCGTTGCGGTCGCGATCGGCCGGATTTCGGGCACGGAAAGCTAGGATGGCGCGCCCGGAGCTGACAGGACCTCGTCCCATCGACCTGACCCAGGATGAGGTGCAGCGATTTTGCGAGTTCCTCTACCGCCGGACCGGTATGTCGTTCGCGGAGAGCAAGCGCTACTATATCGACCGCCGGATCGCCGAGCGAATGGCGGCGACAAATTCGACCTCATTCAATTCCTATTTTGCGTTGCTGCGGTCCGACGCCGATCGCGAGCTCGAGCATCTGGTCAATGCCTTCACGGTGAACGAGACGTACTTCTTCCGGGAGGACCACCAGCTCCGCTGCATGACATCCGATTTGCTTGATCTGGTCATCCGCGGCCGGCCGGCCGGAGAGCCGATCCGCATATGGTCGATTCCCTGCTCGACCGGGGAGGAGCCCTATTCGATCGCGATCTGGCTGATGGAGAGCTGGAGCAAGGTCGACAGCTACAACATCGAGATCGTCGGGTCCGACATCGACACCCGCGCGCTGGCGGCGGCGCAGGATGGCGTCTACGGCGATCGCGCGCTGGCGCGGCTTTCGCGGCAGCTCGTCGACCGCTATTTCAGGCCGGTAGCGGACGGCAGGCATCAAATCGACGTAGGCTTGCGCAACTCCATCCAGTTCACCCGCACCAACCTGATCGACGCGAAGGCCATGGCGGATTACCGGGGTTTCGACATCATCTTCTGCCGCAACGTCCTGATCTATTTCGATGATGCATCCCGTCGAATCGCCGCCGAGAGCCTCTATGATTGCCTGCGGCCGGGCGGTTACATTTGCCTGGGACACTCGGAAACCATGAGCCGGATCTCACCGCTGTTCAGCGTCTGCCGGTTCCCCGACGCCATCGTCTATCAACGGCCGGAGGCGGACCATGCGTGAAGCCGTACCGCCTCCCGGGGCTTCGTCCATGCGGATTCTCGTGGTCGACGATTCGTCCTTGGTGCGCCTCTACTATCGCGACGTTCTGGAGAAATGCGGGTTCGAGGTCGAGCAGGCCATAAACGGCGTCGAAGCCATGGAGAAGGTGCTGGCGCGGCCCTTCGACCTCCTGATCGTCGACGTCAACATGCCGAGGATGGACGGCTTCTCGTTTCTGCGCGCGCTGCGGCGCAGCCCGGCTGACGTGGCCACGCTGCCGGTGCTGGTGATCACGACCGAGGCCGGTCAGCAGGATATCGGCGAAGCCAGGGCGGCGGGGGCGAATTTCTATCTGGTCAAGCCGGTTTCCGAGGCCGATCTCAAGCGTCATGCCGGCGCGCTCGCGGGGAGCGGCCAGTGAACCCGCTGCACGAGCAGTTTATCACCGAAGCGCGCGAGCTCGTTCAGCAAGCGACCGACGATCTCATCGCATTGGATCGCGAGGGACCCACCCCGGAGCGGATCGATCGGGTGTTCCGCGCCTTCCACACCCTCAAGGGCTCGGCCGGCATTGTCGAGCTGCCGGCGATGGGCCTGATGCTGCATGCCGCCGAAGACCTGCTGGCGGCCTTGCATGCCGGACACGTCGCCGCCGATTCCGCCGTCGTCGACCAGGGATTGGCTTGTCTCGATCAGGTCTCGCAATGGGTGGATGAGTTCGAGGTCCACGCGACCTTGCCGACCGATGCCGCCGAAGCTGCCCGGGTGATGGCCGAGCGGTTGCGCGCGTTGCTTCCCGGGAACGGGAGCGAGCCGGAAGCCGCATCGCATGGCCCGCTTGCTGCAAGCGTTGCCGGCGCGCTGCCGGCATGGATCTCCGATCTGGTCGATTCGCAGAGCGCGCCGATCGCGCGCGCGCTAGGGGAGCGCCCGAGGGCGCTGTGGGCGATTTCTTACGAGCCGCACACCGGCTGCTTCTTCAACGGCGACGACCCGGTCGGGATGATGCGGCAAGTCCCGGACCTGCTGGCATTTCGGATCGAGCCGCGCGAAGCTTGGCACGGGCTGGCGGATCTGGATCCCTATGTCTGCAATCTGCGCCTGCGCGCGATCTCGGGAGGAGATCGCGCTGAGCTGGCGCGGATATTCCGCCTAGTGCCCGATCAGGTTCGCATCGTCGAGGTCCCGGCGGAAGCGTTGCGGCCCGGGCAAGAGATGGCGGCCGCGGCGGGCGATTCGAGCGGTCTCATCAGGTCCATCATCGCCGAGCAACAAGCGAGCATCCGGGCTTCGAGCGGTGAGGAGGACTTCGCCGGCCGCGTGGGTGCCGCCGCCCGCAGCGCCGCCAATGCGCTGCGTCACGGCCGGCGGGGCGATTGGGCGGAACGAATCGAGCTCGCGGGAGCGGCGGCGCTGTCGCAGCGCGACGCGGCGTCGCTCCTGTCCGCCCTCGACGAGGCGTTGGCGTCGATGCGCGATCATTCGGCGGCCGACGATCATGCCTCCGTTTCGGAGCCCGCGGATTCGCCGGCAGGCGAAGCCGCGGCCCGGCCGGCGCTGCGTCTGCTGCGGGTGGATGAGGTGAAGATCGACGCGCTGGTCAACATGGCCGGGGAGCTGATCGTCGCCAAGAACGGCTTGGCGCATCTCGCCAGGAGAGTGCAGGACACGCTCGGCGATCGCAGTCTCGCCGACGCCGTTGACCGCGAGCATGAGACGATCGAGCGCCTGGCGGGCGATCTGCACGCCGCCATCCTGCAGTTGCGGATGGTTCCGCTGGCGCAGGTGTTGCGGCCGTTTCCGCGGCTGGTGCGGGATATGTCGCAGCGGCTCCACAAGAAAGTCGCGCTGACGACGCGCGGCGAGACCGCGGAGGCCGACAAGGCCATCGTGGATCGGCTGTTCGAGCCGTTGCTGCATCTCGTGCGCAATGCGCTCGATCACGGGATCGAAGGCCCCGAAGAGCGGCGCGCCGCCGGCAAGCACGAGGTCGCGTCGATTGCGATCCAAGCGTCGCGCAGCGGCGACCGCTTTGTTGCCGAGGTCATCGATGACGGCCGCGGCATCGACCCGGCGGCAATCCGGCGCAAGGCGCGGGAACGGAAGCTGATGGCCGAGGATGAGTTGGCCGCGCTCTCCGACGAGCAGGTCATCGACTTGATCTTCCTTGCCGGCTTTTCGACCGCCGTCGAAATCTCGGATATATCCGGACGCGGCGTCGGGATGGACGTGGTGCGCACCACGGTCGAGCAGATCGGAGGCCGGGTATCGGTCACCAGCGCGGTCGGTGCCGGCACGACGGTGCGGCTGGATCTGCCCCTGAACATCGCGCTGTCGCGTATCATGGTAGTGGAGACCGGCGGACAGTCATTCGGCGTTCCCATGGACGCGGTCACCGAAACCGTGCGACTGACTCCGGACCGGATCCGCCAGATCAAGAGCAACAATGGCTTCGTTTGGCGCGACCGGGTGGTGCCGATCTGCCCACTGGCGGAGCTGATGAAGCTGCCCGGAAAGCCAAGTGGGCTGGAGGCCAAGCTGCTGATCGTCGCTGAAGCCGGCGGCAAGCTGGCGGCGCTCGAGGTCGATGCCATCGGGGATCGGCTCGATATCGTGCTCAAGCCGATGCAAGGACTGCTGGCCGGTGCCAAAGGATATTCCGGCACGACGCTCCTGGGCGACGGGCGGGTCCTGCTGGTGCTGGACCTGAAGGAGATGCTGTCGTGAGCATACGCCGAGACAGCGGAGCCATCGTGCTCGAGGGCATCTGTCCGGTCGAGGATGCCGAGCCGCTGCTGCAGATGTTGCAAATGACCCCGGCGGGACCGCTCGACTGGACCCGTTGCAACCAGCTCCACACCGCCGTCCTGCAGGTGATCCTGGCGGCCGGGGTCATGCCGGTGGGACCCTGCGGGGATGCTTGGGTCCGGCAATGGGTGGGCTTGGAACCGTGAGGCAGGCAGCCTTATCGGGCGTGCACGGGGTGATTCCCCCCGTTCCTAACCCGTTCACATCCTTGTAATATGCCCCTGGAATGACGATTTGTGGGCGTGGCGCCTTCGGCGCCGAGCCGGCTCCTCATGCTCAGCCACGGCGCGGTTGGGTGGCCCGGTTGAAGCCCCCCACGCGCGAGAAGCCGAGACATGCAATACAAAGTTCTCATTGTGGACGACAGCAAGCTTGCCCGCATGATCATGGGGAGCGCTTTTCGCCGGATCCGGCCCGATTGGGAGCTGAGCGAGGCGACCAGCGCTGCCGAGGCGATCGGCGCGATCTCGGCCGGCTCCATCGACATCGCGCTCGTCGACTTCAACATGCCGGGGACGGACGGCCTGGAGCTGGTCGCCGGCATCCGCAAGATTCGTCCCGAGATGCCGGTCGCGGTGGTATCGGCCAATCTGCAGGACGAAATTATTGCGCGGGCGAGGGAACTTAATGCTGCATTCGTGGCTAAGCCTTTGACCGACGAGGCGCTCGGGGCATTTTTGTCCGGGGCGGTCCTGCGTCTCAAGAAGGCAACTCTATGAAGATTGACGCAAGCGAGCTGACCGACGGCGAAAGGGATGCGCTTGCCGAAATCGCCAACATGGGGGTCAGTCGCGCCGCCAACAGCTTGCGGCAAATGGTCGGCGAGCAGGTTATGCTCTCGGTTCCTGCCGTCAACATCGTGACGCGCGAGGCCGCCTGCGCGCTCGTGGAAGGCGGCAATGTAACCAAGCTGGTTGCCGTGCAACAGTCGTTCGATGGCCCATTCGCCGGCAGTGCGCTCCTGATCTTTCCGGCGGCGCAGAGCCTGGAGCTCGTCCGATTGATCGTGGGCGGCGAGCATACGTTGGAGGACGTCATCGATCTGGAGCAGGAAGCGCTCGCCGAGACCGGCAATATCATCTTGAACGCCTGCCTTGCGACCATCGCCAACATGCTCCGTCACACCATGCGCGTGTCGCTGCCCACGGTCATCCGGGGGAACGGCGAAACCTTGTTTGACGTCGAAGCGGGGCGCACGACCGGCAACCTTGTCCTGTTTCTCTATATCGACTTCAGCATCAAAAGCCGGGATATTCGTGGATTCATCGCGTTGCTCATGGACCTGCCTTCGATTGTGGCGCTGAAGGAGATCGTGCGCGATTTCATGGACGGCCTCGAACGACAACCCGCTGACAATGCTGTATAGCGCTTCCGAATTCGAGTACGGCCCGGCATTCGATGCGGTCGACATCGGAATAATCGTGCTCGACCGGGGTGAATGCATCGTCGGCTGGAACGAATGGATGGCGCGGGTTGCCCGGCAATCCACGCCGGACGTGCTCGGCCGGAGCCTGTATGACGTGTTTCCGGGCCTGCGCGATACGCGCCTGCCCGCGGTCATCGGCGACTCGTTCCAGGTCGGCAGCTCGAGCATCCTGACGCATTCCCTCAACAAGCTGCTGCCGTTGCGCGGCGAAGACGGACACGAGCTGCTGCACAACGTCATCGTGCGGCCGATGTCCTCGGACCGGTCGGATTTCTGCCTCCTCCAGATCAACGACGTCACCGTGCCGGTCATGCGCGAGCGCGTGCTGCGTGAGCGGCAGAACGCGCGCTACCACGCGATCGTCGATTCGGCGCCGGACGCCATCATCACCACGGACCTCGAGCGGACGATTCAATGGGTCAACGGCGCCGCCGAGCATGTCTTCGGCTACGCCCCCGCCGACCTGCTGGGCCGGAAGATCGATACCCTGCTCGAGCAGGACGGCGGCTTGGCGCGGATTTACGCGGAGGCGACGCCGAACGCGGAAAAATCGCTGCAGGTCATCGGCCGCCGCAAGCAGGGCGCGCCCGGCTATTTCGACGTGTCGTTCGGGCGCTGGCGCGCTGAAGAGCGGATCTTCGTCACCACCATCTGGCGCGACGTCACCGAGCGGATGGCGGCCGATCTTGCGTTGCGGCAGAGCGAGAGCCATCACCGGGCGCTCCTGGAAGCGCTGCCGCAACTGGTGTGGACGTGCGGGCGCGAAGGTAACTGCGACTACTTCAACCCGCGATGGCAGAGCTATACGGGCGCGGCGGCGGACGAGCATCTGGGCTGGGAATGGCTGAAAGCCGTGCATGAGGAGGATCGCGAGGGCCTGGAAACGGCTTGGCGGGATGCGCTGGCGAGCGGGGCGGTGTTCGATGCCGATGCGCGCCTGCGGCGGGCGGACGGCGAGTACCGCTGGTTCAAGATGCGCTCGATCCCGGTGCACGCCGACGGCGCCATCACGCGATGGTTTGGAACCGCGACCGATATCACGGATCACATCGAGGCGCGCAATGCACTGCGCCGAAGCAACGAGGAGCTGGAGCAGCGTGTCGTGGAGCGTACCCGCGAACGTGAGGTCGCGCTTCGTCAGCTGCACGAATCGCAAAAGATGGAGAGCATCGGCCAGCTGACCGGCGGCGTGGCCCACGACTTCAACAATCTGCTGGCCGTCATCCTGGGAAGCCTGGCTCTGCTCAAGAAGGCGATCCCGGAGGATACCCGCGCGACCAGGTTACTGGAGCGCGCCATCCAGGGCGCCGAGCGCGGCGCGACGCTCACCACCCGGCTGCTGGCCTTCGCCCGGCGGCAGGAGCTGAAATTCGAGGTGGTCAGGTTGCAGGTGCTCATTCCCGACATGCTGGATTTCCTGCGGCATTCGGTCGGTCCTGCCATCGCGGTCGGCGTCGACATCGGGCCCGAGGTCAATCCGGTCGAGGTCGATGCCAATCAGCTCGAGCTAGCGCTGATGAATCTGGCGGTGAATGCGCGCGATGCCATGCCGCAAGGCGGCACGCTGACGATCACCTGCCGTAACGGCCTCGGAGGCCAGGCCAACGGCCTGCCGCGCGGCGACTATGTGCAGATCTGCGTCGCCGATAGCGGCGAGGGCATGAGCGAAGAAACATTGGCGCGGGCCAAGGAGCCGTTCTTCACCACCAAGGGGATCGGCAAGGGTACCGGACTGGGTCTCTCCATGGTGCATGGCTTCACCGCCCAATCGGGTGGCGTCATGGATATTGCAAGCCGGCCCGGGAGCGGAACGACCGTTACGCTCTGGTTGCCGCGCACGAGCCGGAGCGAGTTGCTCGAGCCGGTTGCGACCGGGAAGACGTCGGCCGCGCGGGTGACCGCGAGAAATTTACGGGTTCTTCTGGTCGACGACGACATACTGGTAAGCATGGGCGCCGCCGACATGCTGATTGATCTCGGCCACAGCGTGGCGGAGGCGGCGTCGGCCGCGCAGGCGTTCAAGCTCCTGGAATCCGAGTCTCCGTTCGACGTGGTGGTGACGGATTATGCGATGCCGGGCATGAACGGCTACGACTTTGCCGTCAAGCTGCAGCAGACCCATCCCCGGCTGCCGGTCGTGCTGGCGACCGGATATGCCGAATTGCCGACCCGCACCGCAATCGAATTTCGTCGGCTGGCCAAGCCCTACAGTCAAGCGGACCTGGCGGCCGCGCTGGAGGCGGCCGTCAACACGAAGCGTTAGAGCTTGCTCACAGCCCCAGATAGAATTTCTTGATCAGCTCGTTGTTGTTGAGCTCCTGGGCGGAACGTCCTTCGAACGCGATCTGGCCGTGGACGATCACGTAGCCGCGGTCGGCGATGCGCAGCGCCTGGGGGAAATTCTGCTCCGCCATCAGGACCGTCAGCTGGTAGCGATCCTTGAGCTCCTTGATCTTGTCGATGGTATGGCTCACCAGCACCGGGGCCAAGCCCACCGACGGCTCGTCGATCAGGAGAATGCGCGGCGCGCTCATCAGCGCCCGCGCCAGCGCCAGCATCTGCTGCTCGCCGCCGCTCATGCTGCCGGCGAGCTGCGCGCGGCGCTCGGCCAGCCGCGGGAACGCCTCGAAGCAGAAGGCCAGGTTGGACTTCATCTCGGCACGCGCCTTCTGCCGGAAGGCGCCGAGCAGCAGATTCTCCTCGACGCTCAGGCGCGGAAACAGGCGGCGGCCCTCCGGCACCAGCGCGATGCCGAGATCGACGATCTCCTCGGTCGAGCGGCCGACCAGATCGTGGCGAACGCCGTCGATCTCGGCCGTGATGCGGCCGGCGCACGGCGGCACGATGCCCATGACGCATTTCATGAGCGTGCTCTTGCCGTTGCCGTTGGTACCGAGCAGCACCACGGTCTCGCCGGCGGCGACCGTCATCGACACCCGCTCGAGCACGCGCACGGCCCCGTAGGCGGCATCGATGCTCTCGATGGCGAGACTATTGGCCAAGGTAGGCCCTCTCCACTTCCGGATCGCGGATCACTTCGTCGGGCGCGCCGTCCGCGATCTTGGCTCCGGAGACGAGCACCACCAGCCGCTGCGAGAACCGCATCACCGC
>DASYFD010000374.1:0-20756 GCA_036498625.1 Xanthobacteraceae bacterium | reverse complement strand
TGGACGCAGCGCCCGCATGCAGGCCGACACCGGCACGTCCGGAATGCTGGCCGGCTGAACCAAGCGATCAGGGCCGCAGGGTCAGCCGATCGATCTCCGCCAGATCGGCGCCCGTCAGTGCCCAGCCCGCCGCCTTGACGTTCTGCTCCACCTGCTCCGGCCTGGTAGCGCCCGCGATCACGCTCGCCACCACCGGGCGCGCCTTGAGCCAGCTGAACGCCAGCTCGAGCAGGTTCTTGCCGCGCCGCGCGCAGAACGCCTCAAGGCCTTCGACGATCGTCCAATTGGCGGGCGTGAGATAGCGCTCGGCGAGACCTTGCATGCTGGCAAAGCGCGCGCCCTGCGGCAGCGGCGCCTCCCGCTGGTACTTGCCGGTGAGGAGACCGCCGGCGAGCGGAAAGTACGGCAGCAGCCCCAATCCGCAGGCCTGCATCGCCGGCACCAGCTCGGCCTCGATGTCGCGCTCCAGCAGGCTGTACTCGTTCTGGCATGCGACGAAGCGGTTGAGATTGCGCTGCCGGGCGGTCCACTGCGCATCGACGGCTTGCCAGGCCGCGAAGTTGGAATTTCCCACATAGCGCACCTTGCCCTGCCGGATCAGATCATCCAGTGCCCGCAACGTCTCCTCGATCGGGGTTTGGGCATCCGGCGTATGCAGCTGGTAGAGATCGATCCAATCGGTCCGCAGCCGCCGGAGCGATGCTTCCGCCGCCGCCATGATGTAGCGGCGCGACGCGCCGGAAAGCACTTTCGCCGCGTCCATCGGCATGCCGAACTTGGTGGCGAGCACGATGTCCTTACGCCGCTCGCCCAGGGCTTGGCCCAGGTACTCCTCGGAGCCGCCCCGGTTGCCGTAGGTATCCGCCGTGTCAAACAGCGTGATGCCGAGATCGAGCGCCCGGTGGACGACCGCGCGCGACTCCTCCAAGCCGATGCGGCCGCCGAAATTGTTGCAGCCCAATCCGACCACCGAGACCCGCAGTCCCGATGTCCCAAGGTTGCTCGCTTCCATCGTCTCCTCCTCGGCGTCCGCGACGCCTGTGCCCCAATCTGGTGGCTTCGGCCGCGGCACTCAAGTCTCGTCACCGAAGCCTGCCGAAACGCCGGGCAGCTGCGCGGCTGGCGCGGTTGGTTTTGCTGCAAAGATTTGTCATACCGATGCAACCCCTTCCGCTCGTCCTCGCGGACGCGGGGACCCAGGCTTTGACTCCAATCAACGCCGGTCAGATTCTCTCGCTGCGATGTCGGCGCGGAAATCGTAACCTCTGTTTCCGAGCCAGTGGCAGCTCACTCATTTCTCCCAAGAGACCGGGTCCCCGCTTTCGCGAGGACGAGCGGGCAAGTACGGATTCCTCACAGATGAAAACGCGAGACCATGGCCTCTGATCGCCGCGACGCGCCGCCGTTGCGCCTGCTTCTGACCGCGCTCGGCCTTTTGTGGCTCAGCGGCGCGGCCTTGCGCATGACCGTGCTGGCGGTGCCGCCCTTGCTGCCGCTGATCCATGCCGATCTCGACCTCTCCGAGACCGAGATCGGCACGCTCGCCGGGCTGCCGGCGCTCCTGTTTGCGGCAGCGGCCGTGCCGGGCTCGCTCGTGATCGCGCGCTTCGGGGCCCGCCGCACGCTGATCGCGGGCCTCCTCCTCACGGCGCTCGCGTCGGCGGCGCGCGGAGCCGCCGCCAATGTCGCATTGCTGTTTGCCGCCACCATCGCGATGGGCGGCGGCATCGCGATCATGCAGCCGGCCTTGCCGCCGCTGGTGCGCGCCTGGCTGCCCGATCGCATCGGTTTTGCCACCGCCATGTACACCAACGGCCTGCTGATCGGTGAGATTGTCGCCGTCAGCCTGACGCTGCCGCTGGTGCTGCCTTTGGGCGGCGGCAGCTGGCGCATCGCGGTCGCACTGTGGGGCCTGCCGGTCGTTGTCATCGCGCTCCTGGTCGCGCTCCTGGGACCGCGCCGGACCGCAGCCCAGGCGGCCGCGGCCCCACCGCGCCAGTGGTGGCCGAAATGGCGGGACCCGCGCATCTGGCAGCTCGGCTTCCTGTTCGGCAGCATCAACAGCATCTATTTCTCAGCCAATGCCTTCCTGCCGGAATATCTGAACCATCTGGGCAATCCCGAGCTCATCGGCAGCGCGCTTGCGGCGCTCAATATCGGGCAGCTTCCGGCATCCCTCTTGATGCTCGGCCTGGCGGATCGGTTCATCGGACGTCCATTCGCCTATGTGCTGGCCGGGCTGCTGTCGCTCGCCAGCGTGCTCGGCATCTTGCTCATGACCGGGCTCTGGGTGGTGTTCTGGGCCGGGATGCTCGGCTTCGCCGATGCCATCGCGTTCGTGCTGATCCTGGCCTTGCCGCCGCTCCTGAGCGCGCCGGACGATGCCCATCGCACGGCAGCCGGCATGTTCACGATCAGCTACAGCTGCGCGGTGGCGATCCCGATCATCGGCGGGCTGGCCTGGGACGCGAGCGGCATCGCGCTGGTGTCGTTCGTGCCGATCGGGCTCTGCGCCCTGGTCGTGTGCGTGCTGTCCTTCGGCATCGACTTCCGGCGGCGCGGCTAAGCTTCCAAGAAATCCAAGCGGCCGATATAAGAGTCGGGCGGTTGCGCTGGCTTTGGGCCGCCGTCAGGAGTCGCCATGGAGGCCTTGGAACAGCTGGCTGCAGGGCCGGAGCCGGTCACGAGACCGGAAGCGGTCTGCTCGATCGGCTCCGACATGTCGATCGTCGGCAAGATTCTCTGCGACGCTCCGGTCGCGGTGTTCGGCCACATCGCGGGCGAGTTGCGCGGCTCGCACCTCATGATCGGCGCAGGTGCGCGCGTCGAGGGCAGCGTCTCGGCGCAGGAGGTGACGGTGCTCGGCCGCATCAAGGGCACGATCCGCGCGGTCCAGGTCAAGCTCCTGGGGCGCGCCATCGTCGAGGGCTACATTTTTCATGAGCAGCTGTCGATGGAGGAGGAGACGTCGTTCGACGGATCCTCGCGACCGCTGCTCCGGGGATGAACGATGACCACGGTGCCCCCGGTCTTGTGGATGCGGCCGCCCACCGTGCCATAGATGATCGCGGATGCGCCCTGCTCGATCGTCAGATTGCCGGTGATCGCGCCACGCAGATGCAGGGTGCTGTTCGTGCGCACGATCGCATCCCCCGCGATGGTGCCGTGAATGTCGAGGTCGCGATTGACGGTGAGCGGACCTTCGATCTTCCCTTGCATGGTCTGCATGCGGCATCCCCCCTCGGCACGCGACTGTAGCGCAATTGCCGCGCCCATCGGCAATAAGGGTGCCCGGGCTGCCATAATGGAGAAATGCGCTGGTTTCCGGTTTCAGCTTACCGGAAACCACACTATTATGGGTATCGGTGTATGGGGTGAGCAAAGGGGGGTAAGACATGCTGTCCAGCTTCAAAGGCAAGGGGCCCGAAAAGGATCACAACCCGGCAGGCTCCAGCCCGCCGAGTTTCCTGAACGTCGGCGCATCGCCGCAACGCTTCGGGGCTGAGCAGCCGGTGCGGCCGGAGCCACTGCGGCCGGAGCCGGCGCATCGGCCGGAGCCACCGGCGAGACCGGAGCTGATGACGAAATCGCCGCCGGCGCCGAAGCCGGAAACCGTCTCGTCGATCGGGTCCGGGATGTCGATCGTCGGCCAAGTCGTGTGCACCGGCCAAGCCCGGGTCTTCGGCCGCATCGAGGGCGAGCTGCGGGTCTCCGATCTCCTGCTTGCCGAGAGCGCGCAGGTCGAAGGCGACGTCATCGCGCAAGAGGTGACGGTGCGCGGACACGTCAAGGGAACAATTCGTTCCGTCCGCGTCAGGCTGGAGGACGGCGCCACCGTCGAGGGCGATATCTTCCACCGGTCGCTGTCGATCGAGGAAGGCGCGCTGTTCGAAGGATCGTCCCGGCGGGTGGAGAATCCGACCAACGCGCCGGCCAGCATCCCTGAGGAAATCCCGCAGGAACGGCCCGCGCAGCCCGCGGTCCCGCCGCAGGCTCCGGCCGCGGATGCCAGTGTTCCGGCCGAGCCCTCGGCCGAATTGGCGCGCAACGTAAGCTGACCCCGGGCCGCGCCGGTCCGGCGCGGCCGTCATTTCCGGTTCACCATCGGCTCGGATCGGGCCACCGCTGTCGTTGGCAAGCGCGGCGCCGATGTTACAATGGCGCGAAGGCATCCACCCCAATGTGGATGCGCTCAGGGAGGGACAATCCATGAATAAGCTCTTCGTCGCGATACTCTTGCTGCCGCTGGCCCAGGGCGCGGCTTCCGCGCAGACGGCCGGCGATCCCGCCGCCGGCAAGGCGTATTGGGAACGGGACGCTCCCCGGGCGACGGCGTGCCGGAACTGCCACGGCCTGCAGGGACAGGGCGCGTTCGGGCCGGATCTCGCTGGCCGCGGATTGAACGCCGCGCAGGTCAAGCAAGCGGTGCGCAAGCCCTGGGGCATCATGCCGGCCTTTGTCGAAAGCCAAATGAGCGATCAGGACGCCGCCGATCTCGCCGCCTATTTCGCCTCGCTGCCGAAGGTCGCCGAGCCCGGCAAATGGCGCTTCGAGCCTGCGGCCGGCGCACCTCCGGGCCAAGCCACCATGATCAATATCGGCTGCGGCCAATGTCACGGCGTCAACCTCGACGGACCGCGCGGCAATCTCGGCGCCGTCAACGCCGATTTCGATTATTTCGCGAACCTGGTCTACAACCACACGACCGCGCTCGGTCAGCACCGGGCACTCCTCGGAAACAACGCCACCAACATCGACATGGGCAACTATTCCAGGACGCGCCTGTCGGAAGGCATGCTGCGGCAGATCTACTTCTGGGCCCGCGACGAGATCGGCTTCCGCGTTCCCTTGACGGGCGTGCTGGGCAAAGGCGAGACCGGCCCCTCCGGCATCACCTACCCGCTCACCGTCGGCAATGGCGGCCTGCAGGGCAAAGGCGTGATCGCCGAAGGCGTGACCGTCACGCTGCAAATCCCGGCCGACGTCCAAGTGGTGGCGGCGACCGGCACCGGCTATCAGGGCGTTCACGCCGACGACAAGGCCAAGGCCAACCTGGCGGTCTGGAAGCTGCCGCGCAGCGCCCCCAAGGATCAGGAGAAGCTCTCCATAACCCTGTCCAAGGCCGGAACCGCCACCGACAATCTCCGCGGCAACATCCGCTGGAGCAAGCCCGCCCCCAAGGAAGGGCCGAGCCCCGACGTGGTCAATATCGCGCCAGCGCCGCTCTGACGGCACGGTGATGCAGCATTCCTCTCTCCGCGCGCGGTGGTGCGCGGGGAGAGGCGGCGCTTGATAGCTTGTAAACAGCAGGAAAAGAACAAGCGGGGCTCGCTCGAGGATCATTTGATCGAGCCCGGGCGATCAAGCAGAAATGCATGGCTGCGGTGTGCATTTCAGCGCGGCGCCATTGATAGTACAATCCGAAAACAATGGATCGCCACGTTGAGTGAACCGGAGCTATGCGGCCTCCGCAGAGCCCGCGAGGGCCTAAAGCTCGGCGTTCCCCTGGCTCGATCCATCCAGATCGCTCCGACGTTCAACAGAAAGCCCGGCGCGGTCTCCCGCCCGGGCACAATTCGTGAGTTTCAATTTCCTGAATCCACTGATTTGGGGGCAGGCGTCAAGCCTTGTTGGAGCGGGCGATTGAGCACCGCAAAATTTCCCCAATAGGACCCGGCAATGGCCGCCATCAAGCTGATCGCCTCGAACGCCGTCAAAGAGGCGCTGACCGAGCTGGTGCCGGACTTCGAGCGGACGACCCGGCACGCGGTCGCCGCGAGTTGGGGCGGGACGCTCGACATCTGCGCGCGGATCGGCGGCGGCGAGGTGGTGGATGTCGTGATCCTGTCCGCGGCGCGGATCGACGAACTCATCGCGCACGGCCGGCTCAAGCCCGGCAGCCGGGTCGACATCGCCCGCTCCGGCATCGGGGTCGCGGTGCGCGCCGGCGCGCCCCGGCCCGACATCTCGTCGGGCGCGGCGCTTAAGGCCGCGCTGCTGGCGGTGCCCAGGATCGTGCTGTCCTCGGGGCCGAGCAGCGTCTACCTGGCGGAGCTTTTTCGACAAATGGGCATCGCCGATGCGATCAAACCGAAGATCGTTCAGATCGGTCCGGGACTGCCGGTCGCAGCGGCGCTGGCACGCGGGACCGGCGAGATCAGCTTCACGCAGATGAGCGAATTGCTGGCGGCGCCAGGGATCGATTTCCTGGGGCCGCTGCCGGCCGAGGTCCAGCACATCACGGTGTGGTCGGCCGCCCTGCACGCCGCGGCACCGGCGCCACAGGCTGCCGGGGCGCTGGTCGAATTCCTGAGCGGACCGCATGCGGCTGCCGTCATCAAGCACAGCGGCATGGAGCCCGGCTGAGGCCGCCGCCCTGTGCATTCCGACGCGACGCTTTGCGCAACTGGTCTTGGGGGCGAATTGAATCTATCCTGATCGCCGGCCCGAACAGGGTGCCGGTGACCGGGATCGGGCGGCATGTGTCTCGCTTCCGCAACACAACTTTTCCGCAACACGCCGCTTGCGGAACAGGTCTACAACAAATGAAAAAAGAGGGAACCACAATGCCTAAATGTCTCATCCGCGCGCTGCTGGCCAGCCTGCTGCTCGCCGGGCCGGCGTTCGCGGAGGATCAGATCAAGGTCGCCTGCGGCGACATCGGGCCGTTGCAGGACATGGTTCCCGAGATCGGCAACCGGCTCGGCATCTTCAAGAAGTACAACCTCGCGGTCGAGCCGCTCTACACCCAGGGCAGCGCCGAGACCCTGCAGGCGGTATTGTCCGGGAGCGTGCAGGTCGGCATCGCGGCCGGCACTTTCGGGGTGCTTTCCGCCTATGCCAAAGGCGCGCCGGTGCGGGTGATCGGCGGCACCATGACCGGCGTCTCCGACCAGTACTGGTACGTGCGCGCCGACTCGCCGATCCGCTCGTTCAAGGAGACCGAAGGCAAGACCATCGCGTTCTCGACGCCGGGCTCATCGACCCAGATCGCGGTGCTCTCCCTGATGGAGCTTTACGGCGTCAAGACCGCCAAGCCGGTCGCCACCGGCGGACCGGCGGTGACGCTGACCCAAGTGATGACCGGGCAGATCGACGTCGGCTGGTCGACCGCGCCCTATATCGAGGCGCTGGAGGAAGGCAAGATCAGGATCATCGCGCGCCCCGGCGAGGTCGCGCGGCTGCGCAACCAGACCACCCGCATGATCGTCGCCAACGCCGACGCGCTCGCCAGGAACCGCGACGTCATCGTGCGTTACATGCAGGCGGTGCGCGAGATCACGGCCTGGATCTACGACAACCCGGCCGGGCTCAAGACCCTCGCCGAGGTCTCCAAGTTCAGTGAGCCGGTGACCGCGCGGGTGCGCTCCGAGTTCCTGCCCAGGGAGGCGACCGATCCGGACCGTATCGCCGGCATCGACGAGATCATGCCGGACGCGGTCAAGCTGAAATACATTCCGGCGCCGCTGACGGAGGCTCAGCTCAAGGAGCTGATCCAGGTTCCGCTGAAGTAGCCAAGCGGTCTGCTGGACGGACCCCCCATCCCTGTGGCTTGTGCGTGTCCGCGGCGCACGGCGGGCTCCTTCTCCCCGCGCGCCATAAGGGCGTTTTACGCCCGTCTTCGACGGGCTATGGAGAAGGTCGGGATGAGGGGGCCTTGCCGCGAGTCTGAGCTTGTGGAAACGCCCCCTCACCGGGCCGAGTTCGGATTTGCCGCAGTGCTCGTGGCCCTCTCCCCGCACGCGGGGCGAGGGAAGTCGCGGCACGCGGGAGTCGCAGCAGAGATCATAATCGCCACGGCCTATCGATGACCGAGAACGCGCATCTGCCCGTTGCCCGCAGGAGAGTGAGAGCGCTCCTGCTCAGCGATCGCATCGACACCGCCAACCTCGAGCGCGACGGCGTCGTCTCCACCGTGCCGCTGACCTACAAGGCCGGCAAAGACGGGCTGGTGACCTTGTTCCGCTATGGGGTGGCGGTGCTGATCGGGCTTGCGCCGGCGGAAGAGGAGGAGGTGCTGCGCAGCCTGTCGGGGCGTCTCATTCGTGCGGTCGAGCCGCGCGAGGAGGAGATCGCCCACATCATGATGGAGCCGGATAAGGAGGATCAGATTCTCCCGGGCGGCCCGGTCACGCTGAAAACGGTAACGCCCGGGCACCTGGTCGTCATCGCGGATGCGCTGTCGAAGAGCGTGGTGCTGGCCCGGGACGAGCGTGAGGTTGCCGCCGTGTTCGAGCTGGTCGAGCCGTTTGCCCGGCAGCTCGCCGAGAAGGGCCGCACCTCGGGCGGCCGCCGCGCCATTCTCAAGCACATCGGCAATGCCCTCCTGGTCCAGCACCGGGTTTCCGGCCGCGTCGCGGTGACCGAGAAGCCGGACGTGGTGTGGGATCGACCCGATCTGGATCGGCTCTATGCCAGGCTCGAGGACGAGTACGAGCTCAAGGAGCGCGCCGAGGCCTTGACCCGCAAGCTTTCGGTCATCGCCGAGACCGCCGAGGTGCTCACCGACATCATCGACACCAGGCGCTCGTTGCGGCTGGAGATCGTGATCGTGATCCTGATTGCGGTCGAGCTCCTGGTCGCGGGTTATCAGATCATGCGCTGAGCCGGCAGGCGCCAGTCCGCCCGGCTCGAGTTGTTCGCGCTCCGGCGGTATTCGGGCAACCGGTGCTTGACCAGCTCGAAGCCGCAAAGCGCCAGGCTCGACCACACGGCGGCGCTGAAATAAAGCGACATCCAGGCAATCTCGTCCTTCCATTGCGCGAAATCGCGCGTCACGATCCAGCGCGTGGTCACGTCATGAAGGCCGGCCAGGGCCCCGAGGGGCTCCTTGCCGCTCGCCAGATCCGCCTGCCAGCGACCGAAATACATCGGCACATCGATGACGACCAGAAAGGCCAAATAGCCGGCAACGCCGACGAGCGCCGTCCCGAGGACAAGCCGGGCAATGCCGTGAAACTCATTGAGCAGGCGCACCAGCGCAACCGCTATGAGAAAGAAGGCCAATGCCCAGATCGAATTCTCGATCGTATTGCCGAGGTAGCTCGTCGTGAGGACGGCGTACCAGGAGCAGCACTCCGCCAGCACGATCAGCGGAACGATCAAGCTGGAGATGTTTCGCACCGTGTCGGATCGGGTAAGGCCCGCCAATTGGCGCAGCACAATGGCCCACTGGATCGCGAAGCAGACCTCCGCGATGGTCGCCACCGACCGGCCGACCAGCACGCTACAAAGCCAGGTGTCGAACAGGCAAATCCGCTGAATGTCGGCGCGCGGAAGCACCGACCGGAAGGCGCAGCCGAACACGTAGGCGGCGCACAGGAGGACCATGAGCTCGACCCGGAAAGCGCCGTAGCCACGATCGAGCGCCCGCCTGCTGAACCGACGATGGAGCAGCCGCCACAACACGATATTGGCGATGCTGACCAGAACCAGAAAGCTCCACCAGATCGCAATTGGATTTTGCCAATCCAGCCAATCGAGAGTCATCGGATCTCCGCCTCCGTCACCAAACCTACACCAGACTGTAATGATACTGACACAAAACGCGAGGTGCGCGCGAGGTTTCGGAGGGCAAAAGGTTGTGATACGGCGATCTGCCGCAATCCCTGAGTCCTGCCGCCACCCAACGGCAGCTTCGTGCGCGGACCCCGAAGAGCCTTTGGCGGGGCGGCGGTCGGTTTTCTGTACTAAAATGCTACAATTGCAAAAATTCCGAGGCGGCTTGCGACCTTCGGCGAGCATGCAACCGCGTGGCCGGGCGTTGCTGCGGATCTATGTCGGAGGAAATACGATGAAGGGCTTGCGGATTTTCGGACGCACGCTCGCGCGGGCGTTGGCTCTCCTGGCGGTTCCTGCCTTCTGTGTGTCGCATCCGGTGGCGGGCGGTACTGCGCCAGCCCGGTCCAAGCCGGGACACGTGTTCATCATCGTGCTGGAGAATGAAGGATATGATGTCACTTTCGGCGCCAAGTCTCCCGCCGCTTATCTGAAAGGGCTGGCGCGGCAAGGAGCATTGCTCCCGAACTACTTCGGGATCGGACACAACAGCCTGGACAATTACATCGCGATGGTGAGCGGCCAGGCCCCCAACCCGGCCACCCAAGCCGACTGCCATCGCTTTGTGGATTTCGCCGCCACCGGCATGACGAAGGACGGGCAGGCGATCGGCACGGGCTGCGTCTATCCGTCGAACGTATTGACCATCGCGGGTCAGCTCGAAGCCAAGGGGCTGACCTGGAAGGGCTATATGGAAGACATGGGAAACCACGCCGATCGTGAAAGTGCGGCCTGTGGCCATCCCGACATCGGCCAGCCCGACGGCACGCAGAAAGCGGTCGACGGCGATCAATATGCCAGCCGTCACGATCCCTTCGTTTATTTCCATTCCATCATCGACCTGCCCACCTGCACGGCCCATGTGATCAATCTCTCGGCGTTGACGAGCGACCTGCAAGACGAGGGGACGACGCCGAACTATGCCTTCATCACCCCCAACCTATGTCACGACGGGCATGACGGCACCGAGGGCGACATGAAATGCGTCGACGGCAAGCCGGGCGGCCTGGTCGCGGCCGACCAGTTTCTCGCGGACACCGTGCCGAAAATCCTGGCTTCTCCCGCCTACCGGCATGACGGCCTCCTGATCATCACCTTCGACGAGGCCGATACCGGCGACGCCTCGGCATGCTGTCACGAGCCGCGCGGGCCGAACATTCCGCCCGGCGCGATGCTGGTCTACGAGAATCCACCTCCCAAGCCTCCCTATAAAACCCCCGACAAAGGTCCCGGCATCAAGGGTCCGGGCGGCGCCCGGGGCGGCGGGCGGGTCGGGGCGGTGCTGGTCTCGCCTTTCATAAAGCCCGGCACCGTATCGATGATCGCCTACAATCACTACGCGCTGCTCGGCAGCATCGAAGACTTCTTCGATCTGGGATATCTCGGCTATGCCGGACAAAAGGGCCTCAAGAAGTTCGGCAAGGATGTTTTCACCGAGCCCAGTGGCCGAGCGCCCTGACCCGGCTCGCGCGGACGCACAGCCTCTCCGACACGGTGAGGAGCGCGGGCAACGCCCGCGCGTCGCGAACCATGGCCGCGCGCGGCGCTCCCACTCAATAATGAATCCGGCTTTGGGCGCGCCCGGTCTGGCCGCTGGTGAGCGACTTGGCGAGATCGATGAGACTGTCGGAATTTCGATAAGCGATCGCCCCGATCACGAGCACGAGCACCAGGAGCACGGCAAGAACGAGCCGCCGGTCTCGGCCTGCGCTGCCCGGATCATCCATCTCGGCTCGTCCGGTTTTCAGGACGCTGGAGAGTAAAGCGATTTCAGCCCGTCTTGGCGTGGCTGGGGATCCACGGGGCGATGGGATCATACAGCCGATAATGCCGATGCCGCGTCACCGCAACATCGGGACCGTTGCCGGCATGGGGCGACAGTACGGAGAACTGCGGACCCGGCCGGTCATTCCACGCATCGGCCGCGACCTGTACGATCGGAATTGAAAAGAGCGCGAGAAAAAGCGCGATCACCCACCTCATTTGAATCCTGCCCGTTTTGTTCTTTTCGTTGCGGAACATATAGGCGCTCCGGCGCAGGTTAAAAGGTCGAAGGAATTAATTTGTGATCCGGAACGCGCGATCGAGGCGCGAATCCGGGTCACGTTCCGGTGAACCACGCTGCAGTGCAACAGGCTCGCCACCGGTAATGTCCGCCCGAACCTGTTGCGGCGAGCATTTGAAACATTGCATAAATTCCCCCGGCCGTTCCGGATCCGCGCCATTGCCTTCAGGAGGAGCCATGTCGGGCACAGCCGCAAGGGACCTCCTGCTCGCGCTGACCGCCATGTCGCTCGTCGCCGTCGCGCCGGCCCGGGCCGCCGAGGAGGCGGCCGATTTCTATCGCGGCAAGACCATCAGCGTGATCGTCGGCTTCGGGGCGGGGGCCGGCTACGACATCTATGCGCGGCTGCTCGCCCGCTATCTCGGCAACCACATCGCGGGCGCGCCCAATGTCGTGGTGCAGAACATGGAAGGGGCGGGCAGCGTGCGCGCCTCCAACTACGTCTATTCGGTGGCGCCCAAGGACGGCACCGTGATCGCGGCGGTCAATCAGAACATGCCGATGTACCAGATGCTCGGCGGCGCCGGCGCGCAGTTCAACGCCGCCGAGATCAACTGGCTGGGCAGCATGGCCTATTCCAACGGCACGCTCTACACGTGGTACCAGTCCGGCATCAAGACGCTGGCGGACGCCAAAGCGCGCGACGTGCTGCTCGGCGGCGCCGGCACCACCTCCGACTCCTACATCTATCCGACCCTGATCAACGGCCTCCTGGGCACCCGCTTCAAGGTGATCAACGGCTATGCCGGCACCAAGGAAATCCATCTGGCGCTGGAGCGCGGCGAGGTCATGGGCCGCGGCGGCAACACCTGGGCGAGCCTGATGAGCAGCAATCAGGATTGGGTCGATCAGAAGAAGGTCAACCTCCTGGTCCAGATCGGCTTCAAATCCGAGCCCGAGATCACCCAGGTGCCGCTGCTCATCGAGTTGGTGAAGAGCCCGGAGGAGAAACAGATCGTCACCGTGGTCACGCTGCCGACCGCGCTCGGCTATACCCATTGGCTCGCCCCGGAAGTGCCTCCTGGCCGCATGAAGCTGCTGCGCGAGGCCTATGACGCCACCATGAAGGACAAGGCGTTCCTCGAGGAGGCGGCCAGGCACGCCATGATGATCCGCCCGCAGACCGGCGCCGAGATCGAGGCCCTCATCCGGCAGGCCGCCGCCGCGCCCAAGCCGGTGCTGGAGCGCACCGCGCAGATGCTGGGCTGGCAGAAGTAGCGTCCCTCGACCTCATCCTGAGGAGCATCGCGCAAGCGATGCGTCTCGAAGGATGGCCGCGAGTCCGTGCCATTAGGGCGTTTACGCCCGTCTTCGCGGGCGGTGCAGCCATCCTTCGAGACGGCCGCGCGCAGAGCGCGGCCTCCTCAGGATGAGGTCGGAGGCCGCTTCAATGCTTGGGCGCGGGTGCCGAGCTGGCGACGTTCTCGGCCGGCGACCAGCCGCCGCCGAGGGCCTGGAACAGGCTCACGGCCGCCAGCAGCCGCGAAAGCTGCACCTGCACCAGCTGGTCCTCGTTCTGGAACAAGGTCTGCTCGGTCTGCAGCAGAGTGACCAGGTTCACGGTGCCTTCGCGCAGCTGCTGCTCGGAAAGATAGAACGCCATTTGCGAGGCCAGCACCGCCTCGCGTTGGTATTTCTCCTGCAGGCCGGTCTGCTCGAGCGCGACCAGCGCCTTCTCGACGTCGGAGAAGGCCGAGAGCACGTCCCGGCGATAGATCTGCAGGAATTGCTGCCGCAGGCCGAGCTGCAGCTCGAGCTGACCTTCCAAGAGCCCGCCGTCGATGATCGGCTGGGTGAGGCTGGCGGCGGCCGAGTAGAACCAGGCGCCCGGCCCGAACAGCGTCTTCAAGGCCGCGCTCTCGAACCCGGTCTGGGCCGTCAGCGCGATATTGGGGAAGAAGGCGGCACGCGCGGCATTCACGTTGTAGTTGGCGGCGGAGAGCTGCGCCTCGGCCTGGCGCAGGTCGGGGCGCTGGTTGAGAAGCTCGGACGGCAGGCCGGGCGTCACGCGCGGAACCACGACCTGCATCATGCTGCCGCCGCGCGCAAAGTAGCGCTCGGGCGCCCGCCCGATCAGCACCGCGAGCGCCGACCGGCTCTGCTGCAGCGTCTCCTCCACCGGCGGGATCGATGCCTTGAGCGACGCCACCACGCTTTGCTGCTGGGCAACGTTGATCTGCGACACCGTTCCGGCGCTGAACTGCTGCATGATCAGATCGAGGATGCGGCTCGAATCCTCGACATCCTTGTGCAGGATGCGCAGCCGATCCTGCGCGCCCAGGATCTGAAAATAGGTATTGGCGACGGTGCTGATGGCGGTGAGGGCGACGACCTCGCGGTTATAGCGGCTGGCGACCGCATTCTCCTCGACGGCGACCAGGGTCGACTGGTTCTTGCCCCAGAAGTCCAGCACATAGCTCGCGCTCAGAGAGTTCGAGTAAAGGTGAGTGGTGCCGCCGCCACCGCCGCTGCCGGTGGCCGACGATGACTTGCTGACCGATGCATTGCCGTTGAAATCGATGGAGGGAAACAGCGGCGCGCCGGCGATCCGCACCTGCGCGTCGGCCTGCTGGATTTGCGCCACCGCGACCGCGATGTCGAAATTGTGGGCCTGGGCCTCCTCGATCAGGGTGACCAGCTCGCGCGAATGGAAGCCGCGCCACCAATCGAGCTTGGGCACGGCGGCCTCCGCCGGCCCATGCGCCGCGCGGTATTTGCCGGGCGTGTCGAGGGCGAGCTCCGGCTTCTGGGATTCGAGATTGCAGCCGGACAGGATGTGGATAACGCAGAAAACGCCGGCGATCTGCGCCGCCCGGCGCATCCGGGCGCCGACGGCGCGACGCCCTGCAGAATCCGGGCGATCCCCACGCATCCCGTAAACTCCCCCGATTTCCGCACGTTCCGCAACAATGCGACCAACGCCCGTGACCCTGCCCCACCCCGACATTGCGGTCAATTTCGGTTGCAGGCAATGGGTATTCGAAGGGGGAGCAGCGGGTCGACGGGCGGCAAGGGGCGAATGGCGAATAACGAATGGCGGATCGATAGCCAAGCCTTGCCTCGGCTACGCTGCTCGCTCCTTCCCACCTCGCCTTACCGCTGCAGCCCCTTGGCGGCGAGCTCATCCAGATATTCCTGCCAATAGGTCTCCCGATTGCGGCCGAGCGTCAGCAGGTAATCCCAGCTGTAGATCCCGGTCGAGTGCAGGTCGTCGAACACCGGACGCACCGCGTAATTGCCGATGGTCTTGAGCTCCAGGATGGCGACATTGCGCTTGCCCGGAACGGTCTTGCGCTCATCCGGCCCGTGTCCCTGCACCTCGGCGCTCGGGCTGCGGACCCGCAGATACTCGGCGCTCAGATCGAAGCTCTCGCCGTTGTCGAACGCGATCGTCAGCGTCTTGCGGTCCTTGTGGAGGCGCAAGTCGGTCGGCCACGGCTGTGCGGCGTCGTTCATCCGGGCGCTCCCTGATTGGCCGTCCCGCGACGCACGGCATCGTAGGATGGGTTGAGCTCTTGCGAAACCCATCGGCCGGAGTTGATGGGTTTCGCATAGCCCGCGAAGACAGGCGTTAGACGCCTTATGAGTTCAACCCATCCTACAAGTCAGAGCGGCGCCGCCCTCAATACCCCGTCTCGCGGTGGCCGAGCGCGGAGATCGCCTGCCGTTCGGCCGGTGGATCGACGTAGAAATCGATGACGCAGACGCCGCCTTTCTTGAGGATGGCCACGCCCTTCTCCAGCGCCGCTTTCACGTCGGAGGCCTTGGTCACCGGGCCGATGCCGACCGCGCCTTGCGCCTCGGCAAGCTTGGCGATGTCGGGCGTCGGGTTCTCCATGCGCAGCCCGATCCAGCGGTTCTTGGTCTCGCGCCCGCGCGTGCGCGCGACCGTGTCCTGATGCAGCTCGTCGTTGAAATAGGAGCGGTTGTTGTTGATCAGGATGAGGAGCGGGATGCGATGACGCGCGGCGGTCCAGATCGCGGTCGCCCCCATGCAGAAATCGCCGTCGCCCAGCATCGAGATCGCGTAACGGCCCTGCTCGTAGAGCCCGACCGCGGCGCCGACCGACAGCCCGGGCCCGGAGCCGAGCCCGCCGCCGCCGTCCTTGCCCAGATAAGTCATCCCGCTCTCGATCGGCCAGATATCGAACGGCCAGCCGCGGCCAAGCGTGCAGAAGCTCACCTTCTCGGGATCGTTGAAGCTCGCCCGCAAGGTCGAGGCGATCTGCTCCATGGTGATCACGCTGCCGTCGCCGCCGCCCTTCGGCTTGCCGGGCTGGCGCGCCTTCCAGGGCGCCTTGGCGCCGCCCTTGCCCAACGCATCGTTGAGCTCGGCCACCACCGCATCGCCGGTGGTCGCCATCGCCACGTCCACGGTCGGCAGCGCCTGGTATTCCATGTTGGCGCCGGTATGCAGGTTCTGATCGAGGGTCGCGGCAATCACCTTGGCGGTGACCTTGCCAACCGCCCTGCCCTGCCGCAGCGCGCCGCCCAGATCCATCCAGTCGAGCGCCAGTATGACATCGGCTTCGCACAGAAGCTCGCGCGCCGGCTTGGGGAGCACGTTGAAGGGCGGCATGTAGTGGGCCGGATGATCGCTCGGGAACATGGCGCCCTGCTTGAGATCGGTCACCACGCAGGCGCCCAACCGCTCGGCGAGCGCAATGCGCGGCTGCCAGAATGGCGCGCTGCGCGATCCGCGCCCGAACATGACGACCGGCCGCTGCGCGCCCTTCAGCAGCGCCACCGCCTCATCGAGCGCTTCCCTGGAGGGCCGCGGCGGAGCCGGCGCCTTGAAGCGCGCCATGTCCGGCCACTCGGGCTCCTTGTCGAGGCGGGATTCCTGGAAGCCGGCGTCGAGGCAGATATAGACCGGCGCGGTCGGGGCCGAGCGCGTGGCCAGATTGGCCCGCGTCATCGATTCCACCAGCGCCTGCGGCGAGGTCGGCTGATCGTCCCATTTGATGATGGAGCGGATGAAGGCGCCCTGGTCGCGCGAGGTGTGGATCCAGTCGATCCAGGGCCGGCGCTTCTCGGCATCGACCGGGCCGGTGGCGCCGAGCACCATCATGGGCACGCGGTCGCACCAGGCGTTGAACAGGCCCATCATGCCGTGCAGGAGGCCGACATTGCTGTGCAGCACGCAGCCCATGGGCTCGCCGGTCGCCTTGGCATAGCCGTGCGCGATCGCGACCGAGTGGTCTTCATGCAGGCACAGCAGAATGCCGGGATTTTCATTGCCGAGATGATTGACGAGGCTGTCATGCAGCCCGCGATAGCTCGCGCCCGGGTTGAGGCTGAGATAGCGGATGCCGCAGCGGCGCAGCATCTGGGCCGCGATGTCGCTGCCCCAAGCGACCTTGTCGTCGGGTTTTCCTTCAGGCTTATCCAACAGCATTTGCTACCTCATCGGCCAACGCGGACACAGCGCGCCCCTGTCGCGTAGCCGGGGCCGGCGACGAATTCAATATGTTTCCGCGCCGGGGCACAGCCGGGAGGGCACACGGCATCCCTCGCCCCGCGTGCGGGGAGAGGGCGACACGACAGGACGGAGAATCCGATCTCGGCCCGGTGAGGGGGCGTTTCCACAAGCTCAGACTCGCGGCGAGGCCCCCTCATCCCGACCTTCTCCCCGCACGCGGGGAGAAGGAGTGCAAGGCGCTGCGTCCCTGACGTTGGTCGTGCGGTATCCCTACTTCGCCGCCCCCAGGCGCCGATAGGCGGCGATGATCTCCGGCGTGGCCGAGGTGGCGAGCTCGTTGATCATGGCGGCGAGCTGGGCGCCCTCGAGCGGGGCGCCGACCGGCAGATCGGCCTTCACCGCATCGGCCTGGTAATCCTTGTCGGTCACCATGTCGACAAAGGCCTTGCGCAGGATTTCGGTCTGCTCGGCCGGGATGCCGGGCGGGCCGACCAGCGGCAGGCCGAAATTGTCGGTCCCCATCACCAAGGTGAGGAGCGCACCCTGCTCCGGCGGCAAAACGTCACGCACCACCGGCAGGTCCGGCACGACGGCCTTGGATTGGAAGATCGGAACCACGATCCGGTTGGCGATCAGATCCTGCCGGCGCGCAAAGGAGTCCGATACCGTGAACACGGCATCGATCTCGCCCTGCTCGAGCGCCACCAGCACGCGCGCGGTCGACACATAGCCGAGCACGATTTTGATGGGCATGCCGAGGCCGGCCAGCATCAAGGGCACCATGGCGGTCGGGGTGGTGCTGGCGAGCGACCCGAAGGTCACGGTCGCCCGCGCGGCCTTGAGATCGGCGAGCGACTTGATGCCGGTCGCGGCCCGCACATAGGCGACCGAGTTCGACCCGCCGGCGCTGCCGATATAGGTGAACCGGGTCGGATCGAAGCCGATCGCGGGGCCCCGCACGACGCCTTCCACGAACCAGGAGCGGCCGGGCGTCGAGATGGTGAGGCCGTCGGGCGCGACGCGCTGATTGAGGTAGTTGGTAGCGAGCGCGCCGGCCGCGCCCTCCATGTTCTGAACGATGATGGCCGGCTGGCCCGGAATGAACCGCACCAGATGGCGCGCCATGGTGCGCGCCTGGGTATCGACGCCGCCACCGGGCGCAAAGCCCACGATCAGGGTCAAGGTCCGGCCGCGGTAGAAGTCGGCTGCGCGGGCGCGACGCGGCGTGAGCGTCGCGAGGCCCAGCGCCAGCGCGCTCGCGCCGGCACCCGACACCACGCCTCTGCGCGACAGCCGCCGCATTTGATTGGCGCTTACTCGGCCGCCTGCACGGCCGCGCCCGTATAGCCGACCTCCAGGTCGGATAAATCCGGAAGGCCGTAGTGCAGCAGCTCGCTCGTCTCGCGCGCCTTGAGGGTGCCGGTCTCGCCGGTCTCGAGAAACACGGTGGTGAATTTCTGCAGCGGCTTGCCGTCCGCCTCGCCGGAGCCGGAGAGAACCAGATAGACGCCCCTGCCCTCGACGCCGTAGGCCGCCCCGGCCGCGAGCTTGACCAGCCGTGCCTGCGTGCGCCGTTCGGTGAACACCCCGAACAGCTTTTCAGCTGCACCGGGCGCGCCCTTGATCGGCGCCCATTGGTAGCTCGCCGCATCCATCATGATGGGGGCGTCATAGCGGCCCTTGGGGTAGATCATCGGGCGGCCGTGCACGTGCTCCCAGATCGCCTGATAGGCGTCCATGCTCCGCTTGCCCGGCACGCCTTCGTGGCGATGGAACACGCCGTCCTTGAACGTGCCGAGCTTCTCGAGCTCCACCATGCCGGCCTTGACCTCGCGCGGCTGCAGATAGCCGCTGCCGCTGGCGCCGCCGAACTGCAGCACCGCGCACACGATCGCCGTGTTGTTGACTTGCGGACCGTACGGCACGCCCTCCGGATAGTAGCCGAGCATCCCGGCCTTGAGCGGCCCGTCCTGGCCGTAGTCGGACTCGCCCGACAGCATGTAGCGATACTGGTCGAAATTGTGCCGATGCCGCGGTCCCGAATAATCGGTGCCGAGCTCGCTCACCGAGAACTTGAAATTACCCGCCGTGCCCGGCTCGCCCGCCGCCGTGGTGCGCGAATGAAACGTGCCGCCCCGATGCTCGAGCCCGCGCACCGGCGTGACGTCATCGAACTGCACGACTTTCATGGACCGGCTCCCGGGGCTGGTGGAAGCGGCATAGTAGCCCGCATGGAGCGCAGCGCAATGCGGGGGCGGCCGGGCCCCGGTCGATATTTGCCCCTGCCGCGATCGATCAATTGTGATATAAAGACTACATGACAACGAAGGCATTCAAAGAAGCAATGCGGCGAGCGGAAACTTGGCCCGAGGAGGCACAGGAGCAGCTCGCCGAGATCGCATTTGAAATCGACGCCGAGCTCAAGGGTGGTGTTTATCACGCGACGCCCGAGGAGCTTGCGGGGATCGACCGCGGCCTCAAGGCCGCACGAGAAGGGCGCCTTGCCACCGACGAAGAGGTCGAGGCGGTATTCGCGAAACACCGCGGGGCATGAGAGTCGTCTTTACCGACGAGGCGCTGCACGATCTTGATGAGATTCTAACATTCGTCGCGGCGCACTACCCGACAATAGTCTCACCTTTTCAACAACGACTACGGACCGTATTGCGACGCATCGGCAGCTGGCCAAAAAGCGCAGAAGAGGTTGAGCAACGGCCGGGGGTTCGCATGGTCCCGCTTGTCCGTTTCCCTTACAAGGTGTTTTACCAGGTGACGGGCGACGCCGTTGAAATTCTCCACGTCCATCATGCCGCACGGCAGCCACCTTGGAGTAACCCGCAAGGAGACTGAACTTCGTTCTGTCCCTCGGGAGTAGTGCTGGAGTGCCGGATGATGTAGGGCCGGCCAGCAGCTCAGTTCGCCACGACGCGCGGTTGGGGGGCCAGGGTCGAGGCCACGTCGGTCGCGTCGGCGAGGTACTTGCGGCCGAGCTCGCGCAGGGTGCCGCAGGCCTTGGGATGGCGGGTGCTGGCGGCGCGCTGGAAGCAGCTCTCCGCCATCATCAGGTAGAAGAATGACGGCTCCTGGGCGCTGCTCTGGATCGACTTGCGTAACATGGGTCGCTCCTGCGGGACGGGGCATTTGGCATCACCTATTAGTCGCGCAGCCCAGGCTGGCGGTTCACGGCCCGGGCATCGCCCGTAGAGCCATCGGGCGGCGCTGCGCGCCGGCCTGTTGGCTTCATCCGGGCTACGGTCTATTGGATTTGTCATGGCCGGACTTGTTCCGGCCATCTCGGTGAGGATGGCAAGGTGCCTTCCTTATCGAGATCGCCGGAACAAGTCCGGCGATGACACCGGGGCGAAACGGCCGGGAGTTGATCGTGAGTGCGGACGAGATCGTGTTCCGGTCACCGGCAAGCGTGCTGCAGGCGTCCTCGATCGCCCTGGTGGGGGCTTCCGAGCGGGGCAACTGGCCGCGGCTCATCTTCGCCAATCTACGCGAGTTCGGCTATGCGGGCCGCGTCTTCCTGGTCAATCCGCGGCAGGCCCAGGTGTTCGGCGAGCGCTGCTTCCCTTCCCTGCGCGCCCTGCCCGAGCCGGTCGATCATGGGATCGTGATCGTGCCGGCCGCGGGCGTGGCCGATGTGCTCACCGACGCCAAGGCCATCGGATTGAAATCCGCCACCATCTATGCGGGCGCGGTCGGCGA
>DASYFD010000373.1:0-13670 GCA_036498625.1 Xanthobacteraceae bacterium | reverse complement strand
CATTCGACCACCGTCGCCGGCGTCGCCAATACCTGGGGCTACGGCGCCATGACCAACAGCTACAACGACATCCGCAACGCCAAGACGCTGGTCATCATGGGCGGCAACCCGGCGGAAGCGCATCCGGTGTCGCTGCAGCATTTGCTGGAAGGCAAGGAGCTCAACCGGGCGAACTTCGTCGTCATCGATCCCCGCCTCACCCGCACGGCTGCGCATGCGACCGAATACGTGCGGGTGCGCAATGGCACGCATATCGCGACCATCTACGGAATCCTCTGGCATATCTTCCAGAACGGCTGGGAGGACAAGGAGTTCATTGCGCAGCGCGTCTACGGCATGGACGACGTGCGCAAGGAAGCCGAGAAGTGGACTCCCCAGGAGGTCGAGAACGTCACCGGCGTTCCGGGCGCGCAGCTTCGCCGCGTCGCTGAGATGATCGCCAAGGACAAGCCCGCTACGCTGATCTGGGCCATGGGCCAGACCCAGTTCGCGGTCGGCACCGCCAATGTGCGTGCCAGCTGCATCTTGTTGCTGGCGACCGGCAATGTCGGCGGCTTCGGCAACGGCGCCAACATCTTTCGCGGCCATTGCAATGTTCAGGGCGCAACCGATCTCGGCCTCGATGTCACCTCGCTGCCGCTTTACTACGGGCTGGCCGAGGGCGCTTGGCGGCATTGGGGCCGCGTCTGGGAGGTCGACTACGATTGGATGGCGTCGCGCTTCGACGTGCAGACCGGAGCCGACGGCAAGCCGGTCAAGATGATGGAGACGTCGGGCATTCCCTCGACCCGCTGGTTCGACGCCACCGTGCTGCCGAAGGACCAGATCTCCCAGAAGGACAATGTGAAGGCGATGGTGGTGTTCGGCCACGGCGGCAACACCGTCACCCGCATGCCCGAGGCCGCCAAGGGGATGGAGCAGCTCGAATTGCTGGTGGTCGGGGACCCGCATCCGACCACCTGGGCGGTGCTCTCCGAGCGCCGCGACAACACCTATCTGCTGCCGATCTGCACGCAATTCGAGACGTCGGGCTCGCGCACCTGCTCGAACCGCTCGCTGCAGTGGGGCGAGCAGATCGTCAAGCCGATCTTCCAATCCAAGGACGATTACGAGGCGATGTATCTGCTGGCCCGAAAGCTCGGCTTCGCGGATCGGCTGTTCAAGAACATCAAGGTCGAGGGCACGCAGCCGTCGTCCGAGGACATCCTGCGCGAGATCAACCGCGGCGGCTGGTCGACCGGCTATTGCGGCCAATCGCCGGAGCGGCTCAAGCTGCACATGGCCAACCAGAAGGATTTCGATCTGGTCACGTTGCGGGCCAAGGACGGTCCCGCCAAGGGCGACTACTACGGCCTGCCGTGGCCGTGCTGGGGCACGCCGGAATACCGGCATCCCGGCACCCACACGCTCTACAACACAAAGCTGCACGTGAAGGACGGCGGCGGCACCTTCCGGGCGCGCTTCGGCGTCGAGCGCGAGGAGAAGCTCGCCGACGGCACCACCGTGAAGGTCAATCTGCTCTCCGAGGGCTCCTACTCGCTCGGCTCCGAGATCAAGGACGGCTATCCGGAATTCACCTACGGGGTGCTCAAGAAGCTCGGCTGGGACGGGGATCTCACCGCCGCCGAAAAGACCGTGATCGAACGGATCGGCGGCGCCAACCCCGATGCCATCTCGTGGGCGCTCGATCTTTCCGGCGGCATCCAGCGTGTGGCGCTCGAGCACGGCTGCATCCCGTTCGGCAACGGCAAGGCGCGCGCCAATGCCTGGACCTTGCCGGATCCGATACCCGTGCATCGCGAGCCGATCTATACGCCGCGCGCGGATCTGGTGGCCAAATATCCGACCAGGCCCGACGAACGGCAGTTCCGCGTCCCCAATATCGGCTTCACGGTGCAGAAACAGGCGGTCGACAAGGGCATCGCCAAGCAGTTCCCGCTCATTCTCAGCTCCGGCCGTTTGGTCGAGTTCGAAGGCGGCGGCGAGGAGACGCGTTCCAACAAATGGCTCGCCGAGCTGCAGCAGGACATGTTCGTGGAGATCAATCCGTCGGACGCGGCCGAGCGCGGCGTCAAGGATGGCGGTTTCGTCCTGGTCTCGGGCCCCGAGATGGTGAGCGGCAAGGTGACGCGCGTGAAGGCGCTGGTGACCGAGCGGGTCGGCAAGGGCGTGGTGTGGATGCCGTTCCACTTCGCCGGCATATTCCAGAACGTCGATCAGCGCGGCAAGTATCCACCCGGATGCGATCCGATCGTGATCGGCGAGAGCGTTAACGCGATCACCACCTACGGCTTCGACCCGGTGACCGGCATGCAGGAACCCAAGGCCACGCTGTGCCAGATCAGAGCGGCTTGAGGAGACGGACATGGCGCGAATGAAGTTCCTCTGCGACGCCGATCGTTGCATCGAATGCAATGCCTGCGTCACCGCCTGCAAGAACGAGAACGAGGTGCCGTGGGGCATCAACCGCCGGCGCGTGGTCACCATCAACGACGGCAAGCCGGGCGAGCGCTCGGTCTCGATGGCTTGCATGCATTGCACCGACGCGCCGTGCCAGGCGGTGTGCCCCACCAAGGCGATCTACACCACCGCCGACGGCGTGGTGCTGCACTCCAAGGATTTGTGCATCGGCTGCGGCTACTGCTTCTACGCCTGCCCGTTTGGCGCCCCGCAATATCCGCAAGTCAGCAATTTCGGCTCGCGCGGCAAGATGGACAAGTGCACCTATTGCGCCGGTGGCCCGGAATTGGACGGCTCCAAGGAGGAATACGAGAAATACGGCGCCAACCGCCTGGCCGAGGGCAAGCTGCCGCTCTGCGCCGAGATGTGCTCGACCAAGTCGCTGCTCGCCGGCGAGAGCGACACGGTCGCGGAGATCTACAAGGAACGGGTGACGACACGCGGCTACGGATCCGGCGCCTGGGGCTGGCTGACGGCCTATCGGGAGACGATCGAGTCGTAAAACCGACCATGCAACCGGCCGGTAGTGATCGATAACGGAGCGACCAGATGACGATGCCCCTTTCGCGCCTCCGTTTCGTGGCTGGTGCTCTCGCGCTTGGCGCGCTCGCGCTGATCGTATCGATCGCCCTGGCCCTGCCGGCGTCCGCACAGCAGCCCAACCCGAATGTCCCCGTCAATCCGACCGCCAGCTCCGTGAAGGAGGATCAGTTGTTGCGCGAGATGCGCATCATCAGCGGCCGCGGCAGCATTCCTGACGTCAAGTCGTACAACATCGAGCAGCCCGCGGGACGCGATTGGCGGCGGTTCCACGAGGTCTGGCTGCCGCGGATCGGCGCAACGGCGATCGTCGGCATGCTGGTTTTGCTCGTGCTGTTCTACCTATATCGCGGGATGGTGCGGCTCGAGGCCGGGCGCTCCGGGCGCAAGCTGGTGCGCTTCAATGTGTTCGAGCGCTTCGTGCATTGGATGACGGCGACGTGTTTCATCGCGCTCGCCCTGTCCGGTCTCAACATCACTTTCGGCAAGTACCTGCTGCCGCCGTTGATCGGGGCGGAGACATTCGCCTCATGGTCGCAATGGGCGAAGTACGCCCATAATTATCTGAGCTTCCCGTTTACGCTCGGGGTAATCGCGATCCTGCTGATGTGGATCGCCTGGAACATCCCCGACAAGGTCGATATCGAGTGGCTCCGGGAAGGCGGCGGCATGATCGGGAACAAGCATCCTCCCGCCTGGCGATTCAATGCCGGCCAGAAGATCATCTACTGGATCGTGGTGATCGGCGGCACCGCCATCGCGGCGACCGGCTACCTCTTGATGTTTCCGTTCTATGCGACGGGGATCGCGGGCATGCAATGGGCGCAAATGGTCCACGGCACCGTCGCGGTCCTGTTCGTCGCCGTCATGATTGCCCATGCCTATATCGGCACCATCGGCATGGAGGGGGCGTTCGAGGGGATGTGGGACGGCACGGTCGACATCAACTGGGCGAAGCAGCACCACAGCCTTTGGCTCGAGGAGGAGACCGCCAGCGGTCATGCCAACAGGCCGCCACGCGACCACATGGCCCCTGCCGAATAGCCCGGCGCAAGGGTCGATTTCAGATCCGCACCGCGGACGTAGAGAACGCGACCGCGGCGGACTTCTGATAGTGATAAAGAGTGGTCGCGGCGCACGCCGCAATAACCGCGGCGGCGATGCACGAGATGAGAAAGGTGCGAATGTTCCTGTCTCCCTTCGGAGCATGGACTGAAGAATTATCAGCCTCAGCCCGCCGAAATCAAGCGGTAGTTCATCGTAAGCCTCAACCGCCTCACACCTTGGTGAACGCAAGGCAGAGGTAGGACAGATAGCCTTCCCGGTGCAGCCAGCGCATCAGGCTGCCGGCCACGGGCCGCGGCGGCAATGCGGTCCGGTCGGCGGGCGCGGTTATCCGATAGGTCGGCAAGGTCTGGTCGGTCGCCTCGATGATGTGCTCCGGCACCAGGCCGCTCGCGCGCGCCGATTCCAGGAGCTGGTCGAAGCCGCACCACAGCTGCGGCCACGGTCCATATTCGCGCCGGATTGTTTCTTCCAGCAAGGCAATGTCGACCGGGGCGCGATCGCCCGGATTGCGCAGCAGAATGTCGGTAAGCGTCAGGCGTCCGCCGGTACGCAACGCGTCGGCCGCCTGCCGCAGGAACCCGATCCGCGACGGGAAGTGAAACATCGCCTCGAGACAGACCAGCCGATCGAAGGCGGCGCTCCGGAACGGCATCGCATCGGCGTCCGCCATCACCAGCGACAGGCTGTTGGTGCGATGCTGCGCGAGCGTGCGGCAGATAGCGAGCTGGCGGCGATCGATGTTGAGCCCGACCAGCCGCATGTGCCGCCATCGATCGTCGATGGCGGCCAGCGTTCCGCCGAATCCGCAGCCGACGTCGAGCACGTTCTGCCCGTCGTCGAGTTCGGCAAGGTTGACGACGATGTTGCACAGCCGCGCTTGCGCGGCCTCGAATTCAGCCGCGGTGCAGGGCGCGGCGGGTGGCGGGGCCGCGTCCCAGTATCCGAGATGAACATGCCGGCCGGTGCGCCCGGTGTTGAAACCGTCGATCAGCAGATCGAAATAGGACGGGACGCGCATCCGTCAGCCCCAGCAGTAGACCCGGTCGCCGGCCTTGCTTTCGGCCATGAAGCTGCAGGCGGTCCAGCGCACGGCCGGGCCGACGACCGGCGTCACGCGATGCAGGTAATGACCGGAATTGACGATGATCATGTCGCCCGCCTCCAGGCGGAACGATACCCGCTCGACCGCGGTGAGATCGGGCTTGGGCGTGCTGCGGTCGCCGACCGCGATCGGCTGGCCTTGCTGCTGCGGGTGGAGATTGAAGATCTCCAAGGCACCGCCCTCCTGCGCCTGCGAGAAGGCGAGCACGAACGAGAACAGATTGGGCCGGATCGCCGGCAACAACAGCCGATAGCTCGGCCGCGCGGCCTGCTCGTCGTCAAAATGCGGCGGAATGAATCCGCCGCTGAGATGTGCCCGGATGGTGGTGAACATGTATTGCGTACCCGGCCGTGGGCCCGGCGCCGGCGCGTAGCTCAAGCCCCCGTCGAGCGCGGACATGAGTCCGGTGAGGCGCTGCTCCAGATCGAGCTCGCCCGCAATGAGCTTGGCCAAACCGGCGCGAAAGCGCGGCGCCTCGTCGAAATATTCCTGCAGGTCGGGATGGGTGAGATTGAGATTGATGCCGTAGAAGAAGGCCGCGAACTTGGCCGGGAAATCCGTCCTGATCAGGTGGTGGCGGTTCTGCTCGAGATCGCCGCAGACCGCCGCGCAGGCGGCGCGATCATAGACGTCCTTGACGAGGACGCCGTCGATCTCGCGCCGGCGCAGCCGCGTCAGAACATCGGGCGAGCGCCCGCAGTCCTGCGCCGCGAGCGTGACCGTTCGGAAGAACGTCATGAAATCCTCTGCAGATATCCGGCTTCGGTCTAGCTGACGCCAGGCGGCGGAAAGACCCAAAAAAACTCGCCGGTCCGGCCGTCCGATCGCGCAGCCTGATCGGTCAGGAACGCCGCCTCGCGCGCCAATGCATCGCGCGACCAGCCGAGGCAGGAGCGCATCTTAAGGGACACCGGATCATAGTCCAGCCGATGCTCGGGCGGCGAGCGCACCATCAGGGCCGAGGGCAGCACCACGCAGTGGTAGACGCGCAGCGCGCAGGGCAGCCGCCTGGCCCGCTCGAAGTTCCGGCGAAAGCTCTCCGGATCGTCGCCCGGCAAACCCATGATGATCTCCACGGCGAGCGTCGCCACCTGCGCCAGCGCCTGCAGGGTCTCCTCGAAGCGCGCCTCGTCGTATTTGCGCTCCACGTTGGCCAGCACCTTGTTGTCGAAGGATTGCAGCCCGACTCCCACATAGGCATTGCCGATGGTTCCGAGAAAATCGAGATGCTCGCGTCGCACCTTGGCGGGATAGACCTCGCAGATCAGGCCGCGCCGCGACAAGAAGCCGGAACGGTCGGCCGCGTCGCGCAGATTGTGGAAGGCCGCCTGGTTGAGGTTGAGCCCGGCATCGGCCAGCAAAGCGGCGCCGAGCCCGATCCGCTCCATGGCGGAAAATTCGGCCGCCAGGCTGTCGGCGGTGCGCACCCGCTTGGGCGATTCCATGGTGCCCCATTCGCAGAACGTGCAGGTGAACGGACAGCCCCGATAGGTCTGCAGGACGCCCAGCCCGACGGCGGGCACCAGATTGAGCTCATAGGGCGACGCCAGCAGGTTCAGGTCGCCGAGCGGCCTCGTCGCGGTCTCGCGCCAGCCGCCGTCGATCCGCAGCGCCAGGCCCGCGATGCCCATGAGGGCGGTGGGCGTGCGATCGGTCAGCTCCACCACCTCGCGGAAGGTGTCCTCGCCTTCGCTCACGACCAGGAGGTCGACCGCCATCGACTTCCGCCGATGCGGCTCATGCTCGAGCATCACCGGCCGTGCCGAGGGGCCGCCGAACACGATCAGCCGCGCCGGATCGTCGTCCTTCACCAGCGTCATGAGATCGAGGAAGAACGGGAACGACCACAGGAACACCGAGCAGCCGATCACGTCGGGATCGAAAGCGATGATCTCGCGCGCGAGGCTCTCCTTGTCGCCGCCGGTCACGTCCCAGACCTTGATCTCGAGGCCGGGAAGACGCGATGCGCGCAATGCCGCCTCCACCATGTAGAGCCCTAGATTGGGAATGAACTGCGGCATCGCCCGATCGCGCTCCGGGTAGCGCGCCAGCAGGGCAACGCGCCGGCCGGGGCGTCGGCCGGGCTCAGCCGATCGAGGCCCGGAGTCGCGTTCGAGGCCAGCGGGGGCGACGGCTGGGCTCACGCCGGGCACGCGATGGCATCGGCGCGGCTGTGCCGGGGCATCGACCACCAGAACTTGCCGACCTTGCCGCCGACGGCGCGCGCGCGCTGGTCGAGCTCCGCCCGCATGGCCTCGATCGCCGGCGCGCTCCAGCCCAGGCAGGAGGTCATCGACAGGTCGTGCGGATCGAACACCATGTCGAAGCCGGGCAGGCCGCGGGTCATCAGCGCATCGGGCAGCACCAGGCAGTGATAGGCCCGCACGGAGGCCGGCAGCGACTGCGCGTAGTCGAGGGTGCGGCGGAAACCCTCCGGGGTATCGCCCGGCAGCCCGAAGATGATCTGCAGCTCGATATTGGTGACGGCGGCGAGCTGGCGCACCGCGTGCTCGAAGCGCGGCGAATCCGACGGCCGCTGGTGCAGCTTGAGCACCGCCTGATCCATGGATTGCATGCCGACGCCGAGATAGGCCGGGCCGATCTCGGCCATGAACTCGATGTGCTCGTCGCGGATGACGGAAGGATAGATCTCGGCCCAGAACAGCGATTTCTTGAGAAACCCGGTGCGGCGGTTGGCCTCGCGCAAGTTGCGGAAGGCACGGATGTTCAGATTGAGCCCGGCATCGAGCAGGAAGACGGCGGGCGCGCGCAGGCGCTCGAAGTCGCGCAGCTCGCGCGCGATATAGTCGGCGGAGAACGTGGCCTTGACCTTGCCGCCCACGCCCCATTCGCAAAACCGGCATGATAGCGGGCAGCCCCGATAGGTCTCCAGATAGGCGACCGCGCCATGCGGCATCAGATCGAGCGCGAAGGGAGACTTGAGGTAATCGAGATCGGCCGGGGCGGCGCGCCGTTGCGTGCGCACCCAGCCGTTGCCGGCCGGGCCGGGAACGGCCGGACCGTTACCGGCGGGCAGGGTGAGGCCGCGCACCGATCGCAGCGCGGCGCCGGACAGGTCGGGCAGGGCGGCGATCTCGCGAAACACGTCCTCGCCGTCCCCTTCCACGATGGCGTCGAGATAGCTGCCGGCATCGCGATAGAGATCGAGATCGAACAGGGCGGCGCGCGCCGAGGGGCCGCCGAACACGATGGTGCAGCCGGGTCGGCGGCGCTTGAGCTCGCGGGCGACCGCCACCAGGCACGGCGTCGACCAAACATAGATGGAGAAGCCCACCAGCTCCGGCTCGAAGGCGAGGATGTCGGCCACATAGGCCGCGACGTCATCGCGCCGCAGATCGATGAGGGCGACGCAATGTCCCGGGTTCTCGGGGTCGCCCACCACGGCGGCCTGGATGCGGCGGATGCCATAGCTCGGCAACACCAGCGGACCGAGCTCATCGCCGTCGGGACGCGGCGTGAGACAGACGAGCGCTATGCGACGTGTCGTCAAGTCCGTTTCCGCCGATCAGAGAGACGCAGCACGAAAACTTCAGCTGCCCAATCAACCATCAACCTCATCCTGAGGAGCATCGCTTGACGATGCGTCTCGAGGGATGGAACAAGTCCGTGCGCGCATCCATCCTTCGAGACGGTCGCGCGAAACGCGCGGCCCGTCAGGATGAGATCGGGGCATTATCTGGGAGCCGTCGTCTCCAGCATGGATGTGGGCTGCTGCACGGGGGTGGCATCCTGCGCTTCGAACAGGACCTTGCAGCGAATGCCGGCCGGCAGCTGCAAACCGGGATTTGGCAGCGCCAGCCGCACCCCGAAGGTACCGCTCGCCGCATCCAGCACCTGATCCACCACGGTCACGGTCGCCTGATAGGATCCGCCGATCGGCTGTTGCGGACGGATCCGCGCGCTGCTGCCGATTCGGATGCGCCCGTATTGGCTGGTCGGCACGAACACCTCGACCCGCAGCGGATCGATCTGGGCGAGCGTCAGGATCGGGCTCTGCTCGTTGCGATATTCGCCCGGCACCAGCAGCCGCTCGGTCACGACTCCGTCGATCGGGCTGATCAGCATGCGCTGCTTGAGCGCTTCCTCGTCATGTCCCACCTGCAGGCGCGCGAGCTCCAGGTTGAGCTCGGCTTCCTTGAGCTGCTGCTCGGCCACATTGGCATCGGAGCCGGCCTCCTCGGCGGCGGCTTGGGTCGCGATGTTCTTGGCCATGAGCTCGCCGGTACGCGCATTCTTGCGGCGCAGGAATTCCAGGCGCGCTTGTATCGCCTTGGTTCCATATTCGTTGGTCGCGCGCACACGGGAGAGGTTGAGCGTGGCCTGCTCGAGACCGTCTTCCAGCTTGCCGAGGACCTGGCCCTTGCGGACGACGTCGCCGCGGTCGACATCGATCCGGGCGATCACGCCGACCACGGGGGTGGCGAGCTTCACGACCTGCTGGGGCTCGATCACGCAGTCGAGCTCGGGAACGGGCGTCGGCTGGGCTTTTGCCGCGGCGGCGCCGCCGATCATCAGACAGGCCGCCAGAGCGGCCGCCTGCCGGGCGCACCGCGATTGCTCGTTCGTCCTCGTTCTCTCGGGCAATATCGCTCTCCCAAACATCATACGGCTTTGCGCCATCAACATTCTTCAACTCTCTTCCGGCCATCCCCGGCGCCGGCCTCGAGCGGCCGCGCCGGTATCATGATTTGTTACGATGGCAGATGGTTTACGACAGAAGGTCGCAACGGCGCAATCTCTAAGGCACCGTTTGCTTCTCCCTCCGAACCAACCCACATTGACTGAAACCACATTGTCTAAAAGTTGAATCCTGTGGCGGCCGCCAGCTCACTCGGGCCGGCCGGAAAACGCCAGCGTCTTGGTTTGCGACCGGTCGGATCGCAGCAGGTCCGCCCGCATGCGGGCATGGAGCCATTCGGCGCGGCGCTGCGCCAGACGCAGCGTCAGGCGGCCGACCCAGTCTCCGGCCATGGCCATCGCGGGCTTGGCGAAGCGCGACAGGATCGGACCGGTGTCGAATTCCATCAACGGATCCTCGAGCGAGAGTATGGCCTGGAAGCAGCCGGGCTCGCCCTGCCGGCCGCTGCGCCCGGCCAGCTGGTCGTCGATCCGACGCGCGTCGTGCCGCTCGGTCATGATGACGTGCAGGCCGCCGAGCTCGGCCGATCCCTCGCCAAGATGGATGTCGGTTCCGCGTCCCGCCATGTTGGTGGCGATGGTGATACGGCTGCGTTCGCCCGCGAGCGCAATGATGCCGGCTTCGTTGCGGTCCTGGGTGGCGTTGAGGACGGTGTGCGGCAGCCCGGCTGCCGCAAGCTCCGCGCTGGCGCGCTCGGAAGCCGCGACCGAGCGGGTCCCGATCAGCACCGGAACGCCTTTTTCATGCAATTGCGCCACCCGCGCCAGGATCACGCGCCATTTCTCCTGGTCGGTGGCGACCACCAGGTCGGGCAGGTGGCGCCGTTGAATCGGACGATGGGTCGGAATCGTGGCCACCGCGATCCGGTAGACGCGCCATAATTCGCGCGCAACCGGACGCAGCGTGCCGCTCATCCCGCTCAGCCGCCGGTAACGGCGGAAGAAGCGCTGATAGGTGATCCGCGCGATGGTGGCGCGGCGCGCCGAAAGCGCGCAGCCTTCCTTGTGCTCGATCATCTGATGCAGCCCGTCGCTCCAGACCCGGTCCGGCATGATGCGGCCGGTATATTCGTCGACGATCTGGACCTTGCCCTCGGCCACCACATAGTGCTCGCCGCGCCGGAACAGATGCAGCGCGGAAAGCGCTTGGCGGGCCAGCTCCTCGCGGGCGATGACGCTGCGCCAGGCGCCCTTGCGGTCGCCCGCAAAGGCGGCGATCCGCGCCTGGCCGGCGACCGTCAGAAAGACCCGCCGCTCCTCGAGCGAGAGAAAGTAGTCGGTATCGGGCGCGAGCTGGCTCGCGAGATCAAGTGCGGCGGCGATCGTGTCGGCGTCGAAATCCGATTCGACCTGGCCCGAGATGATCAACGGCGTGCGCGCTTCGTCGATCAGCACGCTGTCGGCCTCGTCCACGATGGCGAAATGCAGCCCGCGCAGCCGCAGCTGCCGCGCGCGCGGGGCGTCGCTGTACATCGCCTCCAGCTTCAAGGCGAGATCGCCATCGGCCTGGCCGAGCAGAATGCGGTCGCGCAGATAGTCGAAGGCCAGCTCCTTGTTGGTGCAGTAGGTGATGTCGCACGCATAGGCGGCGCGCCGTTCCTCGGCGCTCTGGCCGGTGAGCACGATGCCGACCGTGAGACCGAGCCGTCCATAGAGCACCCCCATCTGCTCGGCGTCGCGTCGTGCCAGGTAGTCGTTGACCGTGACCACGTGGACCGGAAATCCCGCGAGCGCCGCCGTCCCGGCCACCAGGGTCGCGGTCAAAGTCTTGCCTTCGCCGGTCGCCATCTCGGCCAGCATGCCCTTGAGCATGGCGAACGCGCCGGTGATCTGGACGCCGAAATGGCGCTTGCCGAGCACCCGCTGCGAAAGCTCGCGGATGAGCGCGAAGGCGCGCGCTACCTCGCGATCCGGCAGATCCGGCGCGCGCCGCAGCGCCAGCGCCACCTCGCGCACCACCGGCGCGAAATCGTCGAGCGCAAGCGCGCTGAACTCGCCCGCATGCTCCTCCACCAACGGCACGATCCGGCCCAGCGCTCGCGCCCGCCAGGGCGCCGCGCGTGCCGCGATCTCGGCCCCGGCGATCTCGGTCACCGGGTCGAGCGGCTGCGGCGGCCGCTCGGCACGTTCCGGATAGAGCCGCAGCGCCGGCGGCGCGAACCAGCTTGCGGTCGCGCTGTTGAGCGCGAGCTCAGACATGAAACTGCCCCAGGAAGAATTGGCGCAGCGCCCGTAGCAGCCGGAAGGCCAGCGGCTCGCGGCCGTGATCGAACCGCACATAGACGCGGGCGCCCGCCATGCGGGGCGGCACCGGCTCCAAGAGATCGACGTCGAACTGGAACATGCTGAACAAGGACTGGGGCTTCTGGGGATGCGAGGGGTCGAGCACGATCGGGCCGCCGCCCTGCGTGGTGAGCGCCATGCTCGGCACGTCGTTCTGCGCCGCCGGTACCTCGCGGCGGATGCGCGCCGGAACCGGCTGATCGAGATTTTCGGCGAAATAGGCGTCGACCTTGCCGGTGCGCTGACGGACCAGGTCGACGTCCGCCTGCGGCACCACTACCCGCACCACCAGATCGTTGTCGCCGATCACATAGCCCAACAGATCGCCGCGCTTGAGAAAGCGGCCCGACAGGTCGTCGGCGCGCGGCAGCACGAAGCGGCCGTCCTGCTCCGAGCTCACGGTGAGCTCCTGCTGGCGCAGCCGATAGGCCGCGAGCGTGCTGGTCAAACGCTGCACCTGCTCCTGCACCACCTCGGCCTGCACGCGATCGAGCTGCTTGACGGCATCGAAGCGCAGCTGCATCTCCTGCAGCTGGGCCTCGGTCACCGCCACCTTGGCACTCAGGATCGGGTCCTCGAGCGCGACCAGCTCGCGGCGCGCGGACACCGCGGTCCCCGGCTGCGACAGAACCTCGGTCACGAATCCCTCGGCCTTCGCCCGCACCTCGGCGCGGTTTGGAATCCAGACCACGCCCTGCGCGACCGTCGCGTAGGGCAGGGGAGCCAGGAACAGGATCGCGCCCGCCACCGCCGCCATGCCGCCCACGATCGTAATGGCGCGGCGCCGTCGCCCGCGCAGGCGCGGGCTGGTGGCGAGGAACCGGATGCCCTTGAGCATCGGCAGGGCAGCGATGGAGACGACTGCCCAGATCGCCATGGCGATGCCCACGAAGAAAAGACGGGTGGCGAGAAAGACCGCGATGCCGAACGACACCACCATCCGGTAGAGGAACGACAGGATCGCATAGGCGACCAGCCATTTCGCCTCGCCGGGGGCGGTAGCCGGATTGTCGAGCGCGTCGATGCCCAGCAGATGTCGCTGCACCAGGAAAAAAAGGTAGGAATTGGCGCGGACGGCGAGATTGGGAATCTCGATCAGGTCCGACAGGATGTAGTAGCCGTCGAATCGCAGGAGTGGGTTGCCATTGAAGAACAGCGTCGAGACGCCGCCGATGAGGATCACGTTGAAGGCGACGGCGCGGCCCAGTCCGGGGCTCGCATTGATCCACACGATCATGGCGACCGCCGCCAGGGCCAGCTCGACGATGATGCCGGCGGCGCCGACCACGATGCGGCGTCGCTTCTGCCGGAACGCGGCCGACGCGGAGGCGTCCACATAGGGGACCGGGATGAAGACCAGCAGCATGACCCCCACCTCGTGAACCTCGCCGCCCCACATCTTGGTCGCATAGGCGTGGCCGAGCTCGTGCAAGGTCTTCATCAGCGGATAGACGCACACGATGAGGGCAATGTTCTGGCCCACCAGGATGCGATCGGCCACGTTGGAGGTGAGCTCGGACCAGTGCAGGACCGCCAGAACGGCGCCGGTGAGGACCAG
>DASYFD010000372.1:0-2635 GCA_036498625.1 Xanthobacteraceae bacterium | reverse complement strand
TCATCGCAGAAGAATGGCAGCTCTTGTGCATAATTGACCAGCGACACGCCGATGCCGGTCAATCCGGCCTGGCTCAAATCGGCAATCTGCTTGGCCACGAAGTCGGGATCGCCCACGATCGGCAGGCCGCCCATGCCTTGGGCATATTGGTTGCGCTTGAGCAGGTATTCCTGCATCGGCACCGTCTGTGGGCTGATGTTCTTGAGCGCCAGAATTCCATCGACCGCCGACCAGTCGGCGTGCTCGACCACGCTGTAGTGGTAATAGTCATCGGCCTCCTTCTGGGTCGCCCGGCAGGTGATGACGCCGACCGTATAGCAGCCGATGTTGCGATCGCTTTCCTTCGCCAGCTTCTGCACGGCGGCCACCCGTTTCGCAGTCTCATCAAGCGAATCGCGCGACGCCTGCAGGAAGAACGCATCGCAGTTGCGGATCGCGAAGGCCTGGCCGGTGCCCGAGGACCCGGCATTCATCATCAGCGGCCTGGTGCCGCCGAACGGCTTGGGCTTGCCGCGCACGCCCTTCATGTTGAAATATTTGCGCTGGAAATCGAAATCCTCCTGGTCCGACCAGATCAGCTTGATGGCGTCGAGCCATTCCTGCGCATATTCGTAGCGGTCCTCGTGCTCGCGCTGCTCGACCCCGAACATCTCGAACTCGCCCTCGTTCCAGCCGACCACGATGTTCAGGCCGAAGCGGCCCTCCCCGATATGGTCGGCGGTCACCATCTCCTTGGCGGCGATGACCGGATTGAACAGGGGCGCGTGCACGGTGCCGAACACCGTGATGCGCTTGGTCGAGGCCAGGAGCCCGGCCGCCCAGGTGATGGTCTCGAGCGTCGCCCCCTGGTAATCGGTGTCGCCGCCATAACCCTTCCAGCGGCCGATCGGGAGCAGGAAATCGATGCCGGCCTCGTCGGCCATGCGGGCAAGCCGCAGATTGTCGGGCCAACTCCCGGTCCAGCGCTCCGGAACCTTGGTGACCGCCCGTCCAGACGAGCAATTCGACCCGAACAAGCCGATCTTGAGCTTGTTGGTATTGTACATCGAATAGCGGTCGCGCGTGTTTGCATTGCGAGCGAGCACGATTCCTCCCCATTATTTCCTGCGATTGATCGCCGTTGGCCGGGACATCTTAGCCCAAGGCCCAGACTGATTGAAATGGCGCCCCTTGGTCCGTAACCTGCCCGGGCGGAGAACGCCAGCATGCCCCCAAGATACCCATCCTCCCTCGTCGTCCTGGCGCTTCTGGCCATGCTTCCCGCATTGCCGTCGGCTGCGCAGGAGGGCGACGCCGCCAAGGCGTTTCCCAGCCGGCCGATCCGCCTCATCGTGCCGTTCCCGGCCGGCGGCCCGACCGACATCCTCTCGCGCGTAGTGGCCCAGCGCATGACCGAGGATTGGGGCCAGCCGGTCGTGGTCGAGAACCGTCCCGGCGCCAACACGGTGGTCGGCGCCCAGCAGGTCGCGCGCGCCGCGCCCGACGGTTACACGCTCCTCGCCGCGATGGACACCACCCTGGTGATGAATCCGGCCACCATCAAGAACCTGCCCTATGATCCGTTCCGGGACTTCGCGGCCGTTACGCTTGCCGCCAAGAACACCTCGCTCCTGACGGTGCGGGCGGACGGCGGCCCCAAGACGATCGGGGAGCTGATCGCCAGCGCCAAGCTCAATGGCAAGCTGAACTACGGCGCCGGCATCATCACGACCAGGCTCGCGGGCTATCTGTTCAACCGCGAGGCCGGCATCGACGTCCAGCTGGTCCCCTACAAGGGCAGCGCCGAGGTGGTGCAGGGCCTCTTGACCGGTGCGGTCGATTATATCATCGACGGAGTGGCTTCCAGCCTTCCGCTGATCCAATCCGGAAAGTTCCGCGCCTTGGCCAAGCTCAACAGCCGCCCGCTGCCTGCATTGCCCGAGGTGCAGCCGCTCTCGGTCGTCGCCGGCATGCCGGCGCTCGAGGACATCTCGAGCTGGATCGCCTTCGTGGCGCCTGCCCGCACGCCGCGGCCCATCGTCGACAAGATTCAGCAGGAAGTGGCCAGGATGTATGCCGATCCGGCGCTGTACGACCGCCTGCAGAGGGCCGGCATCAATGCGGTCAGCAGCACCCCGGAGGAATTCGACGTGTTCTTCCGCAAGGAGGCGGTGCGCTGGGAGAAGGCCTTCCGGGAGAGCGGCATCCAGCTCGAATAACCGCCCGCGGCGAATAGCCGTCCGCGCCGCCCTGACCCCGCCACCAGACGATTGCGTCCCATCCGTCACGGAGTATCCATGTCGAAGCCGAAAATCCTGGTCTTTGCCCCGCGCGAAGAACCGCCCGAGACCATCGCGGCGCTCGAAGGCCTTGGTTGCGAGCTCGTCTTCGGCAATCGCGACTGGCAACTACCGCGGCGCAACGACGAGGAGGCGGTCGTCGAGGCAGCCCGCGATGCCGTTGCCCTGATGGGCACCTCCATGCGCCACACCCCGATCAGCCGGCGGATCATGCAGGCATCGCAGCGGCTGCGCGTCGTCGCCAAATACACGGTCGGGGTCGACGACATCGACACCGACGCGGCGACCGAGCTCGGCGTCATGGTCTGCCATGCGCCGACCGAATCCAATTGCTTCGGGGTGGCCGAGACCACGGT
>DASYFD010000371.1:0-5520 GCA_036498625.1 Xanthobacteraceae bacterium | reverse complement strand
CACCATGCGGTTGCGGTGCTGCCCTATTGCATCACCGGGGTCGAGCTGGTGCCGGTCATGCATCTGGGCGCTTCGCTCGGCGGCAAGGTGCCGTTCTGGGACAGCCGCGACGAGTTCGGCGATACCCCGCTGGTGGTCACCACGCCCGAGGAGGGCGCTTCGCTGGCGCGGGCGCTGGGCAAGCATTGGATGGTGCTGCTGCGGCGTCACGGCGCCACGTTGGCGGGCCGCTCGCTGCGCGAATGCGTGTTCCGCTCGGTCTATACCTGCCGCAATGCCGAATTGCAGAGCCGGTCCATGGCGATGGGATCGATCAGCACGCTCAGCCCCGGCGAGGCCGAGCTGTGCAGCCAGCACAGCCTGACGCCGCGCACGCTCAGCCGCACCTGGGAGTACTGGAGCCATCGGCTGGCCAAGGTGGAGGCCTTGACGGCAGGCCACGATGCCAAGCCGGCCGCCAAGGCACCCGCCGGGGCTTCCGCCCGGCGCAAGGCTCCCGCCAAGCTGCCCCAGCGCGTCCCTGCCCGATCGGCCGCCCGCAAGGGTAAGCGGGCCAAGAAGCGGTAGAGCCTGCCGCGCCAGGGCTGCGCGTTAGTGCCTAGCCGGCCCCCACCCCGGCCCTCCCCTTGCCGGGAGGGAGCGCGCGGAGCTTACGGCCTGGCCGCGCGTTGCACGCAGGCCGGCAATCGCGTAAGGACCAGCCTAAATGCCGGCCCCTCATAGGGCCCGGCGTCCAGCATCCGCCAAAGAAGGAGCCAAGAATGACGGGATTCGTCGACGCAGTTGCGGGCATCGGCCACAACCAGCCCGACCCGATGGAGATGGAGAAGAAGAACCAGAAATGGGACCGCTGGGCGAAAAAGCGCACGTTCGTCCGTGCGCTGGAAGGCACCTACAGCCATCTCTACAAGACCCTGGTGGACGAGCCGCGGGTCTATTCGTCTTCGGACGTGGCCTGGAAGGGCGGGCCGCAGATGTACGGCAAGAGCGTCATCAGCCCGCAGGCTACCTCCATCATCCAGTCGATCGAATCCCACATCGAGGCCTACGCTCCCAAGACCGGCGGCCAGAAGCACGGCCATCTCAACAGCGCGGTGTTCTACGTGCTCAAGGGCCACGGCTATGACGTGCATGACGGACGGCGGATCGAATGGAAGGCCGGTGACGTGATGCTGGTCGAGAACGGCTGCGTGCATCAGCACTTCAACGACTCCGAGACCGAGGAATGCGTCCACCTAGTGTTCAAGGCGAAGCCCCTGTTCCTGTTCATGCATCTGTTGCTGCAGAAGATGGTGGAATGGCCGCCCGAGCGCTCGCCGGACGACCAGCCCTATTTGCCGCCGACCGATCTTTAAAGAGAGCCGCAGGAGCAGCACCGCCATGAGCGCGATCGAAGACAAGAAGCACGCCCTGTCCGGCAACAAGACCTGCAACTGGCGGGCCGAAGAGATTTTGCGATCGGCCGAGTTCCGCAAGGAATACGCCACACGGCCGAACGTGGTGACGGCCGAGGAGATGCCCTGGGAACGGTCTCCCGACGGGCTGATCAAGCATCTGATCAATCACCGCATGAATACGCCCGAGCTCTGCGTCGAGGCCTATATGCTGTTCCTCAAGGACGGCGAGCGCTCCGGCAAGCACCGGCACATGTGGGAGGAGCTGACCTTCGTGGTGGAGGGCTCGGGCTATGACCTGCACTGGGACATGAAGTTCGATTGCCAGGACAAGTTCCTGTGGGAATGGGCCGAGGAGCCCAAGAAGTTCGAATGGAAGCAGGGCGACTACATCTACATCCCGCCCTTCACCAATCATCAGCACTTCGCCACCAAGGAAGCCCGGCTCATCGTCATGAGCAACCGCATGATCAAGGAAATGGGCTTCGACTGGCTCGACCAGCTCGAGAACGCGCCGGGCTTCTAGCCGACCGGCCCTCTCGCCTTCTCCTTTTCCGGGCCAGCGCGCTCGCGCATGCGGCGTTTTGCCTTTGGGGCAATGCTTGCGTTTGCGGCGTTCATGCAACGGAATGCCGCGAGCCAGGATCGGGGCGCGGCCAAGGAGAACCCATATGCAGAAACTCGCGCGCGGCGCCCGCCTCACGGCGGTCGCGCTCTTGCAGATTTCGATTGCGCCCCTCGGTATCGCGGGCGCGCAGGCGCAGGACGCCGCGGCCTTCTTCAAGGGCCGCACCGTCAACATGGAGATCGGCTATACGGCAGGCGGCGGCTATGACGTCTATGCGCGCTCGATCGCGCGCTACCTCGGCAAGCATATCCCGGGCGCGCCTTCCGTCCTCCCCAAGAACATGCAGGGCGCCGGCAGCCTGCGGCTCGCCAATTGGCTCTACACCGCGGCCGCCAAAGACGGCACCGAGATCGGGACCATCGGGCGCGGCATCGCCTTCGATCCCATGCTGGGCAACAAGAACGCCCAGTTCGATGCTGGCAAGTTCACCTGGCTCGGCAGCGCCACCAACGAGGTCAGCGTCTGCGTGGCCTGGCATGATGCCGGCATTGCCAAGTTCGAGGACCTCTATACCAAGCCGCTGGCGGTCGGCGGCACCGGCGGAGGCGCCGATACCGACGTATTTCCGCAAATCCTCAACGCCGTGCTGGGCACCAAGATGAAGGTCATCGCCGGCTATCCGGGCGGCAACGACGTGAACCTAGCGATGGAGCGCGGCGAGGTGCAGGGCCGCTGCGGCTGGTCATGGTCGAGCCTGCAGGCCACCCACAAGGACTGGCTCGCGCAAAAGAAGCTCGTGGTCCTGATTCAGCTGGCTCTGTCCAAGCATCCCGACCTGCCGGACGTTCCGCTGGTCACCGATCTCGCCAAGACCGACGAGCAGAAGCAGATCCTCAAGCTGATCTTCGCCCGCCAGGTGATGGGCCGGCCCTACCTGGCGCCGCCCGGCCTGCCCAAGGAGCGGGTCGAGGCGCTGCGCCAGGGCTTCATGGACACCATGAAGGACAAGGAGTTCCTGGCCGAGGCCGACACCGCGCAGCTCGAGATCAATCCGGTGACCGGCCCCGAGATCGAGAAGCTGGTCCGGGAGGTCTACCAGACCCCCGCCGACATCGCCGCCAAGGCGGCGGCGGTGCTCAACCCGAAATGAGCGACGCGACCGATCGGTTTCACACAGCCCGCGAAGGGGCCTGTGGAGGAATGGTCAAGGCGCGTCCTCTCCCGCTTGTCCCCGCGGACGCGGGGACCCAGGTTTTGATACAATTCGAAGTGGATCAGATTTTCGCGCTACCGTGTCGGCGCGGAATTTGTGGAATCTCGCTCTTTTTCATAAGAGACTGGGTCCCCGCTGTCGCGGGGACGAGCGGGTGGGGACGAATTGTTCACAAGCCCGAAGACTGGCGTGACATAAAATACGGAAAGGGCAGTCGATGCAGGAAACCACGAAGTCGCAGGCGGGCGAGCCGGGAACCAACCAGAACTACCGCGGCTGGCAATCCGACATCATCGTCGATCTGATCAAGCGCTACGGCTTTCCCGCGATCACGCTCAATCCGGGCGCGAGCTTTCGCGGCCTGCATGATTCGCTGGTGAATTACGGCGGCAACGAGCCGCCCATGATGCTGTGCCAGCACGAGGAGATCGCGGTGCAGATCGCCCACGGCTATGCCAAAGCCTCAGGCAAGCCGATGGCCGTGATCCTGCACAATCTGGTCGGGCTCCTGCACGCCACCATGGCGATCTACTACGCCTATCTCGACCGGGTGCCGATCTTCATCATCGGGGCGACCGGCCCGATGGACGAAGGACGCCGGCGGCCGCATATCGACTGGACCCATACGGCGCTGGTGCAGGGCAACGCCATTCGCGACTTCGTCAAATGGGACTATCAGCCGAGCTCCATCGACGGCGTGCCGGAATCGTTTGCGCGCGCCTATTCGGTCATGACCACCGAGCCGCAAGGCCCGGTCTATATGTGCTACGACGCCGCCCTGCAGGAGGATCCGCTGACCCGCGCGGTGCCGTTGCCGCCGGCCGCGGCGGTCGCGACACCGGCCCCGATGGCGCCCGACCCGCGCGCCATCGCGGCGATCGCCGAGAAGCTGATCGCGGCCGAACATCCGCTGCTGCTGACCGAGTACGCGGGCCGGCGGCCGGGCGGCTTCGAGCAGATGGTCGAGCTCGCCGAAACCGCCGGCGCTGCGGTCTGGGACATCAACAATGCGCTCAATTTCCCCAACCGGCACCCGCTCTGCCTGAGCATGGACAAGGCGTCGCTGCGGCACACCGATCTGGTGGTCGGCCTCGACGTGCGCGACTGGGAAAAATCACTGACCGAGCTCAACAGCACCAACCGCACGCTCGAGACCCTGGTGCCGGAGAGCTGCGATTTCGCGGAGATCGGCTTCGGCGAGGTCGGCATCAGCAAGTGGTCGATGGATTATTGCCGCATGCAGCCGGTCTCGGTGCGGGCGCTGGGTGACACCGCGCTCGGTATTCCGGAGCTCACCCGCATCTGCAAGGCCAGGATCGCTGCCGACCCCAAGCTGCAAAGCCGCATCGCCGCCCGCAAGGTCGCGATCGGCAAGCGCCACGATCAGGTCTGGGCGAAATGGCAGGAGGAAGCGCACGAGAACTGGGACGCATCGCCGATCACCTTCGCGCGGCTTTCGCTCGAAATCTGGGAGGTGATAAAGAACGAGGATTGGGTGCTGACCGCCAACAATCTCAAGCAGCAGGTGCGCAAGCTATGGGACTTTGACAGGCCCTATCGCCACCCCGGCGTCGAGCTCGGCACCGCGACCCAGATCGGCATCTCACTCGGCGTGGCGCTCGCCCACAAGGCGGCGGGCCGCGTCGTGGTCGACATCCAACCCGACGGCGACCTGATGTTCGATGCCGGCGCGCTCTGGGTGGCGGCCAAGTATCAGATTCCCATGCTGGTGGTGATGCACAACAACCGCGCCTACTACAACGATTGGGCGAACCAGATCCGCATGGCCAAGCTGCGCGGCACCGACGAGGCCAAGGCTCATATCGGCATGGACCTGTACGGCCCGGAGCCCGATTTCGCCAGCCTGGCGCGCTCCATGGGATGCTGGGGCGAAGGCCCGATCGACAATCCCAAGGACGTGCGCCCGGCGCTCGAGCGCGCGCTCGCCGAGGTGAAGAAGGGCCGGCTGGCGCTGGTGGATACGATCACGCAGCATCGGTGAGGCGCGGGGCCCTTCTTCCTTGTCATCACCCGGCTTGTCCCGGTGATCTCGCTCAGGAAGGCATTGCGGTGCCCATTTAAACGAGATCGCCGGGACAAGCCCGGCGATGACAAATGAAAGCCGGAATCCGCTTCACTCCGCCTCGATCAACACCCGGCCGTTCTCCACCACGGTCGAGGACGGAAAAGTCTTCATCGAGGCGTGACTCGCGCGCACGTCACCGGGTGCGGATGCGGAATCCTCATCATCCTCGCACTTGTCATCGCCGCCGGACGGCGCTAGCGAGAACGACGCATCACCTTGCCGGGTCGATGGCTGCGGATCGGCAGCCGCTACAGGAGTT
>DASYFD010000370.1:0-26977 GCA_036498625.1 Xanthobacteraceae bacterium | reverse complement strand
CCGATCACCCCGATGATACGGCCGGCGCCGTCCCGATAGGGCGCCACGATGGTGGAGGAGCCCGACAGCGAGAACAGCTTGTTCTCCGAGCCGATGAAGATGCGGGCGCCCTCGGCCCGCTCCGCCCGGCCCAGCATATCGATCACCCCGCGCTTGGTCTCGAGATCATCGAACAGGAGCCGCACGCGTTCGAGATCCTCGAGCGCCTTGAGATCGTCGAGCAGATTGGCATGGCCGCGGACGATGAGTCGGCGATCCTCGCTCTCGCCTCCCGACCAGCTCGCGAGCCCCGCCTCCACAACCTTCTGGGTCAATTGATCGAGCGCCGCCTTGCCGGCCTCGATCGCCTTCTCGAGCTCGGCCTTGGCCTCGGCCAGGGTGCGGCCACGCCCGTAGGCGTTGAGGAAGTTGGAGGCTTCGGTGAGCGCCGAGGTCAACAGCCCGGCCGGCACCGGCAGAATGCGGTTCTCCACCTGCCCGTCCTCCGCCACCAGCACCACCAGGGCGCGTTCGGGCTCGAGCCGCACGAACTCGATATGCTTGATGCGGACGTTGGATTTGGCGGTGAGCACCACGCCTGCCGAATGGGTGAGGCCCGACAGCATGCCGGAAGCCTCGTTGAGCACCGCCTCGAGCGACTTGCCCGAAGCCGCGATCTTGGCCTCCATGGCGCGGCGGTCATCCTCCGCCAGATCGCCGATCTCCATCAGGGCGTCGACGAAGAAGCGCAAGCCGAGCTCGGTCGGCAGCCGGCCCGCCGAGGTGTGCGGCGCATAGACGAGGCCGAGCTGCTCGAGATCGGACATCACGTTGCGCACCGAGGCCGGCGACAGCGGCGTGGTGATGAGCCGCGAGATGTTGCGCGAGCCGACCGGCTCGCCGGTGGCGAGGTAGCTTTCGACGATCTGGCGGAAGATCTCGCGCGAGCGCTCGTTGAGCTGGGCGAGGCTCACCTGGGTGGCGCCGATGGGAACATCGTGGGAAGCCAAGAGCAACTCCGCTGCTGTTTCTGCGCTGAAGAAATTTTCCGCGCCGCAAGCTACCTCAGCTCGGCACCGCGATGCCGAGCAAATGCGCCGCGGTGCCGGCCGCCACCATGGCAAGCTCATGTTGCGGCAACGTCACCGCCTGCTTGATGACGCCGACCGGATCGACATCACCGACCGGATAGTCGGCCCCCAGCACGATCCGGTCCACGCCCACGCGGCGAAACAGCATCTCCAGCGCGAGCGAGTCGTACACGCAGGTGTCGTAGTAGAAATGCCGCAGATAGTCGCTGGGCTTGCCCTTGATGTTGGCGACCGCCTCGGGCTTGAGGATGTTGCGGTCGAGCCGGCCCATATAGGTCGGAAAATAGCCGCCGCCATGCGCCACCACGACCTTGAGGCCCGGAATGGCGTCCATCAGCCCCTCGTAGATCATCGACGCCATCACCTTGGCCTCCTCGATCGATTGCCCAAGCGAGTTCCAGAGCGCGAACCTGTGATACCAGGGATCGCGAATTCCCTCCGGATGGATGAAGACCGCAAGGTCGAGGGCGCGGATGACCTCCCACAGCGGCCAGAATCTGCGCTCCCCGAGATAGGCGCCGTCCACATTGGTGGGCAGCATCACCGCCTTGTGGCCATGTTCGTCCACGCAGCGCTTGAGCTCGCTCACCGCCAGGGCGACGTCCTGCATCGGCAAGGTCGCGCTGCCGATGAAGCGGGTCGGATAACGGCGCACCCAATCTGCGACGATCCGGTTCATACGGCGCGTCAGCTCGAGCGCGGTCGGGGCGTCCGCCCACCAGGTCGACATGTAGACCGGCCCGGTGAAGACCACGTGCATGTCGATCCCGCGCTCGTCCATGTCGGCGATCTGCACATCCGGATCGAGAAACTTGCGCAGGTCCGAGCTGGGCTGGGCGGCCTTCTTGCCGAAGCCCGTGATGGCGTTGCGATGGGTGCAGATCTCGCGCAGCTCCTCGTCCAGCATGTGGGTGTGGAAATCGATGACGAAGGGTACATCCGGATGCTTGCGGGCCATGGGTCTGCCGACAACTCCTTGCTGGCGCATCGCGCGGGCGGGACGCCACCTGCGTGTCCGGTCTGCGGGCCGCGACCGTCAACATACCATGTCGGGCGCCTCCGATTGCAACGCACGAGCCGACAGGGGGCGCCGGCGGCGCCTTTCTTGACGCACCGGCGCCCCTTGCCGCTTGCGCCTACCCTGCTTACAAAGCTCGCTCCATCACAAGCCGGTTGTGCGCCGGTCGCGCCCGAACCCCAATGCGGCGTTCCGGGATCGCCCGGGCCACTGAACACGAGGATCAGATATGCGGCCCAGCCGCCGACAGCCCGACGAATTGCGCGCCGTCTCGCTCGAGCGCGGCGTGGTTAAATACGCCGAAGGCTCGTGCTTCGTGCGCTTCGGCGACACCCATGTGCTGGTGACCGCGACGCTCGAGGACCGCCTGCCGCCCTGGCTCAAGGGCCAGGGGCGCGGCTGGGTCACGGCCGAATACGGCATGCTGCCGCGCGCCACGCTCGAGCGCACCCGCCGCGAGGCCTCCGCCGGCAAGCAGACCGGCCGCACCGTGGAGATCCAGCGGCTGATCGGACGCAGCCTGCGCACGGTGGTCAATCTCGAGGCGCTCGGCGAACGGCAGATCACCGTCGATTGCGACGTGGTGCAGGCCGACGGCGGCACCCGCACGGCCGCCATCACGGGCGCTTGGGTGGCGCTCTACGACTGCCTCGCCTGGATGAAGAAGCGCGAGATGACCAAGACCGATCCGCTGCGCGACCACGTGGCGGCGATCTCCTGCGGCATCTGCGCCGGTACGCCGGTGCTCGATCTCGACTATGCGGAGGATTCGCAAGCCGACACCGACGCCAATTTCGTCATGACCGGCGCCGGGCTGATCGTGGAGGTGCAAGGCACCGCCGAGAAGGTCCCGTTCAGCGAGGAGCAATTGCTCGGCCTCCTGGCCCTGGCACGCAAAGGCATCAACAAGCTGGTCGATCTGCAGAAGATGGCGGTGATGTGAGCGCCCCGATCGCAGCCCGGACCCCGTCGCAACCGCTGCCGCATCGGCAGCTCGCAGGCGAGCTGGTGATCGCGACCCATAATCCGGGCAAGCTCGCCGAGCTGCGCGAGCTTCTGGCGCCGTTCGGGATCGCGGCCGCGTCGGCCGGCGAGCTCGGTTTGCCCGAGCCCGAGGAGACCGGCCTGACCTTTCGCGAGAATGCCCGCATCAAGGCGGAGGCCGCCGCCGGCAGGGCGCAGCGGCCGGCATTCGCGGACGATTCCGGCCTGGTGGTCGAGGCTCTCGATGGCGCGCCCGGGATTCACTCGGCGCGCTGGGCGGGGGAAGCCAAGGATTTTGCGTCCGCCATGCGCCGGATCGAGGACGAGCTCCGCCGCCGCGGCGCCGTGCGTCCCGAGCAGCGCAAGGCGCATTTCGTATCCGCCCTGTGCGTGGCCTGGCCGGACCGGCATCTGGAAGAGTTCGAGGGCCGCATCGACGGCACGCTGGTGTGGCCGCCCCGCGGAACCGCCGGCTTCGGCTATGACCCGATGTTCCTTCCTGAAGGTCTCGCCCGCACCTTCGGCGAGATGACGAGCGACGAGAAGCATGGCTTGCCGCCCCTGGGGAGCGGCCTGTCGCACCGCGCGCGCGCCTTCCGGCAACTCGCGGAGGCCTGCCTTGCCGGGCGATGACGCGATGGTGACCGGCGACCCCGGCCACGCGCCGGCGTTCGGAGTCTACATCCATTGGCCATTCTGCCTGTCGAAATGCCCCTATTGCGATTTCAACAGCCACGTGCGCCATGCCGCCGTCGACGAGGCACGCTTTCTGCGTGCCTTCCAGAGCGAGATCGCCGCCACTGCCGCGCGCTCGCCTGGGCGCACCGTCACATCGATCTTCTTCGGCGGCGGAACCCCCTCCCTGATGCAGCCCGCGACCGTGGCGGGAATTCTCGAGGGGATCGGGCGCGCCTGGAAAGTTGCCCCCGATGTGGAGATCACGCTCGAGGCCAATCCGACCAGCGTCGAGGCGACCCGGTTTCGCGGCTATCGGGCGGCCGGCGTCAACCGGGTGTCGCTCGGGGTGCAGGCGCTCGACGACGGCGCGCTCAAGCGGCTGGGGCGCACCCACACCGCCGCGGAGGCGCTGGCCGCGGTCGCGATCGCGCGCGAAGTGTTCGGACGCTATTCCTTCGACCTGATCTATGCGCGCGAGCATCAGGCGCCTGATGCCTGGGCGCTCGAGCTCAAGCGGGCGATTGCGGAAGCAGCCGAGCATCTCTCGCTCTATCAGCTCACCATCGAGCTCGATACGCCGTTCGCGGCGCTGCGGGCGGCCGGCAAGCTCACCGTGCCGGATGAGGATTGCGCGCGCGGCCTCTACGACATGACGCAGGAAATCTGCGCGAACGCCGGCCTGCCCGCCTACGAGGTTTCCAACCACGCGCGGCCGGGGGCGCAATGCCGCCACAACCTGGTTTATTGGCGCATGCAGGAATATGCCGGCATTGGGCCGGGCGCCCATGGCCGGCTCGACATCGACGGCAAGCGCCACGCCACCGCCACCGAGAAGCGGCCGGAAGCCTGGCTTATGCGGGTCGAGTCGCTCGGCCACGGGCTCGTGACCGACGACATCCTGCTGCGCGAGGAGATCGCCGACGAGTTCCTGCTGATGGGCTTGCGGCTGACCGAGGGCATCGATCCGCGCGGCTATGCGCGGATCGCCGGCCGCAATCTCGATCCGCGCCGGCTCGCCATCCTCAACCAGGAGGGCGCCGTGGAGATCACCGTGGACGGCCGGCTACGGGTCACGCCCGCCGGATTTCCGGTGCTCGACGCCGTGGTGGCGGATCTCGCGGCTTGAGACCGCTCAGAGCGTCCGTGTGATGCGTCGTGCATCCCGTCAGATGCCGGATGCCCCGAACGCCTTTGGGGGCGGGCTCACGACCTGCCCGCCGGTCGGCGATACTTTCAGCACCGCGAGGCCGCGCTGGTTCGTGCCGTCCTGCTTGAAGCGGAACAGCCCATCGATGCCGGTGAAGCCGGACGCATTGGTCAGCGTCTCCTCGGAGAAGCGCTGCGCCCCTTGCGTCTTGATGAGCGCCGCCACCAGCGCCACCGCATCGTAGGCGAGCGTCGCAGTGCGCACCGGATCCTGCCCGTAGCGCGCCCGGTAGCGGGCCGAGAAATTGCGGAACCCGGCCGAATCCGGCCCCGCATACCAGGCTCCCTCGAGCGCCGGGGTGGAGAAGATTTGCGCATCCTCCCACAATCCGGTGCCCAGGAGCTGCACCCGCTTGGTGTCGATCCCGCCGCTGACCAGGGACTGGACCACGGTCGGCACCGCGTCGGCCCCATCCGGGATGAAGATGGCGTCGGCTCGCGTCGAGGCCTGCGCGATGGTGCGGGCCGGGCCCTGCATCTGGGCGCGGTCGAGCGGATAATGCTCCAAGGCCACCACCCGTCCGTTGCGGCGGCCGACCGCCGCTTTGAAGGCGCCCTCGACCACCGTCCCATAGGCATTGTCCGGCACCAGCGCGGCGAATGACTTTTTGCCCTGGGCGGCCGCATAGCCGATGATGCGCTCGACATCGGATTCCGGCAGGAAGCTCAACAGATAGATCCCGCGCGACGCCACATTGGCGTCGGTCGAGAACGCGATCACCGGCACGTTGCGGGAGCGCGCCACCTGGCCGACCGGCCCGACCGAGAGAGCGAACAGCGGCCCCAGGATGATCTCGGCGCCTTCGTCGAGCGCCTGCTGGGCGGCCTGCTGGGCGCCGGGCGCGGTGCCGGCATCGTCCTTCACCAGGAGTTGCAGGTCCGGACTGTTGAATTCGGCCAGCGCCATCTCGGCCGCATTGCGCATGGAGAGCGCCGCCACGGCCGCATTGCCGCTGCCCGACAACGGCAGGATGAGGCCGACCTTGACCTTGCCGGCGCCGATCGCGCTCGCGGGCTGGGCGGGAGGCTGCGCCGGGGCGGCGAGGTTCTGGAACATCTCGCTCGGCGAATTGCCGCCCGAGCAGCTCGACAGCACGGCGCCAGCCATCGCTGCCACGACGGCGAACCAGCGCGGCACCGCGCCAGCGCGCGGTGATATCGCCTGCGAAATTGGCTGCATGGGCGCCGTTCTCCTTGACGCTGACCACTTCCGGTCGCGTCACTCCACCACGGCAATTCGGCATTTTCTCGGTAGCTAGTTAACTAAATGAAAAGGATAACGATATCCAGCCCGCCGATGACGCGACCGGCGGGCGCCGCTAAGCTCACGTCCGCCATGGAAAACCGACCCAGCGACGATCCGTCGGGCCCGACCGACACCACGCCGGCCGGCCGGCGCTATCTCCTCAAGGGCCAGGCCGTTGCGGCACCGGCGCTCGCGCCCGGCCTGCATGTGGTGGCGACCCCGATCGGCAATCTGCGCGACATCACGTTGCGGGCGCTCGAGACGCTCGCAGCGGCCGACCTCATCGCCTGCGAGGATACCCGCGTCACCCGCAAGCTGACCGAGCATTATGGCATCACCACGCCGCTCACCTCCTATCACGACCACAATGCCGACGAGGCACGGCCGAAGCTGCTGGCACGGCTCGCCGAGGGTGCCGCCGTGGCGCTGGTCTCCGATGCCGGCACGCCCCTCATCTCGGACCCGGGTTTCAAACTGGCGCGCGAGGCCGGCGCCGCCGGTCATGAGGTGACGGCGCTGCCCGGCGCCTCCGCGGTGCTGGCGGGGCTTGCGGTGAGCGGGCTGCCGACCGACCGCTTCTTTTTTGAGGGATTCCTGCCGGCCCGGGAAGGCCAGCGGCGCAAGCGCATCGAGGAGATCAAGCTCATTCCCGCCACCCTGGTGCTGTTCGAGACCGGGCCCCGTATCGCGGCCGCGCTCGCCGATCTGGCGGCCGGGCTCGGGGCCCGCGAGGCCGCGGTCGCTCGCGAGCTCACCAAGCTTTACGAGGAGGTGCGCCGCGGCGATCTGGCGAGCCTGGCGCATGACTATGCGGCGGGCGCGGAGCCGCGCGGCGAGATCGTCATCGTGATCGCGCCGCCCGGCGCGCCGGCAAGTGATGCCGCCGATCTCGACACCTTGTTGCGGCAGGCCTTGGGGCGGGTTTCGGTCAAGGAGGCGGTAGCCGAGATCGCCACCGTCACCGGCCGCCCGCGCCGCGAGGTCTATCAGCGCGCCCTGGCGCTGAGCAAAGAGCAAGAGCCGCACCCATGAGCGACCGGCCCAATGACCGACCTGGAGGCCGCGGGCCGGTGCGCACGGTGCGCAGTCCGACGCGCGAGCGGGTCCCGCAGCCGGAGCGCCAGGTCGCGTTTCGGCTGGGCATCTCCGCCGAAAGCCGCGCCGCGGCGCTTCTGATCGCCAAAGGCTTTCGCATCCTGGCGCGGCGCTGGCGCAGCCCGGTCGGCGAGATCGACATCATCGCGCGCCGCCGGCAGCTGCTGATTTTCGTCGAGGTGAAGGCGCGGGAAAAACTCGACGACGCGGCCTGGTCGGTCACTGACCGACAACGGGCCCGCATCGCGGCCGCCGCCGAGGCCTGGCTCGCCCGGCAGGGCGATCACGACTTCAAGGACATGCGCTTCGATGCGGTGCTGGTAGTGCCGGGCCGCATCCCGCAGCACATACCGGCGGCCTTCGAGGCGGGCGGATGAAGCACGTCATCTGAGGGTCGCAGGAGCGTGTGAACCTCGATCGTGAATCCTGGAGGACCAAGTTTCATGGGCACGAAATTCAGGCCACTGACCCGCCGCCGTTTCATCACCGCCTCCGCATCGACGACCGCGCTGACCCTGCTGGGCGGATTAGCCAAGCCGTATCTGAGCCGTGCCGCCGACCGGCCGCTCATCACCCACGGTTTGCAGTCCGGCGAGATCGGAATCGATTCCGGCGTCGTGTGGGGGCGCACGGACCGGCCGGCACGGATGCAGGTGGAGATCGCCACCACAGACAGCTTCAAGGATATCCGTGACGGCGCCTATGTGGACGCGCTGCCGGAAAGCGATTTCACCGCCAAGCTTTTGCTCAAGGACCTGCCGTCCGGGCAGGACATCTTCTATCGCATCCGGTTTCAGGATCTGGCCTCCCCGACCATCATGGGCGAGCCCATGGTCGGCCGCTTTCGCACCGCACCGACCGACCGGCGCTCGATCTCGTTCCTCTGGTCGGGCGACCAGGCCGGCCAGGGCTGGGGCATCGACGAAGCCCGCGGCGGCATGCGCCTCTATGCCACCATGCTGGCAAACCGGCCCGATTTCTTCATTCATTCGGGCGACCACATCTATGCCGACATGGCTTTCCCCTCCGAGGTGAAGCTTGCCAACGGAGAAATCTGGCGGAACCTGATCACGCCGGAAAAGACCAAGGCGGCCGAGACGCTCGCGGACTATCGCGGCAACTGGAAGTACAATCTGCTCGACAAGAACCTGCTGGCATTCAACTCGGAAATTCCCACGATCTCGCAGTGGGACGACCACGAGGTGCTCAACAATTGGTGGCCGGGCGAGCCGCTCACCCGCGCCGAGCATTTGCGCCGGCACTACACCGAGAAGAACACCCTGATCCTGACCGCGCGCGCCAATCGCGCCATGCGGGAATACTTGCCCATGATCGAGGAGCCGGCCGAGCCCGGCCGCGTCTACCGCAAGATTTCCTACGGCCCGCTGCTCGACGTCTTCATGCTCGACATGCGCAGCTACCGCGGCCCCAATGCCGAGAACATGCAGGAAACCTACGGGCCCGATGCCTATTTCCTCGGACCGCAGCAGACCGCCTGGCTCAAGCGCGGGCTGATCAATTCGCGCGCCACCTGGAAGGTGATCGCCAACGACATGCCGCTGGCGCTGCTGCGAACCTACGACGAGGACCGCAAATTCGGCTTCGAGGCGATCGGGCAGGGCGACAATGGTGCCCCGCGCGGCCGCGAGCTCGAGCTCGCCGACATCCTCTCCTTCATCAAGCGCGCCCAAATCCGCAACACGGTGTGGCTCACCGCCGACGTGCATTACACCGCCGCGCACTACTTCGATCCGAACAAGGCGGCATTCCAGGATTTCGATCCGTTCTGGGAATTCGTTTCCGGCCCGATTCATGCCGGCACCGGCTTCCAGAACGAGATCGACCTCACCTTCGGACCGCAGGTGGTCTACGTGAAGGCGCGGCCGCGCGACCCCGGCGTCCTGGGCGGCCCCAGCGACGGATTGCAGTTCTTCGGCCAGGTGGCCATCGACGGGGCTTCCGGGGTCATGACGGTGACCCTCAAGGACACCGCCGACACCGCCCTCTGGTCGCGCCGGCTCGAGCCCAAAACCGTCTGACGTTCGCAGCCGGGTTTGCCCGGGCCTGATCGCGGTCGCACAATGAGCGCGAGAACGTGTTAGCTTGGCGCATGCGACGCCTGGGCGATCCCTCGCCGTTTCACCTTCCGGGAAATCAATGCCCCTGAAAATCGCCGTCCAGATGGACCCGATCGAGCGGATCAATATCCGCGGCGATTCGACCTTCGCGCTGCTCCTGGAGGCGCAGCGGCGCGGCCATGCGCTCGCCTATTACACGACCGACCGGCTGGCGCTCACCGGCGGACACGTGTTCGCGAGCGTGCACGACCTCAAGGTGCGCGACGAGGCCGGGAATCATTTCACGCTGGGCGAGGGCCGGCGCACCGAGCTCAAGGCGCTCGACGTGGTGCTGCTGCGGCAGGACCCGCCCTTCGACCTCAACTACGTGACCACCACCCATCTGCTCGAGCGCATCGTTCCGCACACCCTGGTGGTCAACGATCCGGCGCAGGTGCGCAACGCACCGGAAAAGCTGTTCGTGATGGAGTTCCCCGACCTGATGCCGCCGACGCTGATCACCCGCGACCTCGCCGAGATCAAGGCGTTCCGGGGCGAGCATGGCGACATCGTGATGAAGCCCCTCTACGGCAAAGGCGGCGAAGCGGTGTTCCGCCTCGCCCCCGAGGATCTCAATTTCGGCTCGCTCTACGATCTGTTCGCGGTGACGTTCCGCGAGGCCTGGGTGGTGCAGAAATTCCTGCCCGCGGTGCGCCATGGCGACAAGCGGATCATCCTGGTGGACGGCGCGTTCGGCGGCGCGGTCAACCGGGTGCCGGCGGCCGACGACCTGCGCTCCAACCTGGTGCGCGGCGGCGCCGCCGCGGCGACCGATCTCACGGCGCGCGAGCGCGAGATCTGCGCCCGCATCGGGCCGTCATTGCGTGAGCGCGGCCTCCTGTTCGTGGGCATCGACGTGATCGACGGATTCCTCACCGAGATCAACGTCACCTCGCCGACCGGCATCCGCGCCATCAAGGCGCTGGGCGGCCCCGACGTAGCGGCGATGATCTGGGACCGGATCGAGGCGAAGCGAAGCTGAAGCTCACTCGCTGCCGCCGCCGCCGCCCGACTTCACCGCCGTGGCGAACAGATCGTCGCCGCTGATCCAGGTGTCCTTGTCGCGGATGATGGCCTGCACAGGCAGGGTCCCAGTCAGGGGCGTGGCGCCGCCCCGGCGCTTGACCGCGGTACCGATCGCCATGAACTCGATCAGGCCGCCGAGCTCGTGAATGTGGGTGGTGATGCCCACCACGTCGTCGGCCCCGATGGCGCTGGCCTCGTCGCGCAGCAACCCGATGGCGTGCTCGCGCGCGTCATAGATGAGGGAGGAGAGCTCGCTGATCTCGCCGCGCGCCATCCCCTTGAACATCGCCATCACGCCGCCCACGAAGCCGAGCGAATAGACCGCGGTGCCGAGCACCAGCTTGAGCGGCATGTAACCGACGCTCGCCAGGTTCCACATCTCCTCGCAGGTGAGATCGCTGGTGACCGGCTCCTGGGCGGCCGCGGCCGGGATGGCGGTGTTCTGCGCCGGCGGCGCCAGCGCCGGATGATAGGCGGCGGTGCCCAGCATGAGCATCTCGTGCACGCCGCGAAATGGCATGATGCGGGTCTCGATGCCGATCACCGCATTGGCGCCGGCCGCGCGCGCCTCCGCCGTGATGCGGCGCAGCGCCATGTGCCGGGTGGCATTGAAGACGTCGCTGTATTCCTTGATCTCGCCGCGGCCGAGGCTCTTGAGCGCTCCGAACAGGCCGCCGGCGACGCCGACCGAATAGGCCACGTTGCCGATGACGAATTGCTTGGGCGTGTAGCCGGCATCGACGAGGGAGAACAGCTCCTGGCCGTTGCTGCTGGACGAGAACGGGCGTGCCGGCGCCGGCGTGGCGGGACTGTGGACGCAGGAGCCGACCGAGAGGAACTCCACATTGCCCTGCATGTGGCGCAGCTCGCTGGTCACGCCCGTCACCCCATGCGCCCCGAACTCCTTGGCCTCCTGCATGATGCGGGCATGCGACTGCTCGCGGCCTTCGCGGATGATCTCGGTGACCTGCGCGACCTCGCCCCCCATGATGCCCTTGAGGCCGGCCCCGAGCCCGCCCAGGAAGCCGAGCGAATGCACGCTGTTGCCGACCACCAGCTCGCCGGGCGAGAAGCCCTTGAGCCCGAGGCAGTAGATTTCATTGCCCGAAAGTCCGGTCATGATCGGCGGCATGGGAGGCGTCCGTGGTTGCGCGGCCGGGCGGCCGGTGCCCGGAAAGTAACGCGATCTGGTTACGACCAAGCTGCCGGCGGCAGAGCCGTCAGCTTCGTATCGCGGTCGATGATGCGCGACCGCTCAATCGTCGTCGTCGCAGACCCAGATGCCTTTCTTCTGGACCCAGTTGTCGCAATTGCTGTCTTCGAGATCATCGCCGCCGCCGTGACGCTTCTTGTGCTTCTTGTAGCTCGTGTTCTTGTACTTATCCTTGTCTTTGTCCTTATCGTGATGGGCGTCGTGATGCTGGCTGCCGGACTGGACGCCAGACTGGTTGCCTTTACTGCTGTTGCTGCCGTTGTTCTTGTTGCTGTTACTGCCGTTGTTGTTGGTGTTGACGGGCTTCTGTTTGTTCGAGTTGTTGTTGTCGTGGTGATCATGCGAACCGCCACCGCCGCCGCCATGGGCAAAAGCCCCGCCGCCGAGCGCAAACCCGCCGACCGCGAGCGCGGCGGCCGCAACCGTGACGATGAGCATGCTTTTGGCGGTCATCATCATCCCCCTCGTGTAAATGCTTGGCGCAGCCGTTGGCCGAAAAACGATCCTAGGTCGCGCCCCGGGACTGGATCAAGAGCGCGGACCGGAGCCGCGCGCGAGAAAGACAATCCGCCGCGCCCGCGCCCAATTGTTCTCTAAATGTTCTTTACCGCTCCCGGGGTTTCGGCTACTCTGGCTTGGCGTTGAGGGGCGGGCATGGTCCAGCGGGTCACCACCGTGGCGTTCGAGGGCATCGAGGCCCGGGCCGTGGACGTTCAGGTCCAGGTCGCGCCCGGGCTGCCGCATTTCGCCATGGTGGGACTGCCCGACAAGGCGGTGAGCGAGGCCAAGGAGCGGGTGCGGGCCGCGCTGGTGGCGTCCGGCCTGGCGCTGCCGGCCCGGCGCATCACGGTCAATCTGGCGCCGGCCGATCTGCCGAAGGAAGGCAGCCATTACGATCTGCCGATCGCGCTCGGATTGATGGCGGAGATCGGCGCCATTCCGTCCGATGCGCTGGCGGGCTGCACGGTGCTGGGCGAGCTCGGCCTCGACGGCTCGATCGCTCCGGTCGCCGGCGTGCTGCCGGCCGCCATCGGGGCCAATGCGCGCCAGGAAGGCCTCATCTGCCCGGCCGTTTGCGGCCCGGAAGCCGCCTGGGCGAGCCCCGACATGGAGATCATCGCGGCGAGCTCCCTCATCCAGCTCGCCAATCATTTCCGCGGCACGCAGCTCCTGGCGCGCCCGCAGCCGAAAATCCGCCCGCCCGAGGACACCCGCATCGATCTCAAGGACATCAAGGGCCAGGAAAGCGCCAAGCGGGCGCTCGAGATCGCGGCCGCCGGCGGCCATAACCTTTTGCTGGTCGGCCCGCCCGGCTCCGGCAAGTCGATGCTGGCGGCGCGGCTGCCCACGATCCTGCCGCCGCTCACGCCGGCCGAACTGCTCGAGGTCTCCATGGTGGCTTCGGTCGCGGGCGAGATCGAGGGCGGGGCGCTGACCAACCAGCGGCCGTTCCGCAGCCCGCATCACTCCGCCAGCATGGCTGCGCTGGTGGGCGGCGGATTGCGGGTCCGGCCCGGCGAGGTCTCGCTCGCGCATCACGGCGTGCTGTTCCTCGACGAGTTGCCGGAGTTCCAGCCGCGCGTGCTCGATTCGCTGCGCCAGCCGCTGGAGACCGGCGAGATCGCGATCGCGCGGGTCAATCACCGGGTCACCTATCCGGCGCGCTTCATGCTGGTGGCGGCCATGAATCCCTGCCGCTGCGGCCATGCCACCGAGCCTGGCTATGTCTGCAAGCACGGCCAGAACGCGCGTTGCGCCGCCGATTACCAGGTGCGGCTGTCGGGCCCGTTGATCGACCGCATCGATCTGCATGTGGAGGTACCGGCCGTCACCGCCGCCGATCTCATCCTGCCGCCGCCCGCCGAGGGCAGCCGCGAGGTGGCGCAGCGCGTGGCGCGCGCCCGCGCGCTGCAGGCCGCACGCTATGCGGCGGCCGGCGCGCCGCATATCCGCAACAATGCCGCCGCCGATGGCCCGCTACTGGAGGAGGTGGCGCGTCCCGACGCCGGCGGGCTTGCGCTGCTGCGCGACGCCACCGATGCCATGCATCTCTCGGCGCGCGGCTATCACCGGGTGCTGCGGGTTGCGCGCACGCTCGCCGATCTCGACGGCACCGACTCGGTCGGCCGCGTGCATCTCGCCGAAGCCTTGTCCTACCGGGCGCTGGCCGACGAGATGCGCCGCGCCGCGTGAGGGCAGGGGTTATTTCCGCAGGCTCCCGCGCACCTTTTCCCATGCCGCGATCCCGGCCTGGGCGAAGGTGTCGTCCTGGTTGGTGCCGGCGATGCCTACCCCGCCGACGAGTTTGCCGTCGACCACCAGCGGGATGCCGCCGCCGACCAGGTAGATCCTGCTGCCATACTGGTTCATGATGCCGAAATAGCGGGCCGGGGCGGTCTTGTAGAGTTCCGACATGGCCTGCGATGTGGTCCGGTACATGACCGAAGCGAACGCCTTGCCTTCGGCAAACTGAATATTGCGGCCGGGCGCGCCGTCCATGCGTTCGGCCGCCACCATCTCGCCCGCCGTGTCCACGATCACCACCCCCAGGCGCAGATTCTTCTCGCGGGCAGCCGCGACCGCGCCCTCGATGATGGCATGCGCCTCAGCAACCGAGATCAGCTGCTCCGGCAGCGCCGGCGCTTGCGCGAAGCCCGGGCCGCAAAACCCGGCCGTCAGCAACAGCGCCATCAAGATTGCACGCGACCATGACTGTCGAGGCCTGTTCATGTTGTCCTCCCGTGAATGCTGTTGTTGACGACCATCAAGCATGGCGCCGTCACTTCCGTGTTTGCTTGAAATAAGGGATGACGGCTCCCTCCCTTTGATCGAAGAACGGCGATCCCCCGGCACCGAAATGGAACATCGAGAATGCAATCATCGGCACGATAGCCCGCACGCGCGGCCTTGTCGACGCGGGTGCGGCGATCGGAAACAGTCATGCCTTTGTGATCCCGACGCTTTGTGATGGGCCTTGCCACGACGATCGCGGCGGCCTAGCGAAGGCGGACTTCGGGCGTGAGCCAAGCGCCCCGCACCACAACATGAATCGGGTTTAGCATCAGCACCATCGACATGCCGGCGGACGATTCGGCGCTCTGCCGGAGCTGCGGAGCGTGCTGCTCCTACTCGAAGGAGTGGCCACGCTTTTCCACCGAGGAGGATGCCGATCTCGATCGCATTCCGCCCGCGCTGGTGGATGACTCGCAGGGGCGCATGCGCTGCAACGGCGATCGCTGCATGGCGCTGACCGGAGCGGTCGGGCTCGCGACCGCATGCTCGATCTATGCGGTGCGGCCCGAGGTCTGCAGAACCTGCTTGCCGGGAGACGACGCCTGCCGGATGGCACGGCTTGCATTTGGGCTCGTGCCGATCGAGCCCCGCTGACCGGCATCATGGCGTTAGGCTTTAGTTAACTCTGCCCGCAGCCCGCTCCCGAAACTTTGAGAAACCGCAACTGTTGCCGGCGCAAGGTGGCCCACATCGGGATCACCTCTGGCGAGACGGCGGGCGGAGCGACATGCAGCCTCTCATTCGATTGGTCCGATCGCTGTCCAGCCGGCAGGCATTGCGGTTCGGGCTGCGGGCGGCCTTCATCCTGACCGCATCGTTTGCGATGGCGTTCGGCTTCCTGGCGGGCTCGCGCGGCCCCTGGTCCAACTACGATCCCTACCTGTTCGCGGTCGGCACCGCCGCGCTGTTCGGCGCCGCGTGCGGAGCCATCGGTCTCCTGGTGGCGGCGCGGCACCGGTTGCGGGCCCAGCTTCACGCCGCGACAGAGCGCATCGAGGAGCTCGCCGACCGCAATTGGGAGCTCAAGGAGGTCGAGGAGCGGGCCCGGAGCTTTCTCGAGGCTCAGGGCGACGTCATCGTGCGGCGCGACGGCGAGGGCCGCATCACATTCGTCAACGACGCATTTTGTGCGCTCGCCGGAGCGTCGCGCGCAAGCCTGCTCGGGCACCCCGGCACGCTCGACGTGATCGAGCAGGGCGACGCCGTTCTCAAGCCCGACGGCACAAGAGTGCATGATCAGAGGATCGCCGGCCGCGACGGCATGCGCTGGATCGCGTGGCGCGACGTGGTGGTGCGGGCGGGCGGCCAAGCCGGCGCCGCAGGCGACGCTTCCGGCGCCAACGCGAGCGGCGCCGAGGTGCAGAGCGTCGGCCGCGACGTGACCGACCGGGTCGAGGCCGAGCGCGCGCTGTGCGAGGCGCGCGACCAGGCCGAAGCCGCAAGCCGCGCCAAATCGCGCTTCCTCGCCATGGTGTCGCACGAGATCCGCACCCCGCTCAACGGCATCATCGGCATGGCGGATCTCCTGCTCGACACCGCGCTGACGCCCGAGCAGACCACCTATGCGCGGGCTGCCAAGACGTCGGGCGACACGTTGCTTTCGCTGATCGAGGAAATCCTCGATTTCTCCAAGATCGAAGCCGGCCGGCTCGATCTCGATGTCGCCGCGTTCGATCTGGCAGCTTTGCTGGAGGAAACCGTCGAGCTGATCGCCCCCCGTGCCCAGGCCAAGGGCCTCGAGATCGCGTCCTATCTGGAGGATGGCTTGCCGCGCCAGGTGATGGGCGATGCGGCGCGGCTGCGGCAGGTGCTGCTCAATCTCGCCGGCAACGCCGTCAAGTTCACCGAGCGGGGCGGTGCCGCCATCCTGGTGCAGGCCGGCGCCCTCCCGGATGAAATCTGTTTCCTGGTGCTCGATACCGGCATCGGCATTGCGTCCGCGCAGCAGAGCCGGATTTTCGGCGAATTCGAACAGGCCGATACCGGCCCGGCGCGCCGGTTCTCCGGCACCGGTCTCGGCCTCGCAATTTCCCAACGCATCATCGAGCGCATGGGTGGCGGCATCGCGGTCGAGAGCACGCCCGGTGCCGGCTCGACCTTCCGGGTCACGCTGGCATTGCCGGCGGCGGCAACCGACAGCGCGCCTGCGGCGGCGCCCGAGCTTGCCGGCATGCAGGTGCTGATCGCGGCGGCGAGCGCCATCGAAGCGCCGCTGCTGGCGCGGCGTCTCACCCGATGGGGGGCCGAAGCCCGCATAATCGCCGACCCACAGGCTGCCGCCACTGCGCTGGTGGAGCGGACATCGGATCAATCAACGGGAAAATCCTGGGATGCGATCCTGGTCGACCATGCGCTCGGTCCCGAGGCCTGCCGGCAACTGGCCGGCGCGGCGGCCGGCACGATTGCGCGCCGCATCGTGCTCATTGCGCCGGCCGACCGCCATGCACTGCCGGATTTGCAGACGGCGGGCTTCACCGGCTACCTGGTAAAGCCCATTCGGGTCGCCTCGCTGGCGGCACAGCTCGGCGCGCAATCGCTCGGCGTCGCGGCCGATGCTTTCGACCACGCCGACGGCCACGATCAGTCCGCGGAGGCGGCGCCGGCCACAGCCGGCGCACTCGCAATCCTGATCGCCGAGGACAACGAGATCAACGCCCTACTGGCCCGCGCCTTGTTGGAGCGGCTCGGCCACCGCCCCACGGTCGCACCCGACGGTGCAGCCGCGCTCGAAGCCTGGACCGCGGCCCGCGCCGCCGGCACGCCCTTCGATCTCGTGCTCATGGACGTGCATATGCCGGTAAGCGACGGAATCGAAGCGACGCGGCGCATCCGCGCCGCCGAAGCAGACGGCCCGCGCACCCCGATCATCGCCCTCACCGCCGATGCCCTGAGCCAGGATCGCGACGCCTGCCTGGCGGCCGGGATGGACGGCCTTCTGATGAAACCGCTCGATCGCGAACGGCTGGCCGAGGTCCTGACGGCGCTCGGGCGCACCCGGCTCGCCGCGTAAATCCTACAACCGCCGCAGCGCGACTTCGCCGACCAGATGATTCTCGCTCTTGGTGAGGATGAGATCGGCGCGCTGGCGCGTCGGCAGGATGCTCTCGTACAGGTTCACCAGGTTGATCCGGTTCCAGATCGAGGTCGCTGTGGCGACCGCCTCGGCGTTGGTGAGCGTCGAATAGCGGTGGAAGTAGGATTTCGGATCCGCGAACGCGGTTCCCCGCAAGGTGAGAAAGCGGTCCACGTACCAGCCGCGCAATACGTTCTCGTCGGCATCGAGATAGACCGAGAAATCGAAGAAGTCCGACACATAGGGAACCGCCTTGCCGTCGCGCGGCGGCCGGCCGGTCTGCAGGACGTTGAGGCCCTCGACGATCAGGATGTCGGGCCGATCGATCTCGACCCATTGGTTGGGCATCACGTCGTACAGGAGATGCGAATAGATCGGCGCCCGCACCGGCCGGCGGCCAGCCTTGATGTCGGACAGGAAGCGCAGCAGCGCCGGCAGATCGTAGCTCTCCGGAAAGCCCTTCTTGTCCATCAGGCCTTCGCGCTCGAGTATGGCGTTGGGATAGAGAAATCCGTCGGTGGTGATGAGATCGACCTTGGGCACGTTGGGCCAGCGCGCCAGCAGCGCCTGCAGCACGCGCGCGGTGGTGGATTTGCCGGCCGCGACCGAGCCCGCCACCCCGATGATGTAGGGCAGCTTGCTGTCCTCGGTGCCGAGGAATTTCTGCTGGGCGCGGAACAGCCGCTGGGTGGCGGCCACATAGAGCGACAGCAGGCGCGACAACGGCAGATAGATCTCCTCCACCTCCCGCATGTCCAGCCGATCGTGCAGGGAACGCAGCCGGGTGACCTCGTCGGGGGTGAGCGTCATCGGCGTGTCCTCGCGCAATTGCGCCCACTTGGCGCGCGTGAACACCTGGTAGGGAGAAAGTCCGTCTTCGATGCGTTGTTCCATCGCCACTCGTGCTCTAGCTGTGCTTGCGCGCGGCCTTCTCGTCGAGGCCCGATTGGTGGGTGCGCGCACCGAGCGCGGCTTCCACCTCGGCCAAGGTAATGTCGCGCGCCTTGAGCAGCACGAGCAGGTGATAGATGAGATCGGAGGCTTCCGCGATCAAGCGCTCGCGGTCCTCGCCGACCGCGGCTAGCACGGTCTCGACCGCCTCCTCGCCGAACTTCTTGGCGCATTGGGCGACGCCGCGGTCGAGCAGCTTGCGGGTATAGGAGACATCCGCGCCGGCTTGCGCCCGCTCGTGCACGCGTTGCTCGAGATCCTGGATGGTGAATTTGGCCATCGCGGCAGTCTTATCACCTCCGTCCACAAGCGGCGAGAATTAAAGCGTTTTGGGCATGCCGGCGGATCGCCTCCCGGGCCTGGCCGCCGCATGACTGATGCAGCACGCGCCGCACCCCTCACGGGTCGAGCCGCATGGGCAGGCCGGCCGCCGCCATATAAGTTTTGGCCTCCCGCACCGTGTGCTCGCCGAAATGGAAGATCGATGCCGCCAGCACCGCGGTCGCATGGCCGTCCCGGATGCCCTCGACCAGATGCTGGAGGCTGCCCACCCCGCCCGAGGCGATTACCGGCACCGGCACCGCGTCCGCGATGGCGCGGGTGAGCGCGATGTCGAAGCCCGCCCGGGTGCCGTCGCGGTCCATGGAGGTGAGCAGGATTTCCCCGGCCCCCAGCCCCACCACCTCACCCGCATAGGCGACCGCATCGAGCCCGGTCGGGTTGCGTCCCCCATGGGTGAATATTTCCCAGCGATCCGGGGAGCCCGGCGCCGACACTTTCTTGGCGTCGATGGCGACCACGATGCATTGATCGCCGAATTTCTCCGCCGCCTCCTTGACGAAAGCGCGCCGGCTCACCGCCGCCGTGTTGATGGAGACCTTGTCGGCCCCGGACGCCAGCAGCAGGCGAATGTCCTCGATGGTGCGCACGCCGCCACCGACCGTGAGCGGCATGAAGCAGGCCTCGGCGGTGCGCCGCACCACGTCGAGGATGATGCCGCGATTCTCGTGGCTGGCGGTGATGTCCAGGAAGGTGAGCTCGTCGGCGCCGGCCGCGTCATACGCCACCGCCGCCGCCACCGGATCGCCGGCGTCGCGCAGATCGATGAAGTTCACGCCCTTGACGACACGGCCGTCCTTGACGTCGAGGCAGGGGATGACACGGACCTTGAACATCACAATCTTTCAGCCGGGCACGGCGGGCGCCCGTTTCGTTCTTGCGCGCTCAAGCGGAGCGCGCTTGCTTGATCAACTCCAGCGCCGCACTGGCATTGAGGTTGCCATCATAGAGGGCGCGGCCCGCGATGGCGCCGCCGAGCTTTCTGGCGCGGGGCGCCAGGAGCGCCTGCACGTCCGCCATCGAGGCAAGCCCGCCGGAAGCGATCACCGGGATCGCGATGGCGTCGGCGAGCGCAATGGTGGCGTCGAGGTTGAGCCCCTTGAGCAGGCCGTCGCGGGCGATGTCGGTGTAGATGATGGCGGCAACGCCCGCATCCTCGAAGCGCCGGGCGATATCGAGCGCCGACAGCGCCGAGGTCTGCGCCCAGCCTTCGACCGCGACCTGGCCGGCGCGGGCATCGAGGCCGACCGCGACGCGGTCCGGAAACCGCCGCGCCGCTTCCTTCACCAGTGCCGGATCGCGCACCGCGGCGGTGCCGATGATCACGCGGTTCACCCCCTTGCCGAGCCAGGCCTCAACGGTGGCGAGGTCGCGGATACCGCCGCCGAGCTGCATCGGTATGGAGGTGATCTCGAGGATGCGCTCGACCGCTGCGGCATTGACCGGCTTGCCGGCGAAAGCGCCGTCGAGATCGACCACATGCAGATATTCGAAGCCTTGCTGCTCGAAGGCGTGGGCCTGGGCAGCCGGATCGCGGTGGAACACGGTGGCGCGCGCCATGTCGCCCTGCTCCAGGCGCACGCACAAGCCTTCCTTGAGATCGATGGCCGGAAACAGGATCACGGCTTCCACTGCAAAAAGTTCGCGATCAGCTTGAGGCCGAGCTTCTGGCTCTTCTCCGGGTGGAATTGGGTGCCGACCGCCGTGTCGCGGCCCACGATCGCGGTGACGGGTCCGCCATAGTCAGCCTGCGCCACCAGGCTCGATGGTTCCGCGGTCTTGAGATGAAACGAATGCACGAAATAGGCATGCAAGCCCTGCGGTCCGACCGGTATGCCCTCGATCAGCTTATGGGGGCGGATCTCATTGAGCGTGTTCCAGCCCATGTGGGGAATTTTCAAGCCCGGATCCGAGGGCGTGATCCGATCGACCTCGCCGGGAATCCAGCCCAGTCCCGCCGTCACCTCGTATTCGAGGCCGCGCTCCGCCATCAGCTGCATGCCGACGCAGATGCCCAGAAACGGCCGGCCCTGGCGGCGCACTCTGGTGTCGAGGGCTTCCACCATCCCGCTCACCGCATCGAGACCGCGGCGGCAATCCGCAAAGGCGCCGACGCCGGGCAGCACGATGCGCTCGGCGTGGGCGACCTCTTCGGGATCGCTGGTCACCATGATCGGCTCGGCATAGCCGCATTCGCGCGCGGCACGCTCGAAGGCCTTGGCGGCCGAATGCAGATTGCCCGAGCCGTAGTCCACGATGGCGACGCTCACGGCGCGCCCCCGGGCTCCGGAAACAGGCCCAGCACGTCGGACGCCGGGTGCGGCATGCGCAGCGGGGTGAGGGCAGGGGCGCTGCCGGCACCGGCCGGATCATCCGCGCGGTCCTTGCGGTCCCTGCGGACCCAGGCATCGAAGAAGCGCCGCTCGGCCAATTCGAGATCGTCGCCCACCACGATGCCGATATTCCGATAGCCGCGGCGCCCCAGGGTAAAGCGGCGCAAGGTGGCGGCCTCGAACCCGATCAGGAGCGCAATCAGCCCCCACACGATGAGCCCGATCTTGGCCGACGCCTGCAGCTGCAAGACCAAGGAGAGCCCGACCGCGAGCCCCGCATACAAGAGCAGCACCAGCCACATCCGGTGCCGCAACATCCAGAGCGGACCGAGCAGCAGCGCCCAGAACGAAAAGCCGTCGCGCACGAACACGAAGCGCTCGGGCTCCGGCGCTGCCGTTGCGCCGCCCCGTACCGGCGGCTCGTGAACCGTGTAGACGGCCATGTTGTCCTCTAACCGCCGAGCTGGCCCTTGGTGGAAGGCACCTCGCCGGCCGCACGCGGATCGATCGCGACCGCGGCCCGCAACGCCCGCGCCAGACCCTTGAAGCAGGATTCGGCGATATGATGGTCATTGGTTCCGTAAAGCGTCTCGACATGCAGGGTCACCCCGGCATTCATGGCGAAAGCCTGGAACCATTCCTGCACCAGCTCGGTATCGAAACTGCCCACCTTGTCGCGGACGAACTCGACCCGGAACACCAGGAAGGGACGGCCCGAGATATCCAGTGCCACCCTGGTGAGCGCCTCGTCCATGGGCATGTGCAGCCCGGCATAGCGGGTGATCCCCTTCATGTCGCCGAGCGCCTGCTTGACCGCCTGGCCGAGCGCGATCCCCACATCCTCGGTGGTGTGGTGATGGTCGATATGCAGATCGCCCTTGGCCTTGACGGCGATGTCGATGCGGGAGTGGCGCGCCAGGAGGTCGAGCATATGGTCCAGAAAGCCGATCCCGGTCGCCACCTGCGAGACGCCGGCGCCATCGAGATCGATGGCGACCTCGACGTCGGTTTCTTTGGTGGCGCGCTTTACCTGAGCCTTGCGCATGACAACTCCTGATTTGCCGGCCTTTTAACAGGCGCCCGGGCACTTCGCCACCGCGGCATGACGGAAAGGTCAATGCCGCGTGCCCTTGGCCGGCAGATCGGCTTGGCCGGCAAACCGGCGCCCGCAAAAGCTTGTTTGCATCGCTGGTCCACGCCCCCTACATCATGCCCTTGAACGAGGCGTCCTGCATGCAGCCCCAATCTCCCGATGTCTGGCACGGCACCACCATCCTCACCGTCCGCAAGGGCGGGATCGTCGCCATCGGGGGCGACGGGCAGGTCACCATCGGGCAGACCATCGTCAAGGCCAATGCCAAGAAGGTGCGGCGGCTGGGCAAGGGCGAGGTCATCGGCGGCTTTGCGGGCGCGACCGCGGACGCCTTCACGCTGTTCGAGCGGCTGGAAGCCAAGCTCGAGCAATATCCCGGCCAGCTGACGCGCGCCGCCGTCGAGCTCGCCAAGGACTGGCGCACCGACCGCTATCTGCGCCGGCTGGAAGCCATGATGATCGTCGCCGACAAGGAAGTATCGCTCGTGCTCACCGGCACCGGCGACGTGCTCGAGCCCGAGGCCGGCGTCATGGGGATCGGCTCGGGCGGTAATTATGCGCTCGCGGCCGCCCGCGCCCTGATCGACGGCGCGCTCGATGCCGAGGCGATCGTGCGGCGTTCGCTCGACATCGCGGCCGACATTTGCGTGTACACCAACCGGAACGTCACCGTGGAAAAGCTCTGATGCTGCCGCAAGCGGATTTCGATCCGAAGGCCGCCGCGCCAGCCGCATGACCTCATTCGCAGCAACAATCCCATGACCGACTTCTCGCCCCGCGAAATCGTCTCCGAGCTCGACCGCTTCATCATCGGCCAGAACGATGCCAAGCGCGCCGTCGCGATCGCGTTGCGCAACCGCTGGCGGCGGCTGCAGCTCGACGAGAAGCTGCGCGAGGAGGTGCAGCCCAAGAACATTCTGATGATCGGGCCGACCGGCGTCGGTAAGACCGAGATTTCCCGCCGCCTCGCCAAGCTGGCGGGCGCTCCCTTCCTCAAGGTCGAAGCCACCAAGTTCACCGAGGTCGGCTATGTGGGCCGCGACGTCGAGCAGATCATCCGTGATCTGCTCGAGATCGCGATCGCGCAGACGCGCGAGCGCAAGCGCAAGGACGTGAGCGCGCGCGCCCAGCTCCATGCCGAGGAACGCGTGCTCGACGCGCTGGTCGGCGCCAATGCCAGCGCCTCCACCAAGGACGCCTTTCGCAAGCGCCTGCGCGTCGGCGAGCTCAACGACAAGGAGATCGAGATCGAGGTGGCGGCCTCCCAGGGAATGCCGATGTTCGAGATCCCGGGCATGCCGGGCGCCCAGATGGGGGCGATCTCGATCGGCGACATCTTCGGCAAGCTCGGCGGCGGCCGCACCAAGACCCGGCGGGTCACGGTCGCGGAATCCTACGACGTGCTGATCGCGGAGGAATCCGACAAGCTGCTCGACAGCGACCAGGTGCTGCAGGAATCCATCAAGGCGGTGGAGAACAACGGCATCGTGTTCCTGGACGAGATCGACAAGATTTGCGGCCGCGAGGGCCGCGCCGGCGCCGACGTCTCGCGCGAGGGGGTGCAGCGCGACCTGCTGCCGCTGATCGAGGGCACCACGGTCTCGACCAAGCATGGGTCGGTGAAGACCGATCACATCCTGTTCATCGCCTCGGGCGCGTTCCATCTGTCGAAACCCTCGGATCTCTTACCCGAGCTGCAGGGCCGCCTGCCGATCCGGGTGGAGCTGCAGGCGCTGACCCGCGACGATTTCCGCCGCATCCTGACCGAGCCGGAAGCCTCGCTGATCAAGCAATACGTGGCGTTGCTGACGACCGAAGGCGTGACGCTCGAGTTCGCCCCCGATGCGGTCGACGCGATCGCCGACGTGGCGGTGCTGGTCAATTCGAGCGTCGAGAACATCGGCGCGCGCCGCCTGCAGACCGTGATGGAAAGAGTGCTCGACGAAATCTCGTTCGCGGCCCCCGACCGCTCCGGCGAAACCGTCAAGATCGACGCCGCCTATGTGCACAAGCACATCGGCGACCTCGCCAAGAACACCGATCTGAGCCGGTTTATTCTTTAGGCGCGCGCGCCTTCCGCAGCCGTACATAGAGCGCGCCCTCGCCGCCATGGGCCACATGGGCATCCTCTACGGCGAGCACATGCGCCCGAAATTCCGGCAGCCGCAGCCACATCGGCACCTGCCGCTTGAGAACCCCGTGCTCGCCGTGCGAACCGGGCCCGGCCGCCCGACCCTTGCCGGTGATGACCAGCACGTAGCGCGCTCCTTGCGCCTGGGCGTGGCGCAGGAAGCCGAGCAGTGCCCCGTGCGCCTCGCTCTGGCTCCGGCCGTGCAGATCGATTCGCCCATCGATCGTCTCGGTGCCGCGCACGAGGCGCTGCTTTTGCCGCCGATCGAGCCCCAGCACCGGCAACGCCGGCTTGACGACGGACTTTGCCGCTGGATGCCGCGCCGGAGCGGGCTCCGCGCGCCGGCGTGCGGGTGGCGCCGGCGGCGCGCGTTCGCCGGGCGCCGTCGATGCGTCGAGGCGATGCGGCACCGACGGCTTGCGCTTGAGCGGCACGATCGAGCGGGCGACGCCGCTCCACAGCTTGTGCTCTTCCTCGCTCAGACGGCGCCGGTGCCGGCGCTTGTCGGTTCGCTCGAGGGTCATGTGCCGGATCTCGATCTTATCCTGGCCTGCCGCCGCGAGAGCGGCAGCGGCGGCTGGTGCGACCGGTGGATCGCCGCCTCGCCAATTTCACCCCTGGCTTGCGCCCCGTCCTTCGCCGCCAGTTTCGCTTCCGGCGTCGGCTTGGGCGGCGGCAGCGGCGTGTGCTTGCCGGCCTCCACCATGTCGAGCTCACGCGGCACCAGCATCACGAATTGCCCCTGATGGCGGATGCGGCCGGCGACGCGGCCGGCAGCATCGCCGGCGCCCCAGTAGAGATCGGCGCGCGCCGGCCCGTTGATGGCGGAGCCGGTATCCTGCGCGATCATCAATCGGCGAAACCTGGTGGTGGCCTTGTCGTTGTCGATCGGGAGATCGGCCTGGATGAAGAAGGGCGTGCCGTAGACATGCAGCTTGTCGACCGCGATGGAGCGGCCGGGACTGAGCGGCACGCCCTGGGCCCCGACCGCCTCGCCCTGGTCCGACAGCCCGGTAATGCGGAAGAACACGAACGACGGATTGGTCTGGCGCACCTTGGCGGCTTGCTCCGGATTGGCGTTGAGCCACTGCCGGATGCGCTCCATGGACATTCCCTCGGGCGGCACCCCGTACTGCTCCATGAGGATGCGCCCGATCGCCGCATAGGGACGGCCGTTGTGCCCGTCGTAATTCACCCGCAGCATGGTGCCGTCCTCCAGGCGCACCCGGGCGGAGCCTTGAATCTGAATCGAGAAGGCGTCGAACGAATCCTTGAGCCAGCAGATTTCGAGGTGCTGGCCGTCGAGCGCGCCATTCTCGATCTCGGCACGATCGTAATAGGGCACCAGCTCGTTCTGTGCATTGCGGCGGTTGATCGTGGCCCGATTGGGAATCTCGCCTTTACCCGGCGGGCGGCCCGCCACCAGAAGATCATGCGGACGCCGGTAGAGCGGGGTGCTGAATTCCGGGCTGGGAAAGCGCGAGCCATCGACCACGGGCTCGAAATAGCCGGTCAGCAGGCCCTTGGCTTCGCCGATGCGGGCGATCGATACCGGCCGGAAATTCTCCTCGAAGAAGGCCTGCGCCTCCGCCGCGGTGATGGGCTGCATGCGCGCCGCGCGCCGGCACACCTGCCAGAGCGCAATGCGGATCGGGCGGCCTTCGTGCAGCTCCCTGCTGGCGAGGAACGGCGCGCAGCTTTTCAGGAACGCCGAGAACGAGGCCACGTGATCGTCGGCCGCCCAGCCGTCGAGCGCCGTCCAGGCGAGCGGCTCGAGCTGCGTGTCGGGAATCTTCAGCGGTTCGGCATCCTGGGCATGTGCGCCCGACACCAGGCCGAGCGCGCAGAGCGCCGCCCTGGCCAAGCCTGCAAACCAATAAGCGGGAGGCAGTGCCATCGCCTCCGGCTCCGGTTACTGTCCGGCTTCGGTTGCGACCAATTTCCAATTGGGGTCGCGCGACGACAGGTCGCGTGCAAATGTCCACACGTCGGTGACGTCGGTGACTTTGTCCGGATTGCCCTCGATCACAGCGCCTTCGCGATCGCGGGTGACCGAGACCAGCTGCGAGACGAAGCGAATCGTGATCTGCGCCGTGTGGCCGCGCAATTCCGCCTCCGTGGCGTCGGACTTGTCGATGGACACGAACCGGCTTTCGCTGGTCTCGCCTTTGCCTTCCCGCTCGCGGATCGCCGCCTCGAAGCCGTCATAGACGTCCCGGGACAGGAGGTTCTTGAGCGTGCGGCGATCGCCCTCCGCATAGGCGGTCACGATCATCTCGTAAGCGGCGCGGGCGCCGGCGATGAAGTGCTTGCCCTCGAAGGTCTTGTCCTCGCGAGCGATGGCATCGAGGCCGGCGGCCACCGCCGAGCCCGGCTCGGCGATCCCGCTCCACCGATCCGCCGCCGGAACCGCCGGATCGACCGGCTTGGGTACCGGCTCGGCGGCACGGCCCGGCAACGTCACCACGTTGTCATTGGTCGACGGTCGATCGTTGGCGGCGGGGCGCACGGTGTCGCGCGCCGAATAGGGGTCATAAGGGGGCCGCTCGCGCCCGGTGCGCTGCCCCAGCACACTTCGAAGCTTGACGAAGATCACCACGGCGATCGTGGC
>DASYFD010000369.1:0-9868 GCA_036498625.1 Xanthobacteraceae bacterium | reverse complement strand
TCGGTGCAGATCGCGCTGCGCAAGCGGCCGGTCGAGCCGGAGCGCATCGACGAGCTGGTGTCCAAGATCGTGCGCGAGCTCGAAAGCCAGGGCGAGAGCGAGATCACCTCCGAGACCATCGGCGAGATGATCATGGAGCATCTGCGCGCCCTCGACGATGTGGCCTATGTGCGCTTTGCTTCCGTTTACCGAAACTTCCGCGAAGCCAAGGATTTCGAGGCAGTGCTCGGGGAATTGTCCGGCGACGAGGACGGAAAGCCGCCGGCAGCCGCGCGGAAATGATTGCCGCCGCGACCGCCGGCATCGACCCGGACGATGATCTTCATTTCATGGAGCTGGCGTTTGCGCTCGGCCGGCGCGGGCTGGGCCGTACCTGGCCCAATCCTTCGGTCGGGGCCGTGGTGGTGCGGCGAGAGCCTGACGGTCCGGTGATCGTCGGGCGCGGCTGGACGCAGCCCGGCGGCCGCCCCCATGCGGAGACGCAGGCGCTGGAGCGCGCCGGCAGCGCGGCCCACGGGGCTACCCTCTACGTGACGCTTGAGCCCTGTTCCCATTTCGGCCGCACCCCGCCTTGCGCCGATGCGATCATCGCCGCCGGCATTGCGCAGGTCGTGTCCGCGCTCGAAGATCCCAACCCGCAGGTCGCGGGCGAGGGCCATCGTCGCCTGGCGTCGGTCGGTATCGGGGTCAAAGTCGGGACCGGCGCCGATGCGGCGCGACTTGCGCATGCGGGGCACATCCGTCGCATGCGCGAGAACCGCCCGCAGGTCATGCTCAAGCTCGCCGTCTCGGCCGACCACAAGGCCGGCCTTGCCGGCCGCCGCCCCGCCCCGATCACCGGCGAGCCGGCGCGCGCGCGTGTCCATCTCATGCGGGCCATGAGCGATGCGGTGCTGACCGGCATCGGAACGGTGCTGGCCGATGATCCGCTGCTCACCTGCCGGCTGCCCGGCATGGCGGACCGCTCGCCGGTGCGCGTGGTGCTCGACGGCAGGCTGCGGCTGCGTCTCGACAGCCGGCTGGTTGCGACCGCGCGGGAAACGCCCTTGTGGGTCGTGACCGACACGACGGCAGCGGCGGAGCGCGAGCAGGCGCTGCGCAGCGCCGGGGCGGAGGTCCTGCGGGTGCCGGCAGCCGGCGGCAGGCTCGAGCTTTCCGCCGTGCTGGAATCCCTGGCCGGGCGCGGCATCACGCGGCTCATGGTCGAGGCCGGCCCGATCGTCGCCGCCGCCATGCTGGAAGCCGATCTGGTCGACGAAGCCGTGCTGCTGCGTTCCCCCAAACCGATCGGGCCGGACGGCATCGACGCGCTCGAAGGCCTTCCGGTCGCCACCCTCACAAGCTCGCCCCGGCTCGAATTGATCCGCACCGAAACGGCCGGCGAGGATACAATCGACTTCCTGGCCCGCCGCTGAAGGATTGTGGAGGGAGACGGAGACCATCATGCCACTGAGCCGCGCCAACGGGGTCGACATCTGGTACGAGGTGACGGGCGAGGGACCGGCGCTGGTCTTCATTCACGCCAACCCTTTCGATCATGATCTCTGGATGTACCAGGCCGCCCATTTCTCGACCTGGTTCCGGGTCGTGGGCATCGACATCCGCGGCTATGGCCGCTCCGCCAAGGTGACCACCCCCTACGTCCTCAAGGACATGTGCGACGATGTCATCGGGGTGATGCAGGATCTGGGCATCGGGCGCGCGATCTGCGGCGGCTGCAGCGTCGGCTCCGGCATCGCCCTGCTGCTGGGCCTCGATCATCCCGACCGTTTCGACGCCCTCATCCTGGTCGGCGGCAACAGCAGCTCCAGCGACCGCTACAAGCAGCGCATCGAAGGCTATCGCACCGATCTGGCGGATTACCACATCAAGCACCTGCGCGACCTGGTGCATCCGCAATTCGCCGACAGCCGGCTCGGGCGGCATCTGCTCAATCAGTTCGTGGAGCGGCAGCCGCGGTTGCGGGGCGAGGCCATCGCGCAGGTGTTCATGGCGGGCAATCACACCGATATGACGGCGCGGTTGCCGAGCATGAAGGTCCCGACCCTGGTGATCAACGGCGAGCTCGACCACTCGCTGCCGGCCGGCCGGAAAACCGCCGGCCTCGTGCCGGGTGCGGTCCACAAGGTGCTGCCCGGCACTGGCCACGCCTGCTGCATCGAGGACCCAGCCGGGTTCGATGCCCTGGTCATCGAATTCCTGCACGCACGTGGCCTCATGCCCGTGCTCGAAACATAGAAGACAAAGGCAGCCCCATGTTCACCGGCCTGGTAACCGATGTCGGCGAGATCGTTGCGGTGCGCGAGGTCGCGCAAGGGCTACGCCGGCTCAGGATCGCCTGCGGCTACCCGGCCGCCTCGATCCAGCAGGGCGCCTCGATCGCCTGCGCCGGCGTATGTCTGACCGTGGTCGGGTTCGGCGAGGAGGGCGGCCGCACCTGGTTCGAGGCCGATGCCGCCGCCGAAACCTTGCGGCTGACCACGGTCGGGCGCTGGCAGCCGGGCACGCGGATCAACCTCGAACGCCCGCTGCGGGTGGGGGACGAACTCGGCGGCCATATCGTGGCCGGGCACGTGGACGGCGTGGCGGCGGTGACGGTTCGGGAGCAATTGACCGATATGGCCCGCTTCGAGCTGCGCGCGCCCCACGCGCTCGCCCGCTTTATTGCGCCCAAGGGCTCGGCGGCGCTCGACGGCGTATCGCTCACCGTCAACGAGGTTGCGGGCGACACGTTTTCGGTGCTGATCATTCCCCATACCCTGAAAGTCACCACGCTCGGCCTGCTGGCGGTCGGCGCGGAGGTCAATCTCGAGGTCGATCTCATGGCGCGCTATGCGGCGAGGCTGAGCGAGGCCTGGTAGCCATGCGGGCGGTTAAACGCAGACGGGCCACCAGGATAGTGGTACGAGGGCGGCATTGGAGAGATGAGGATTTATGGCCGAACCGCGCAGAAACGCCGCCAATGACACCGGTGACCTCACCGGCGTGCGCATTCTCGTCGTGGAGGCGCGCTTCTACGACGATATTGCCGACGCCCTGCTGGCCGGCGCCACCCGGGCGCTGGAAGCCGCCGGCGCCACTTTCGAGCGCGTAAGCGTGCCGGGCTCGCTCGAGGTGCCCTCCGCCATCGCGATTGCGCTCGACGCCGCGGAGCAATCCGGCAAGCCCTATGACGGGGCGGTCGGGCTCGGTTGCGTCATCCGGGGCGACACCATCCATTTCGAGATCGTGTCGACGGAATCGGCGCGGGCCCTGATGGATCTCTCGGTGGCGCGCCGGGTGCCGATCGGCAACGGCATTCTCACTGTCGATACCGACGCCCAGGCCTGGTCGCGGGCCCGCCCCGAGGAGGCGGACAAAGGCGGCGATGCGGCGCGCGCGGCGCTGGCGCTGGTGCGGCTCAAGCGCCGCCTCGGCCCACGCTGATGGCCCGTTCGCCTGCACCCAAGGATGCCCGCAAGGCCAACCGTCGCGGCGCGGCGCGGCTCGCCGCCGTGCAGGCGCTCTACCAGATGGATATCGCGGGCACCGGCAGCAACGAGATTCTCGCCCAGTTCGAGAGCCACTGGATCGGCCAGGAGGTCGAAGGCAACCAGTATCTTCCGGCCGAGGCTGCGTTCTTCCGCGAGGTCGTGAACGGGGTGGTGCGCGAGCAGCGCGGCCTTGATCCCTTGATCGACGCCGTGCTGGCGCAGACGTGGCCGCTCAAGCGCATCGAGGCGATCCTGCGGGCGGTGCTGCGCGCCGGCGCCTTCGAGCTCGGCCATCGCAGCGACGTGCCGGCGCGCGTGGTGGTGGCCGAATATGTCGACGTCGCCAATGCGTTCGTGGACCGCGATGAAACCGGCATGATCAATGCCGTCCTCGATCAGCTCGCCCGCAAATTGCGCGCGGGGGAATTCGTAACGGCGGGGTGACCCGATGGTCCAGCCGGAGCCGGAACCGCAATCGGGCGAAGATCTTCTGATCGCGCGCTATTTCCGTCCGCTCGCCACCCATCCGGGCGCCCGCGCGCTGGTCGACGATGCGGCGACATTCACGCCGCCGGCGGGCGCCGATCTGGTGCTCACCACCGATGCGCTGGTCGGCGGCGTGCATTTTTTCCCCGATGACCCCGCGGACACGATCGCCAGGAAGGCGCTGCGCGTGAACCTCTCCGATCTTGCCGCCAAGGGAGCAAAGCCGGCGGGCTTTCTGCTCTCGCTCGCGCTGCCGGAGACGCTCGGCGCGCCATGGCTCGAGGCCTTCGCACGCGGCCTGGGGGCCGACGCAAAGGATTACGGATGCGCGCTCCTGGGCGGCGACACCGTCCGCACCACCGGTCCGCTGACCCTGTCCATCACCGTCTTCGGGACACTCCCGCAGGGCACGATGGTGGCGCGCAGCGGGGCACGGCCGGGCGATCTCGTGGTAGTCACCGGCACGATCGGGGACGGCGCGCTCGGGCTCGAGGTACGACGCAATTCCGGTACCGCCGAGTGCTGGCGGCTCGACCAGCGGCAGCGCGAGCATTTGCTCGGGCGCTATTTGCTGCCGCAACCGCGCAATGCGCTCGCCGAGGCGCTGCGGCAGCATGCGTCCGCCGCCATGGACGTCTCCGATGGCCTTGCCGGGGACCTGCGCAAGCTGTGCGCGGCATCCGGGGTGGCGGCCGAGATCGAGGTTGCGCGCGTGCCGCTGTCGGAGGCCGCCCGCCAGGCACTCGCCCGCGATCCCGCGCTCATCGAAACCGCCCTCACCGGCGGTGACGACTACGAGGTGGTGGCCACCGTGCCGGCGGGTGCCAAAGATGCGTTGATGGCGGAAGCCAAAGCGGCCGGCGTCGCGCTCACGGAAATCGGCATCATCCGGGTCGACTGCCCGGGTGTTCGTTTTCTCGATCAAGGCGGCAAGCCGCTGCTGTTCAAGAAGGCCTCATTCAGTCATTTTTGACGGCGATGCGCACAGGGGACGCTTGATGGACGACCGAACGGCCGTGGCGGCCCGCAGCCTCGCAGGCACGGATCTCGACCAGCGCAGGGCGACGGCGCTGCACCGGCGGTTTCCGACCATCGGGCATTTGCGCAATTATGCGCGCCGCCATGTTCCCCATTTCGTCTTTGAGTACATGGATGGCGGAGCGGGCGCCGATGTCGGCATCGCCCACAATTGGGCCGCGCTGGACGCCGTGGAGTTGGTGCCGCGATATGGCGTCATGCCGGCACTGCCGCCGGTCGACGTGGAGCTGTTCGGCCGCCAATACGCCGCCCCCATCGGAATCGCGCCCATGGGCGGGCCGGCGCTGGTCTGGCCGGGCGCCGACGCCGCCATGGCGCGGGCGGCCCAGCGGGCGCGCGTGCCCTATACGCTCGGTACCGTCGGCGGGATGACGATCGAGCAGGCCGGTGAGCTCGCACCCGACGTATTCTGGTTCCAGCTCTACCGGATGTCCCGCAACGACCATGCGCTCGGGCTCGATCTGGTGCGCCGCGCCGACGTCGCCGGCGCCCATGTGCTGGTGCTGACCGTCGATGTGCCGGTGCGCACCACAAGGCCGCGCGAGGCCGCGGTCGGTCTCGGCCGCGGACCGTTCCGGCCCGACCTGCGGATGCTCCTGGACATGCTCAGCTCCCCCGCCTGGCTTATGGCGCTGATGAGGCATGGCCGGCCCAAATTCTCGAATATCAAATCCTATGCGGGACCCAATGCCAGCGGCGAGGCGGTCATCCGTTTTGCCCGCCAGGAGATGGGCGGCGCCTTCACCTGGGACGAGATCGCCCGTTTCCGCGACCGCTGGCGGCGGCCCCTGGTGCTCAAAGGCATCCTGCATCCGCTCGATGCCGCCAAGGCGGTCGCCATGGGCATCGAGGGCATCTGGATATCGAACCACGGCGGCCGGCAGATCGAAGCTCTGCCGCCGGCGATCGATGTGCTGCCGGCCATCGCGGCGGAAACCGGCAGCCGCGCCACCCTCATCATGGACAGCGGCATCCGCAGCGGCACCGACGTGATCCGCGCGGTCGCGCTCGGCGCGAAGACGACGTTCGCCGGCAAGGCGTTTCTCTGGGGCCTCGGCGCGCTGGGCGAGGCCGGGCCGGAGCACGTGATCAATCTGCTGATCGCCGAGGCGCGGGCGGCGCTCGGCCAGATCGGGGCGCATTCGCTCGCGCAGGCGCGATCGGTCGCGGTCCGGCATCCGGGTGCGTTTTCATTTCCGAAAAATCCGTAGCCTGGATGGAGCGCTTGCGCGCAACGGGCGTAACCGCCCTTATGGCTCCATGCGGGGTACTGCGCTACGGCGCGGGCGCCGCCGTCACGTCACCAGCACATTGCTGAACTGCCAGGGATCGGTCTGGTCGAGGGTCTCGGGGAACAGCACGCCGCGGCCCACGAGCGGGGTCCAATCCGTGTACTGGCCGATCACCGGCCCGAGATAGGGCCGCTGGACCGCAAAGCAGCGGCGGAAGTCCATCTCGTCGGCCTCGACGATGCCGCTGTCGGGATGCTCCAGCATCCACACGATGCCGGCCAGCACCGCGGACGTCACCTGCAGCCCGGTGGCGTTCTGGTAGGGGGCGATCTTGCGGGTCTCCTCGATCGAGAGCTGCGAGCCGTACCAATAGGCGTTCTTGGCGTGCCCATAGAGCAGCACGCCGAGCTCATCGATGCCGTCCACGATGTCGGTCTCGGTCAGGATGTGCGCGCTCTCCTGCGGCTTCCATTGCGCGCCCGCCATCTCGTGCAGGGAAAGGACCGCGTCGTTGCAGGGATGATAGGCGTAATGGCAGGTCGGCCGGTACGCCACCTTGCCGCCCTCGCGCAGCGTGAAGTAGTCCGCAATCGAGATCGACTCGTTGTGGGTGATCATCCAGCCGTGCTGCGCCTGCGCGGTCGGGGTCCACGACCGCACCCGGGTGCCGGCGCCCGGCTGGGTCAGGTAGATCGCCGCATCGCAGCCGAAGTCATGCCGGTGACCGCGCGGCGGCATCGTCTTCTCGTGGGTGCCCCAGCCCAGCTCGGACGGCTGCATGCCCTCCGATATGAAGCCCTCGACCGACCAGGTGTTGACGAATTTGCCGTTTGGCTTGGGATCGCGCGAGCGCTGGGTGTCGCGCTCGGCGATGTGGATGCCCTTGACGCCGGCGCGCCGCATGAGCGCCGCCCAGCCGTCGCGGGTCTTGGGTTCGTCGGCCGCAATGCCGAGATCGCGCACCACGTCGAGCAGCGCGTGCTTGACCATCCAGGACACCATGCCGGGATTGGCGCCGCAGCAGCTCACCGCCGTGATGCCGCCCGGGCGCCGGCGCCGCAGCTCGAGCACGCTTTCGCGCAGCGCATAATTCGAGCGCGCCGAGGGCGACAGCGAGCGGTCGGTATAGAGGCCGGGCCACGGCTCGACCACGGTGTCGATGTAGAACGCGTCGATGTCCTTGGCGAACTCCATCAGCTCGACCGAGGAGGTGTCGACCGACAGGTTCACCATCATGCCGCGCCCCGGCCCGCCCTTGAGCAGCGGGATGAGCACGTCGCGATAGTTCGCCTTGGTCAGCGCCACGTGGATGAAGCGGATCTTGCGCTCGTCCAGGAGCGCTCGATCGTCGTCATCGGGCGCGATCACCACGAACTTGGAGGCATCGAAGGCGATGTGCCGCTCGATCAAGGGCAGCGTGCCCTTCCCGATCGAGCCGAAGCCGATCATCACGATTGGGCCGTCGAAGCGCGCGTGTACGGGCCAGGCTTCGGTCGGATGAGCGGTCGTGTTCATGTCGTATTCTCGGGTAAGGGGTCAAAAAGCTCAAGCGGCGCGCGCCGCGCGCGGGATGCGCTCGGCGACCACGGATTTCGGCACGCTGCGGCCGGTTGCCCGCACCAGCCCGCGCGCGCCTTGGAGCGCGCCCGGCACCAGCTCGCGCGCCAGCAGCCGCTCGCGGGCGTAGGGGCCGGGGAGGGAGAGCGCGCCGGTCGTCGCAGCCGTGAACCCGAAGCGGCCGTAATAGGGAGCATCCCCCACCAGCAATACGGATTGATGACCGCGCGCCTCCGCCTGCTCGAGCGCATGCCGCATCAGCTCGGCTCCGATGCCGCATTGACGGAAATCGGACGCTACCGCCAGCGGCCCGAGCAGGAGCGCCGGCCGCCCTGCGCCGGCCGCGATGCTCCACAGCCGCACCGTACCGACCAGGCGGCCGTCGGCGCTGGCGACGAACGACAGGCCTTCCGCCGGCAGCCGGTCCGCACGCAGCCGCTCGGCCGTCTTGGTGAAGCGGCAATCGCCGAAGGCCGCATCGAGCAGCGCCTCGCGCCGCGCCACATCGTAGGGGGTCTCGTGACGAATTGTGATCATGGCCGTGCCTTCTGCGCATCCAAAAATGCGTGGAGGATGTTTCGATGGCTCGGGAGCCGGCACCGCCGGCTCCTTTGCGTCGACTGAGGGCAAGCTCAGATGTGATACGTCTGCAGGGGCGCAAACCCGTTGAACGCGACCGACGCATAGGTCGACGTGTAGGCACCGGTGCCCTCGATCAGCACCTTGTCGCCGATCTCCAGGCTCACCGGCAGGTCGTAGTGCTTGCGCTCATAGAGCACGTCGGCCGAGTCGCAGGTCGGTCCGGCGATGACACAGGGTCCCACCGGGTCGCCGTCATGGGGCGTGCGGATCGGGTAGCGGATGGCCTCGTCCATGGTCTCGGCCAGGCCGCCGAACTTGCCGATGTCGAGGTAGACCCAGCGCACGCTGTCGTTCTCGCTCTTCTTCGAGACCAGCACCACCTCGGCCTCGATCATGCCGGCATTGCCGACCATGCCGCGGCCCGGCTCGATGATGGTCTCCGGGATGGCGTTGCCGAAATGCTTGCGCAGCGCCCGGAAGATCGACCGGCCATAGGCCTGCACCGAGGGCACTTCCTTGAGATACTTGGTCGGGAAGCCGCCGCCGAGATTGACCATGGACAGATTGATCCCGCGCTCCGCGCAGGCGCGGAACACGCCGGAGGCCGACTTGAGCGCCTCGTCCCAGGCCTGCGTGCGGCGCTGCTGGGAGCCCACATGGAACGACACCCCATAGGCTTCCAGCCCCTGCCGATGCGCATGCTCGAGCACGTCGACCGCCATCTCCGGGTCGCAGCCGAACTTGCGCGACAGCGGCCACTCGGCGCCCGCGCAGCTGAACAGGATGCGGCAGAATACCCACGCGCCCGGTGCCGCCCGCGCGATCTTCTCGACCTCGGGCTTGCAGTCGACCGCGAACAGCCGCACGCCGAGCTCGTAGGCGCGCGCGATGTCGCGCTCCTTCTTGATGGTGTTGCCGAAGGAGATGCGCTCGGGCGTGGCGCCGGCAGCCAGCACCATCTCGACCTCCGCCACGGAGGCAGTGTCGAAGCACGAGCCGAGCCCGGCCAGCAGCCGCAGCAGCTCGGGCGCCGGGTTGGCCTTCACGGCATAGAACACCCGGCTGTCCGGCAGCGCGTGGGCAAAGGTGCGGTAGTTGTCGCGCACCACGTCGAGATCGACCACCAGGCAAGGGCTGTCGTCGCGGCGGGCACGCAGGAAGTCGCGAATGCGCTCGGTCATCGGGATGGCTCCTCACCAAATGCTCAACGGGCCTTGCGGCCGGATTGAAGATCGAGCGGCCAAGAGCCGCCCGGCGTCAGAAGGTGAGAAGTCCTGCGCTATCGTGCGATGGAGACACGATCAGCGGGCCGGCCATCTCACCCAAATGATGCCTTGGATTGGAGCGGGAGATCCCGGTCCGCACGCCTGGCAAGAGTGAACAAGCCTCTTCGGTGTCGACCTTTGGAGGGTCGACGAGACCAAAAAAGCCCGCTCCGTCGTTGCTTTAGGCCGCGTCCCCCGTTGAGAACGAGGTGCGCCGGTTTCGCCTCCGGCTGCC
>DASYFD010000368.1:0-7080 GCA_036498625.1 Xanthobacteraceae bacterium | reverse complement strand
CCCGAAGGCCTGCAGCCGCAGCTCACCGCGCGCGATCAAAGGCAGCCAGCGGGTCTTCTGGGCATTGTTGCCGTGACGCAGCAGCGTGCCCATGGTGTACATCTGGGCATGGCAGGCGGCCCCATTGCCGCCGCAGGCGTGGATTTCCTCCAGGATGGCGGCGGCCTCGATCAGCGTGAGACCGCTGCCGCCGTACTCTTCCGGGATCAGGGCGGCGAGAAATCCGGCTTCCGTCAGCGCCTTGACGAACTCGGCCGGATAGGCCCGCTCGCGATCAAGCTGGCGCCAGTATTCGCCCGGAAACCTGCCGCAGAGCGCGCGCACCGAGGCGCGGATTTGCGCAAGGTTGCCGGCAGCGCCGTCGGGGCCGTTGTCCGTCATCGCGTCCACCTTCCGGGCTTCGATCTTACACAGTCAGTTCGCAGCGGCCATTGTTGAGCGCAATCACATCGCGTTCAAGCACGCGGGCCCGGAAGCTGACGATCGGCCCGTCGCGCCACATCTCGGTGCGCAGGGTCTCGCCCGGGAACACCGGCGCCGAGAAGCGGCCGCTGATGGCCTTGAGCCGGCCCGGATCATGATCGCAGAAACATTTCAGGATGCCGTGACACGCGATGCCGAAGCTCGCGAGCCCGTGCAGGATCGGACGCGGAAAGCCGGCCGCTTGGGCGACCGTGGGATCGGCATGCAGCGGATTGGGATCGCCGCTCAGCCGATAGATCAACGCGGCTTCCGGGCGCGTTCCCCGATCGCAGACCAGATCGGGCGCGCGTTCCGGAATTGCATGCACGGCCGGCGCCGCGCGCGGCGGCCCGCCGAAACCGCCATCGCCGCGGCAGACCGTGGTATGCGTCACGGTGGCGATTGTCTCGCCGCTTAAGCCGTCGATCAATTCGCGCCGCGAATACACATGCGCGCCCTTGCCGGGTCCCTTGTCGATGATCTCGGTGACGCGGGTGCGGCCGACAGCGGTGCCGCGCGGCGCGAGCGGGCGATGCAGCACCAGCCCCTGCTCGCCCGCCACCACCTTGACCCAGTCGATGCCGGTGTCGAGATCGCGCACCCAGAAGCCGGGCCAGCCCAGCACGATCGCAAAGGTCGGCAGCAGCTTGAGGTTCCGCTCGTACACGAAGGGCAGTTCGTCGGTATCCATAGGATCGCGGCCGAGCCCGACGCCGAGGGCATAGAGGATGGCGTCCCGTTCCGTATAGGTTTGCATGACCTCGGGAATTTTCAGGCCGAGGAGCTGGTCGTAGTTGATCGGCATGCATCTACCTCCTACCTCATCCTGAGGAGCCGTGCGCAGCACGGCGTCTCGAAGGATGGAGGCACGGCCCGCGAAGGCGGGCGTAAACGCTTCGACCGCACGAATCTGCCGCCATCCTTCGAGACGCGTCGCGACGCGACGCTCCTCAGCACGAGGGTCGTTGCCTCACACCGGATCCCACGAAAAAACATCACCGGAGCGCTCCAGCGGCGTCAGCGAGGGGCCGAACGCGCCCTTGAGCTGCGCATCGAGCGTCTGCGGGGTCCAGCCGTCCGAGCGGTGCAGCGAGCGGATCGGGCGCGGCTGGTTGAACAGGAAGATCTCGTTGTTGCGAACCGCGAAAACCTGTCCCGAGATGCCCTCGGCCCGGTCGGAAGCGAGGTAGACGACGAGCGGCGCGATCTTCTCCGGCGTCATCTGCTGGAAGCGCTCGATGCGCCGCTTGTCCTCCTCGCTGGTGGCCGGAATCGAATCGATCATGCGGGTCCAGGCGAACGGCGCGATGCAGTTGGAGCGCACCTTGAAGCGCTGCATGTCGAGCGCGATGCCGCGCGACAGCCCCATGATGCCGAGCTTGGCCGCCATGTAATTGGCCTGTCCGAAATTGCCGATCAGGCCCGAGGTCGAGGTCATATGCACGAAGGCACCGGCGCCCTGCTCGCGAAAATGTCCCGCGCAGGCGCGGCTCATGTTGAACGAGCCGTGCAGATGCACCGCGATCACATCCGACCAGTCGGACCAGCTCATCTTGTGGAAGATGACGTCGCGCAGGATACCGGCATTGTTGACCAGGATATCGACGCGCCCGAAGGCTTCGAGCACGGTGCGCACGATCACATCGGCATTCTGCGGCTCGGCGATCGAAAGCGTCGAGGCCATCGCCTCGCCGCCCTGCCCGCGGATCTCATCGACCACGGCCTGCGCCGGCTGCGCATCGGTGCCGGCGCCCTGCAGGCTCGCCCCCACGTCGCAGACCACGACCCGCGCGCCCTCCTGCGCCATCAGGAGCGCGATGGCGCGGCCGATGCCGCGGCCCGCGCCGGTGACGATGGCGACCTTTCCGGCGACGATTCCAGCACCCATCGCTATTTCCCCCAGACCTCCTGCGCCACCTCGACGATCATGCGAAGCTTGGCCCATTGCTCGTCGTCTGCCAGCGTGTTGCCTTCCTCGGTCGAGGCGAAGCCGCATTGCGGCGACAAGCAGAGTTGATCGAGATCGGCGCATTTGGCCGCGTCATCGATCCGACGCTTGATCTGGTCGCGGCTTTCGAGCGTACCGGTTTTCGACGTGACCAGGCCGAGCACAACGGTCTTGCCCTTGGGCAGGAGCCGAAGCGGCTCGAAGCTGCCGGCGCGATCGCTATCGTACTCCATGAAATAGCCGTGCACCTTGATGGTGTTGAACAGGATCTCCGCGACCGGGTCGTAGCCGCCGCTGGCCACGAAGCTGGAGCGGAAATTGCCGCGGCACAGATGCATGGTGATGGTCATGTCGGCGGGAATATCGCTGATCGCGGCGTTGATCATGTCGGCATAGATCATCGGCAGCTTGTCCGGATCATCGCCGCGCGCCGCGACCTGCGCCCGCAGCGCCGGATCGCACAGATAGGCCAGGTTGACCTCGTCGAGTTGCAGATAGCGGCAGCCGGCGTCCGCAAAGGCGCGCACCACCTTGCGGTAGCTCTCGCCGAGGTCGCGGTAGAAATCCTCCATCGCCGGGTAGATCTTTTCCGGCACCGCCTCGCGGCCGTAGCGGAAGTGCAGGGTCGAGGGCGACGGAATGGTCATCTTGGGGGTGGCCTTGGCGTGCGCGGCCACGAACCGGAAATGCTCGAGCATCGGGTGGCCGTGAAAGGCGCCGAGCTTGTGCTTGAGCCGCAGCAGGATCGGCCGCGGCTGCGGCCCCTTGAACAGCATCTTGCGCTCGCCGTAGTAGGACTCGACGCCGTCAAGCCCGACCAGAAAATCGGTCTGCCAGGAGGCGCGGCGGAATTCTCCGTCGGTGACCGATTTGAGCCCGGCCGCCTCCTGCTTGCCGATCACCGCGGCGATCTCGCGATCCTCGATGGCGGTGAGCTCGGCTGTGCCGATCTCGCCGCGCTCGTGCTTGGCGCGCGCCTCCTTGAGGGCCGCCGGCCGCAGCAGGCTGCCGACATGATCGGCGCGAAAGGGGGGCTTGGTTCGTTGCATGCGGACAGCCTTGGTTCAAACAAACATCTTAGATGATCAATCAGGTGGCTTGATGACCACTTACTGCCTTTGGGGACGCACAGCGTTTCGCTCCTTCTCCCCCAGGGGGAGAAGGTGGGATGAGGGGGCTCCGGCGGCGCGATAAAGAATCTTCGTAACCCCCTCACCCCACCCTCTCCCCTTCGGGGCGAGGGAGTGAAACAGCGTGCTCACCTCACCACGCTTTTTCCTATGCCTGGGCGTCTCACCCCCACACCTCTTGGGCCAGCTCCACGATCATGCGCAGCTTCGCCCATTGCTGCTCCTCGGCCAGGATATTGCCTTCCTCGGTCGAGGCGAAGCCGCATTGCGGGGACAGGCAGCACTGATCGAGCGCCACGTATTTGGTGGCCTCCTCGATCCGTCGCTTGATGGCGTCCTTGCTCTCCAGCGTTCCGCTCTTGGAGGTGACGAGACCGAGCACTACGGTCTTCTTGCCTTTGGGCAGGAAACGCAGCGGCTCGAAGCCGCCGGCGCGGTCGGTGTCGTATTCGAGGAAGTAGCCGTCGTAACTCAAGCCGCCGAGCAGCCGCTCGGCGACCGGCTCGTAGCCGCCCTCCGATACCCAGGTGGAACGGAAATTGCCACGGCAGACATGGGTCGTGATGGTCATGTCGGCGGGCTTGTCGGCGAGCGCCGCGTTGATGACGGCCTGATAGATTTTCGGAAGGTCGTCCACCCAGGGCATGCGCTCGCGCGCGGCCTTCATCTCGTCGGGCGAGCACAGATAGGCCCAGACCGTATCGTCGAACTGCAGGTACCGGCAGCCGGCGTCATAGAACGCCTGCACCGCCTTCTTGTAGGTCTGGCCGAGGTCGGCGAAGAAGCCGTCCATGTCGGGATAGACGCTCTTGGGAATGCCGTCCTTGGGTATGCGGAAATGCAGCACCGGCGGCGCCGGGATGCACATTTTCGGCGCCACCTTGGTGTGGGCCTTGAGAAACCGGAAATGGTCGAGCATCGGATGGTTCGGCGGGAAGTCGAGCTTGCCGACGACGTGCACGGACTCGGGCTTGGTCTCAACGCCGTGGAACTTGATGCCGTGATCGAGCATGAGCTTCTCGCAGCCCGTCAGTCCCCAGAAGAAATCAAGATGCCACCATGAGCGGCGGTACTCGCCGTCGGTCGCGAGCCGGAGCCCGACCTCTTCCTGCTTCTTGATGATCTTCTCGATCTCGCGGTCCTCCACCGCCTTGAGCTCGTCGGCGGTGATCATGCCCTGCTCGCGCTTGACGCGCGCGTCCTTGATCGGCGCCGAGCGCAGCAGACTGCCGACCTCGTCGGCGCGAAACGGCGGCTTCTCTCGCTGCATGAGCGTCCTCCCGGGATTTCCAAGTTGACTATCGGTAGCGCGGAACGGCCCGCGAGCAAAGCGCCGCGGATGCATCGGGACGGCAAATCGCCCCCGAGCGGTCCAGACACGCGGCATCCCTCGCCCCGCTTGCGGGGAGAGGGCGGAACGGCAATCAGGAAAACCCAATCTCGGCCCGGTGAGGGGGCGGTTCAACAGGCTCAGATTCGCGGCAAGCCCCCCTCACCCCACCCTCTCCCCGCAAGCGGGGCGAGGGAGTGAAATGCCGTGCGTCCCTGACGAGCGTGCGAGAATCGCGCCCTACGCGTGGGCCTTGCGCTGCGGGTCGATGATCTGCTCGAGCTTGCCCAGCACCTTCATGCAGGGCAGCACCTGCTCCAGGCTGGCATTGGGGGCGCGCTTCTCGGTGATGGCGGCGATGAATTCGCGGTCCTCGAGCTCGATGCCGTCCATGGAGACGTCGACCTTGGAGACGTCGATCTTGTTGTCCTTGCCGTCGCTCAAGTCGTCATAGAACGCTTTATAGGTGCCGTTGTCGCAGATGTAACGGAAGAACGAGCCGAGCGGGCCGTCATTGTTGAACGACAGCGACAGCGTGAGCATGGCGCCGGACGGCACCTTGGCCACGATCCCCATGTCCATGGCGATGTTGAGCTGCGGATGGATCGGGCCCTGCACCGCGTAGCAATCCGAGATGGTCTCGCCGGCCTGGTACTGGAATAGGTCGATGGTGTGGGCGGCGTGGTGCCAGAGCAGATGGTCGGTCCAGCTGCGCGCATTGCCGGCGGCGTTGATGTTCTTGCGCCGGAAGAAATAAGTCTGCACGTCCATCTGCTGGATCTTGAGCTCGCCCTTCTGGATGCGCTTGTGCACCCATTGGTGGCTGGGATTGAAGCGGCGGACATGGCCTCCCATGGCGACCACGCCGGTTTCCTTGGCGATCTTCACCAGGTTCTCGGCATCCTCGACGCTGTCGGTGACAGGAATCTCGACCAGCACATGCTTGCCGGCGCGCATCACCTGCTCGCCCTGGCGGAAGTGCATCTTGGTCGGCGTGGTCAGGATCACGGCGTCGGCGCGCTTGATGCCCTCAGTGAGGTCGCCGGTGTAATGGGGAACGCCATACTTCTTGGCAACCTCGGCAGTCGAGTCCTGATTGCCGCCGACCAGCGAGGTCACCTCCACGCCCGGGATGCGTTTGAGCGCGTCGAGATGCTTTTGGCCAAAGGCGCCTTGGCCGGCAACGCAGATTTTCATCACTTTCCCCTGAGCACGTTACGATGACTGGCGCGCGCCGCCGCACGCTTGGGCCTGGCGGCGGCCGGCTTCTTGCCGGCAACCGGCTTCTTGGCCGTCGCCTTCTTGCCCTTGGCGGCGCGCCGCTTGTTCTCGAGAATGATATGGCCGACCGCCGTGTTGGAGGCTGGCACGGTGTAGAAGCGGTAGACTTCCTCGATGTCGTCGTCGAGCGCGCCGCGCATGATCAGCCACATCACCATCTCGATGCCTTCGGCGCCGGCCTCGCGCATGAACTCGAGATGCGGGATGCGGGTGAGCTTCTTCGGATCCCTGGTGAGATTGTCCAGGAAGGCCTTGTCGAACTTGCTGTTGATCAGACCGGCGCGCGGGCCGCTGATCTGGTGCGACATGCCGCCGGTGCCGAAGATGACGACCCGCAAATCCTCCGGGTAGGATTCCACGGCGCGGCGGATCGCCTTGCCCAGCATATAGCAGCGATGCGCGGTCGGCGGCGGGTACAGCACCACGTTGACGGCGAGCGGGATGACCGGGCACGGCCATTGCTTGGGCGAGCCGAACAAGAGGTTCATCGGCACCGTGAGACCGTGATCGACCTCCATCTTGTTGACGATGGTGAGATCGAACTCGTCGAGAATGACCGACTGGGCGATGTGAGCGGCGAGCTCGGGATGGCCCTGCACGACCGGCACCGGCCGCGGGCCCCAGCCTTCGTCGGCCGGCGGAAACTCGGCTGCACAACCGAGCGCGAAGGTCGGCACAATCTCGACCGAGAAGGCGGAGGCATGATCGTTGTAGACCACGATGGCGACGTCGGGCTTTGTCTGCGCCATCCACTCCTTCGATTTCTCGAAGCCGGAGAAGACCCGCTTCCAGTACGGCTCCTCGGTCTGCTTGTTGTCGATCGCGGCGCCGATCGCCGGCACATGCGACGAAGCCACTCCTGCGATGATCTTGGCCACGTTGAGACCTCTACTTGCGCTTTGCTTTGGATTTGGGCTTGGCCGACTTGG
>DASYFD010000367.1:0-13052 GCA_036498625.1 Xanthobacteraceae bacterium | reverse complement strand
CATTCGATTGACGATCCTCGCCCGCCCCTGATCCGGGCCGGGCCTAGATCATGTTTTCGGCCAAATTGGGTTGATGAATTGCTAAAAAACGTGATTTGTCCCTCCCAGAGCGCCCGATCGAGGGGGCAAATCGCGCAGGCGGGCGAGGGGCGAACTTTCCACCGCCCTGCCCGGTCGCCCCTAGAAGCAAGAGCCAACCCCGTCCCCGTGATATAGTATCCGTGAACAGGAAGCTGCGTTCCGGCGTAACCAGTCGCCCCGACAAGCCAGGATCTCAACATGACCGCCACAACCAGGTTCCGGGGATCGTTCACGGCGCTTGTCACCCCCTTCAAGAACGGCTCGCTGGACGAAAAGACCTTCCGCGGTCTGGTCGAGTGGCAGATCGCCGAGGGAACCAACGGCCTAGTCCCGGTCGGCACCACCGGCGAGAGCCCGACCTTGAGCCATGATGAGCACAAGCGAGTCGTGGAATGGTGCGTGGAGGTGGTCAATCGACGCGTGCCGGTGGTCGCGGGCGCCGGCTCGAACTCGACCAAGGAGGCGATCGAGCTTTCCCGCCACGCCGAGAAGGCCGGCGCCGATGCGGTCCTGGTGGTGACGCCCTATTACAACAAGCCGACCCAGGAAGGGCTCTACCAGCATTACAAGGCCATCAATGACGCGGTCGGCATCCCCATCATCATCTACAACATCCCGGCCCGCTCGGTGGTGGACATGTCGGTGGACACCATGCAGCGGCTGTTCGAGCTGCCAAACATCGTCGGCGTGAAGGACGCCACCGCCAGCGTGATACGGGTCTCGCAGCAGCGGGCGGCGATGGGGCCCGGCCTGAACCAGCTCTCCGGCGAGGATGCGAGCGCGCTCGGCTTCATGGCGCATGGCGGCCACGGCTGCATCTCGGTGACGTCGAACGTGGCGCCGCGGCTGTGCGCCGAGTTCCAGAGCGCCTGCCTGAAAGGCGATTACGCCGGCGCGCTTGCGTGCCAGGACAAGCTGATGCCGCTGCATACGGCGCTGTTTCTGGAGACCAATCCGGCACCGGCCAAATACGCGTTGTCAATTCTCGGCAAATGCGACGAGACGGTACGCCTGCCCATGGTGCCGGTCGCCGCCACGACCAGGTCGGCGGTGCGCGCCGCCATGGTTCACGCCGGCCTGATCAACTAGCGCATCTTCATGCGCCGCCGAACGAGTCGGTGGCGTCCCGGGAGGCCATGATGCTCGAGGAATTCAAGAAATTCGCCTTGCGCGGAAATGTCGTCGATCTCGCGGTCGGTGTCATTATCGGGGCTGCCTTCGGCACCATCGTCCAGTCGCTGGTCGCCGACATCCTGATGCCGATCATCGGCGCGGCGACCGGCGGGCTCGACTTCTCCAACCACTTCATTGCGCTGTCGTCCAAGGTGACAGCCGATTCGCTGGCCGAGGCGAAAAAGCAGGGCGCCGTTCTGGGATGGGGGAATTTCCTCACCCTGGTCATCAATTTCGTGATCGTCGCCTTCGTGCTCTTCCTGATCATCAGGCTGATGAATCGCCTGGTGCGGGCCGAGGCCGCCAAGGCCCCGCCGCCCTCCCGGCAGGAGGAGCTTCTCACCGAGATTCGCGATCTCCTGAAAGCGTCGGCCAGGTGAGCTCGCTCAACCCTTCAGGCGCATGAGCCGGCCGCGCTCGCGCTCCCATGACCGCTTCTTCTCGGTCTCGCGCTTGTCGTGCATCTTCTTGCCGCGGGCGAGCGCCAGCTCGATCTTGGCGCGGCCTTTCTCATTGAAATAGAGCTTGAGCGGCACCAGGGTCATGCCCTCGCGCTCGACCGCGCCGGCGAGCTTGTCGATCTGGCGGCGGTGCAGCAGCAGCTTGCGGGGGCGCTTGGGGGGGTGATTGTAGCGGCCCCCCTGCAGGTATTCCGGGATGTTGGCATTGACCAGCCAGATCTCCCCGCGCCGGGCATCGGCATAGGATTCCGCGATCGTGGCCCGGCCTTGGCGGAGGGATTTGACCTCGGTTCCGGTCAAGGCGATGCCGGCCTCGAAGACCTCGCCGATCTCATAGTTGAATCGCGCCTTGCGGTTGTCGGCGACCACCTTCAGCTTGCGATCCGGCTTTGCGGCCATTTCGGCTCTCCCGAATTTCCGCCAAAGGGACCTGCCAGGGGCTGGCGGCGGCCGTCACGAAGCTTGCAAGGACCAGGATTGCAAAACCTAGCCCTGCAAGAACTCACGCACCTTCGCGAACACGCCGTGGAACATCTCCGTGGTCAGCACGCCGGTATTCGTGTTGTAGCGCGAGCAATGATAACTGTCGAACAGCCGCAGGGAGCCGACCGCATGGGAGGCGCCGTGGGCGAACGGAACCGCCGACCGGCGCACCGCGAGGGCGGCAGCCGCGGTGTCGTGGGCGATCCGCCCGAGCGTGACGATGGCGCGCAGCTCCCTCATTTCGGCAATCGTGCGTTTCAGGAAATCGCGGCAAGTGGCGATCTCGGCGCCGGTCGGCTTGTTCTCCGGCGGCACGCAACGGACCGCATTGGAGATGCGGGCATCGACCAGCTCCAGCCCGTCGTCGGGCCGCGCCGCATAGGCGCCTTTGGCGAACCCGAAACGGCTCAAGGTCTCGTACAAGAGCACGCCGGCATGATCGCCGGTGAACGGACGCCCGGTGCGGTTGGCGCCCTGCAGTCCCGGCGCCAGGCCGACGATGAGGAGCCGCGCCGCCGGGGGACCGAAGCTCGGAACCGGCGCATTGAACCAGCTCGGCTCGCGCCGGCGCCACTCCTGGCGGAACGCTTCGAGCCGCGGGCAGAGCGCGCAATCGCGACCGGGCTCGGCGGCCCCGCAGGACATCGCCCTCTAGTCCTCGAATTCGTCGTCGTCCTCGTCGCCGACCACGCCGCCGACCCGCTGCGGAGACGCGCTGCGCTGCAGGAATTGCGGGGTATGGCGCGGCTCCCGCGGCTCGCGCGGCGCCCGCTCGGAAGGGTCACGCCCGATCTTGGGTTGCAGCTCGACGATATCGAGAAAAACGTCGGCCTGCCGCCTCAGCTCGTCCGCCACCATCGGGGGCTGCGTCGAGATGGTGGACACGACCGTGACCCGCACCCCCCGGCGCTGCATGGCCTCGACCAGCGAACGGAAATCGCCGTCGCCCGAGAATAGCACCATTTGATCGATGTGCTCGGCGATCTCCATCGCGTCGACCGCGAGCTCGATATCCATGTTGCCCTTCACCTTGCGGCGGCCGGTCTGATCGACGAATTCCTTGGTCGCCTTGGTGACGACGCTGTAGCCGTTGTAGTCCAACCAATCGATGAGCGGCCGGATCGAGGAATATTCCTGGTCCTCGATCACAGCGGTGTAATAAAACGCGCGCATGAGGTAGCCGCGCGACTGGAACTCGCGCAGCAGCCGCTTGTAGTCGATGTCGAAGCCGAGCGACTTGGCGGTGGCGTAGAGATTGGCGCCGTCAATAAATAGAGCGATCTTATCCGTCTGCGGTCCCATGATGTCTCCGTACTCTCGCAATGAAACCCAGGACCGACACCACGCCGCTGCCCTTAGCCGGCGCGGGATCGATCGGGTCGATCGTCGTTAACGGGAACGATTGATCGCGTCTCGCAAAATGGGTAGACGCGCGCCGTCACAACCAATCCATAAGTATGATAGTATCAAGTCGCAACGCGGTTCCCGCGTCTTGCCTAACAGAGGTTCGGGGCCCCGCCAAGACAAAACTTGGGATGTGGAATTTCGCGCTTGCACGCGGGTTGCAACGCGGATACTTAGTGCCCAAATTCCAGACAAAGTTGGTTTTTCAGGAGCGCCCCAGCCATGGCCCGTGTCACCGTCGAAGATTGCATTGACAAGGTTCCCAACCGGTTCGATCTCGTGTTGCTGGCCAGCCATCGGGCCAGGATGATCTCGTCCGGCACCCCGATCACGGTTGAGCGCGACAACGACAAGAACCCGGTCATCGCGCTGCGCGAGATCGCCGATACCACAGTTTCGACCGATGACCTCAAGGAAGAGCTGGTCCATTCCCTGCAGAAATATGTCGAGGTCGACGAGCCGGAACCGGCCTCCGTCCCCTTGATCGGCGCGCCCGGCGCCACCGTCGATGCCGACGACACCGAGGTGACCCCGGAGCGCATGACCGAGGAAGAGCTGCTCAAGGGGCTCGAAGGGCTCACGCCGCCGGAAGAGCAGCCGGAAGAAGAGGAATAGCGGCGCCATTTTTCGCCGCCTTCCGTGGGGCGGGCGTCGGGACCCTGACGGTCTCGCTGGGTCGGCTCGCGTACATAATTGACCAACATTCCCGCAATCGCGTTAGCGAGCGGGAATTGCCGTGATATCCTGACCGGGCGTCGGCATCCGCAATCCCGGCGCAAGGATGGCCATGGCACGCCCCTCGACCGACCTGCCCCGCATGCAAAATCAGGCGCGCACCCGCACCGCGCTTGAGCGTAGCCTGAATATTTCAGGACAAACCATTGAAAAGACTATAAAATCAAGACGCCGCTCCAAACCCGAGATGATGCGGCAATACGATCTGATTGAGCGCGTTCGCCGCTACAATCCCAACACGAGCGAGGCCTTGCTCAACCGCGCCTATGTCTATGCCATGAAGGCCCATGGGGAGCAGAAGCGCGCCTCCGGCGATCCGTATTTCTCCCATCCGCTCGAGGTCGCCGCCATCCTGACCGATCTCAAGCTCGACGACTCGACCATCGCGGCGGCGCTCCTGCACGACACGATCGAGGACACCGCGGCGACCCGCGACGAGATCGACCAGATGTTCGGCAAGGACATCGGCGCGCTGGTCGAGGGATTGACCAAGCTCAAGCGCCTCGACCTCGTCACCAAGGAAGCCAAGCAGGCCGAGAACCTGCGCAAGCTCCTGCTGGCGATCGCCGACGACGTTCGGGTGCTGCTGGTCAAGCTGGCCGACCGTCTGCACAATATGCGCACCCTTGACCACATGCCGGCCGAGGCGCGCCGGCGCATCGCCGAGGAGACGCTCGACATCTATGCGCCGCTGGCCGGCCGCATGGGCATGCACGAGATGCGCGAAGAGCTCGAGGATCTCGCCTTTCGAGAGCTCAACCCGGAGGCCTACCGGGTGGTCAACGAACGCCTCGAAGCGTTGGAATCCCGCAACCTGGGCCTGGTCGCCGAGATCGAGCAGCAGCTCACAAAGAAGCTCGCCGATCGCGGGCTCGCGGCGGCGGTCTCGGGCCGCAACAAGCGCGCCTACTCGATCTGGCGGAAGATGGAGCGCAAGTCGGTCGGCTTCGAGCAGCTGTCCGACATCGTCGGCTTTCGGGTCGTCGTCGCCACCGTGGCAGAGTGCTATCAGGCGCTCGGCATCGTGCACACGACCTGGCCCATGGTGCCCGGCCGCTTCAAGGATTACGTCTCGACCCCGAAGCAAAACGACTATCGCTCGATCCACACCACGTTGATCGGGCCGGGCAAGCAGCGCGTCGAGCTGCAGATCCGCACCCGGGAAATGCACGAGATCGCCGAATACGGCATTGCGGCGCACTCGCTCTACAAGGACGGCGCCGGCTCGCCGACCGAGATGCTGTCGCGCGAGTCGAGCGCCTATGCGTGGCTGCGACGCACCATCGAGCTCCTGGCCGAGGGCTCCAATCCGGAGGAGTTTCTCGAGCACACCAAGCTCGAGCTGTTCCACGACCAGGTTTTTTGCTTCACCCCCAAGGGCAAGCTGATCGCCTTGCCGCGCCACGCCAATGCGATCGATTTCGCCTATGCGGTGCACACCGACGTCGGCAACGGGGCGGTCGGCTGCAAGATCAACGGCAAGATCGCGCCGCTAGTCTCCGAGCTGACCAACGGAGACGAGGTCGAGATCATCACCTCCGACGCTCAGGTGGCGCCGCCGCCGGCATGGGAATCGCTGGTGCGGACCGGCAAGTCGCGGGCCGCCATCCGGCGTGCGACCCGCGTGGCGGTGCGCAACCAATATGCCGGCCTCGGCCGGCGCATCGTCGAGCGCTTGTGCCAGCGCGCCAAGATCGCGTTCTCCGACGAGAAATTGCAGGGTGCTTTGCCGCGGCTCGCGCGCGCCTCGGTCGAGGACGTGATGTCGGCGGTCGGACGTGGCGAGATGCGGGCCGCCGACGTGGCACGCGCCATGTACCCGGACTACAAGGAGGAGCGGGCCGCGGCGCTCGCCCAGCAGCCGAAGCCGGAGAGCAGCGGCTGGTTCGGGTTGAAGCGCTCCAAGGCGGTCAAATTCAAGTTGCCCTCCGAGACCGGCGGCGCCATACCGATCCGCGGCATCAACACCGATCTGCCGGTCCGCTTCGCGCCGATCGGCGGCGCCGTGCCGGGCGATCGCATCGTCGGCATCCTCAACCCGGGCGAGGGCATCACCATTTACCCTATCCAGTCGCCGGCCCTGAAGGATTTCGAGGACACGCCCGAGCGCTGGCTCGATCTGCGCTGGGACGTGGACGAGCTGACGCCGGCGCGCTTTCCGGCCCGCATCGCCCTGCAGACCGTGAACGAACCCGGCTCGCTCGCCCAGGTCGCGCAGGTGATCGCCGAGCACGACGGCAACATCGACAACATTCACATGGAGCGCCAGTCGCCCGACTTCACCTCGGTCACCATCGATCTCGAGGTCTATGACCTCAAGCACCTCACCTCGATCATTGCGCAATTGCGGGCCAAGCCCGTGGTCGCGAAGGCCGAGCGGGTCGACGCCTGAAGGCCGGCGCGGCGCGCTGTATTTCACACGGGTCAACAACTTGCCGTCGATCTCTCATCTCAGGCTGGGCGTCAATGTCGATCATGTCGCCACCATCCGCAACGCGCGCGGCGGCGCCCATCCGGATCCCGTCCACGCTGCCCGGATCGCCATCGCGGCCGGAGCGGAGAGCATCACCGCCCATCTACGCGAGGACCGCCGCCATATCCGCGACGACGATATCGCCCGCCTCAAGGCCGAGATCGCCAAGCCGCTCAATTTCGAGATGGCGGCGACGCAGGAGATGACCGCCATCGCGCTGCGCACCAAGCCCCATGCGGCTTGCCTGGTGCCTGAGCGGCGCCAGGAGATCACCACCGAAGGCGGCCTCGATGTGGTTGCTCAGCACAATGTGCTGGCGCCCGTCGTGGCCAGGCTGGTCGAGGCCGGCATCCGGGTCTCTCTTTTCATCGCCGCCGATCCCCGGCAGATCGAGCTGGCGGCGCGAATCCGGGCGCCAGCGATAGAGATTCACACCGGCGCCTGGTGCGAGGCGATCGGTGGCGGTCATCACGCCAGCGCCGAGGCCGAATGGGTCCGCATCCGGGAGGGCGCGCGGCTTGCCCACGGCCTCGGCCTCGAGGTGCACGCCGGCCATGGGCTCAACTATGCGACTGCCGAAGCGATCGCGGCAGTTTCGGAGATCGTCGAGCTCAACATCGGCCATTTCCTGATGGGGGAGGCGATTGATGCCGGGCTCGCCGCGGTCGTCAGGAAAATGCGCGCCGCCATGGACACCGGCCGCGCCCGGATCGCCTCATGATATTGGGCATCGGTTCCGATCTCGTGGATGTCCGGCGCATCGAGCGCACCGTCGCGCGCCATGGCGAGCGCTTTCTCGCGCGCATCTTCACCGATACCGAGCGCGCGACCGCCGAGCGGCGCGCCAATCGGATCGAAACCTATGCCAAGCGATTCGCCGCCAAGGAGGCTTGCGCCAAGGCCCTGGGCACCGGGTTTCGGGCCGGTGTGTTCTTCCGTGACATGGGCGTGGTCAATCTGCGTTCCGGTCGGCCCACCATGGAGCTCACCGGCGGCGCGCAGGCGCGGCTCAAGGCCATCACGCCGCCCGGGTACGAGGTCCGGATCGACGTCACCATCACGGACGAAGGCCCGCTGGCGCAGGCGTTCGTCGTCATCAGCGCGGAGCCGCGCTCGGGCGCCTGACCAGGGTGCCGCGGCTTTATTGCACCTGAATGCCCATTAGAAGAGCGCAGGCACAAAACGGACTGAATGACGCTGATGAGCGTGACTCTCGGTAGCAAACGCAAGGCAAGCGGCCGCCCGGAGATGCTGTTCGTCCTGCTGGCGTGCATCATGTTCATCGTCCTGCGCAGCTTCCTGTTTCAGCAGTTCAATATTCCGTCGGGCTCGATGGCGGACACGCTTGTCATCGGCGACTATTTGCTTGTTTCCAAGTATTCCTACGGCTACAGCCATTACTCGCTGCCCTTTTCGCCGCGGCTGTTCTCCGGCCGCATCTGGTCGGCCGATCCCCAGCGCGGCGATGTCGTCGTGTTCCGGTTGCCCAAGGACGATTCGGTCGACTACATCAAGCGGGTGGTCGGGCTGCCCGGCGACCGCATCCAGATGATCGATGGACAGCTCCACATCAACGCCATGCCGGTGAAGCGCGAGCGCATCGAGGACTTCGTCGACACCGATGAGGATGGTCAGACCACACGTGCCAAACGCTGGCGCGAGACGCTGCCCAACGGCGTGAGCTATACGACCCTCGATCTGATCGAGAACGGCTTCTACGACAATACCCCGGTCTATGAGGTGCCGCCCGGACACTTCTTCATGATGGGCGACAACCGCGACAACTCCACCGACAGCCGGGTCCTCAGCCAGGTCGGATACGTGCCGCTCGAGAACCTGGTGGGCCGCGCCCAGCTCATCTTTTTGTCGATTCGGGGGGGCGTGCATCCATGGCAGGTGCGGGACTGGTCGTCGGGCGTGCGCTGGGAGCGGTCGTTCATGATCGTGCGGTGAACCCACAACCGAGCACGTTCCCGGGCGCGGGATCCAGGCCTGCAAAGCGACCGAGAAATACCGCAACCCATTGAAAGTCAATGAAACTTCATCCGCGGACACTTTTCCATGAGGTTCTTCGGCTTGCATTGCACGCTGCCCGCCCAGCGGTTAGAAGAGCCCGCGGGGCCGGCAAAAGAACATAACGAGAGGCAGATGAGTGTGACCCTCGGTACTAAACGCAAGGAAGGCGGCATCGCGGAGACGGCGCGCGTGATCGTGCACGCGCTCATCATTGCGCTTGTTATTCGCACTTTCCTGTTCCAGCCGTTCAACATTCCGTCGGGCTCGATGGAAGAGACCTTGCTGGTCGGCGACTATCTGTTCGTCTCGAAATATTCCTACGGCTACAGCCACTTTTCGTTGCCGTTCTCGCCGCCGCTGTTCTCCGGCCGCATCTGGTCGGCCAGCCCGCAGCGCGGCGACGTCGTCGTGTTTCGTCTGCCCAAGGACGATTCGATCGACTACATCAAGCGCGTGATCGGGCTGCCCGGCGACCACATCCAGATGATCAACGGCGTGCTCCACATCAACGGCGAGCCGGTGAAGCGCGAGCGCATCGACGACTTCGTCGACACCGACGAGAATGGCCGCACCATGCGGGTCAAGCGCTGGCGCGAGACGCTGCCGAACGGCGTGAGCTACACGACCCTGGAGCTGATCGAGAACGGATTCTACGACAACACCCCGGTTTACGAGGTGCCGCCCGGCAATTTCTTCATGATGGGCGACAATCGCGACAATTCCACCGACAGCCGCGTCCTGAGCCAGGTCGGATACGTACCGCTCGAGAACATCATCGGCCGTGCGCAGGTCATCTTCTTCTCGATCCGGGGAGGCGAGCACGCATGGGAAGTGTGGACGTGGCCGTGGAGCGTGCGCTGGGGGCGGTTGCTGACGATCGTGCGATGAACCCCAGGCCAAGCGCCGAGCGCACTCCTGCTGCAAACCAGAAATCCGACCCGTCGGCCGACGGCGATCGCGCCGCTGACGCGGGTGCCGCCGCCGCGGGTGCCGCAGGCCCCGCCGCCGAAGGCCGCCCGGCATCAAAGCCCAAGCGGCCCCGCCGCCGCGCGTCGGGACTCGAGACCCGCATCGGTTATCGCTTTGCCGATCCGGCGCTGCTCGATCAGGCGCTCACACACATTTCGGCCTTGACCGGGGTGCGCAACCGCTCCGGCAGCTATCAACGGCTCGAGTTCCTAGGCGACCACGTGCTCGGCCTCGTCGTCTCCGACATGCTGTTTCGCGCTTTTCCGCGCGGCGACGAGGGAGAATTGTCGCGGCGCCTGGCCGATCTGGTGCGCAAGGAGGCCTGCGCCGACGTGGCAAGCTCGATCGAGCTCGGCGCCGCCATCAGGCTGGGAGCTTCCGAGAGCAATGCGGGCGGCCGCGGCCGCACCGCGATCTTGGCCGATGTGTGCGAGGCATTGATCGGCGCGGTCTTCGTGGATGGCGGCTACGAGGCGGCGGCGGAGCTGATTACCCGGCTGTGGGAGCAGCGCATGCGCACGCCCAAGCGGCCGTTGCGCGATGCCAAGACCATGCTGCAGGAATGGGCGCAGGCGTTGGGACTTCCGACCCCGGCCTATCGCGAGGTCGAGCGCACCGGCCCCGACCACGACCCGGAGTTCCGCGTCACCGTCGAGCTGCCCGATCGCTCGCCGGCGGAGGGAACCGGCCGCTCCAAGCGCTCCGCCGAGCAGGCCGCGGCCTCGGTCATGCTGATCCGCGAAGGGGTGTCGACGGAACGCCTCGATGGTTGAGCCCGCCATCGGGGGACCCGAAATCGGGGAGCCCGACAGCGGCGAGCCGCCGGCCAGGGAGCCTTCGGTCAGACGCTGCGGGTTCATCGCGCTGATCGGTGCGCCCAATGTCGGCAAATCGACCCTGATCAATGCCATCGTGGGCGCCAAGGTGGCGATCGTCTCCCACAAGGTGCAGACCACCAGGACGCTGCTGCGCGGGATCGCTACCGACCAGGATGCCCAGCTCGTCTTCATCGACACGCCGGGAATTTTCCAGCCGCGCCGCCGGCTCGACCGCGCCATGGTGGCGGGCGCCTGGACCGGCGCCGGCGACGCCGACATCGTGGCCGCGATGGTCGATGCCAAGCGCGGTCTCGATGACGAGACCAGCGCCCTGCTGGAGCGGCTGGCCGGCCTGGAGCGGCCGAAAATCCTCATCCTCAACAAGATCGATCTGGTGCAGAAGCCAACGCTGCTGACGCTGGTCGCGAGCGCGTCCGAGCGTGTGGGTTTTGCCGCCACCTTCATGGTGGCGGCACTCACCGGCGACGGCATCGCGGATCTCAAGGCCTGGCTCGCCGGCCATGTGCCGGTCGGGCCGTGGCACTATCCGGAGGATCAGATCACCGACGCACCGCTGCGGCAGCTGGCCGCCGAGGTCACCCGCGAAAAGCTCTATTTGCGACTCCACCAGGAATTGCCCTATCAATCCACGGTCGAGACCAATACGTGGAAGGAGCTCAAGGACGGTTCCGTGCGCATCGAGCAGACGATCTTTGTCGAGCGCATGAGCCAGCGCAAGATCGTGCTGGGCAAGGGCGGCCAGACCATCAAGGCGATCGGGGCGGAAGCCAGGCGTGAGATCGCCGAGATCGCCGAGCATCCGGTGCACCTGTTCTTGTTCGTCAAGGTGCGCGAGGGCTGGGGGGACGACCCGGAACGCTACCGCGAGATCGGGCTGGAGTTTCCCAAGGAGTAGCCGCGCACGCGCAGGAAAGCAGGAAGCGGGTTCGATGCAGTGGGTTGACGAGGCCATCGTGCTCGGGGTCAAGCGCCACGGCGAGGCGAGCGCCATCCTCGAGGTGATGACGCGCGAGCACGGCCGTCATCTCGGCCTCGTGCGCGGCGCCGCCGGCGCGCGGTTGCGCCCCGTGCTGCAGCCGGGCAACCGCGTCAGCGTCACCTGGCGGGCTCGGCTCGACGAGCATCTGGGCAACTATGCGGTGGAAGGGCTCGATCTCGCCTCGGCGCGCTTCCTCGACGCCGCGCACGCGCTTTATGGGCTCATGCACATCGCCGCGCTTTGTCGCCTGCTGCCGGAGCGCGATCCGCATCCGCAGATCCATGCCACGCTCGATCATGTGCTGGGGGCGCTGGTCGATGCCCGGCTAGCCGGCCCGCGCATGGCGCGTTTCGAGCTGCAATTGCTCGCCGAGCTCGGCTTCGGGCTCGATCTCGAGAGCTGCGCGGCCACCGGGACGACCGCCGAGCTGATCTACGTCTCGCCCAAGAGCGGACGCGCGGTGTCGCGCGAGGCCGGCCGTCCCTGGCGGGACAAGCTGCTGCGCCTGCCGGCCTTTCTGGCCGAGCCGGAGCCGGACGCACCGTCCGCGGCCGATCTCGCCGACGCTTTCGCGGTCACCGGCTTCTTCCTGCAGCGTCATGTACTCGAGCCGCGCGGGCTTGCCATGCCGGAGGCCCGCGGCAGCTTCGTGAGCGCGGCCGTGAGCGCCCGGCAGGTGGCGCCGGCGATCGCCTGAGAGGCAGCGGTTCCTCGCTTGTTCACGGCGGATTCGCGCGCTAACCATGCCCCATGGGCAAGCAATTGATTCCCCCGCCGAGCGGCCATGTCGAGGAGATCGCGCTGCGCGAGGCGCTCGAGAAACGCTATCTCGAATATGCGCTGTCCACCATCATGCACCGGGCCCTGCCGGACGCCCGCGACGGGCTCAAGCCGGTCCACCGGCGCATTCTTTATGGCATGCACCTCCTGCGGCTCGACCCGGCCGCCGCTTTCAAGAAATCGGCCAAGATCGTCGGCGACGTGATGGGCAGTTTCCATCCGCACGGCGATCAGGCGATTTACGACGCGCTCGTGCGCCTGGCGCAGGATTTTTCCTCGCGCTACCCGCTGGTCGACGGCCAGGGCAATTTCGGCAACATCGACGGCGATAACGCCGCCGCCTACCGCTACACCGAAGCCAGGATGACCGAGGTCGCCCGCCTGCTGCTGGACGGCATCGACGAAGACGCCATCGACTTTCGGCCGACCTATGACGCCTCGAGCCAGGAACCGACGGTTCTTCCGGGCGCGTTCCCGAACCTCCTGGCCAATGGCGCCCAGGGTATCGCGGTCGGGATGGCGACCTCGATCCCGCCGCACAACGCGGCCGAGCTGTGCGATGCCGCCTTGCATCTGATCGACAATCCCAATGCCAGGAGCCGCACGCTGCTCAAATACGTGCCGGGACCGGATTTCCCGACCGGCGGCATCATCGTGGA
>DASYFD010000366.1:0-3014 GCA_036498625.1 Xanthobacteraceae bacterium | reverse complement strand
CACGCCGTCGCGCGTGACCCGGCCGATCGGGCCATCCTCGCGGAACGAGGTGAACCACTGGTCGCCGTTCTGGCCGACCACGTTGCCGTAGGTTCCGCCCAGGTCGAAATGCTTGAACTGCTCGGTCTTGGGATCGAACATCGAGATCGCCGGACCGCCGCTCACCCACACGAGTCCCTGCTCGTCGACCCGGATGGTGTGCGAGCCAGTGCGCTTGCCGTCAGGCAGCGGCGTGTTCTGGAACTCGGTGAACTCCTTGGTGGCCGGGTTGAGCTGCCCGATCCGGCCGAGCGCCGCCTCGGTGAACCAGACGGTGCCGTCGGCGGCGGGAATGACCGAATGAATGCCGGCGGTCCGCGAATACGGCAGCGGGAAGCGGGTCATCTCGGCGGTCTTGGGATTGAGCCGCACCACCTCGTTGCCGCGGCCGTAGTACGGGATCCACATCATCCCGTCCTTGTCCTCGACCGCGCTCCAGGGCCCGAGCCCGTTGGCGCCGGCGAAATCGTATTCCACATAGGCGATGTTCATGGCAGCCGGGCTGAACGGACGCACCAGGGATTTGTATTGCGGCATCTCCTCGGGCGACTGCGGCTTGGGCGAGTTGGGGCCGAAGGCGGTGGTGAGGTAGGAAACGAAATTCTCGAGCGTTTCATCGCTCATGCGGGGGCCTTCGCCCGCCATGATGGTGTCACGCATGTACTTGACGCGCGCCCGCCAGCCCTCCTCGTCGAAGGCGGTCGGAGTCATGCGCGTCTGGAACGAGTGGCAGGATTGGAAGCAGGTGGTGAAGAACGGATCCTGATAGCTCAGATCGTGGTCCTTGGTCTTGGGCAGCAGCTGGCGGCCCTGATAGGTGTTGAGATCCCCCCAGCGCACCATCGACTTCTGCAGCGCGAAGTCGAAAGAAGCCTTCTGGTCGGCGGTCAGCTGCACATCGGGGCGCGGCTCGCCGCGGTAGCCGATGGCGGTGATCTTCACCGTATAGGTGGCAGGCGGCAGGCTGCCGATGTGATAGCGGCCCTGCTGGTCCGACAGGACGTTGACCGTCATCTTGTTCTGGGTGTTCTCGGCGACCACGAACGCCCCCATGAAGGGCTTGCCGTCCGGTCCGGTCACGTTGCCGCTGATCGTGGCTGCAAATGCGCTCGATGCCAGGCAAACCGTCAATGTCAGAGAAACCAGAACCTTGTCCGCCAAATGCTTGCTCGTGAAAGGCATATCCACTCCTGTCAGTCCACGATTCTTGGGCAAGCCTGCCGGCGAAAAAAGCTTCGCTCCTGCAAGCCCCGGCAAACTATAGCGAAAGTCGGGTGGGAGGGAAACTGCTCGATTGCACCGTAGATGCGCCGCATCTGTGGTTGCCTCCCTACCGCCATGCGCGCGTTCGAGAGACTGTCTCCAAACCTTCGCCAGGATGGACCAGCGGGCTGGAAATCGACCAGGATCGGCCCGGATGCTACAATGGCTGCTTAATGGCCCCTTCATCACCTTCGTAAAGTTCATGGGGCTCCTTCAAGAACGAGGTTGCGATGACGAAGCTGTTTCTCGGGACGCTGGCGGCGGCTTGCCTTGCCTTCGGGGCGTCCGGTAGCGCCGCCGAGATCAAGGTTCTGGCCGCCGGCGGCATGCAGCCAGGGCTCAATGCGGCGGCCCGCGTGTTCCGCGAGAAGACCGCTGTCGAGGTCAGGTTCACCTACGAGCCTCCGGTCGATCTCGGCAAGCGGGTTGCCGGCGGCGAGGCCGCCGACATCGTGGTGTCGTCGCCCCCCGTCATCGCGGACCTGACCAAGGCCGGAAAGGTTCTGGGCGAGGGTCAGATGCATCTCGGACGCGTCGGGGTCGGCGTGGTGGTGCGCGACGGCGCGCCGCTGCCCGATGTCGCCACCCCCCAGGCGCTGAAAAGCTCCCTCATCGAGGCGGAGGCCGTGGTCTACAATACGGCTTCGAGCGGCACCTATATCGACGGCATGCTCAAGAAGCTCGGCGCCTTCGATCAGATCCAGGGCAAGCTGATCCGTCTGTGGGACGGCACCGCGGTGATGCACCATCTGATGGAGGGCAAGATCAAGGAATTCGGTTTCGGCGGCATCACCGATATCCTGCTCTACCGCGACCGCGGCTTGCGGCTGGTCGGTCCCCTGCCGGCGGAGATTCAGAACTACGCCAACTACAGCGCCGCCGTGATCGCGGCAGCCCCCAATGCGGAAAGCGCCAAGGCCTTCATGGCGTATTTGGCGTCCCCGGACGGCAGGGCGCTGTTCGTGGCGAACGGTATCCCGGAATAGTGCGCAAGCGTGCGGGTCACTTCATCCGGTCCTTGATCTTCTCGAGCGCCGCCTTGGCGCACACAACGTCATTGTCGCCGCCGGGCGCGCCGCTCACGCCGATGGCACCGATGACCTCGTCGCCGGCCTTGATCACCACGCCGCCGGCATTGAGCAGCAAGTGAGGTATCTTGGCGAACGCGCTCGACACCGCGCCGGTCTTCGAGCGCTCGACCAGCTCGGCCGTATCGGTGCCGAAGCTCGCGGCCGTATAGGCCTTGTCGAAGGCGTTGAGCACGTTCTGCCCGGCGGCGCCATCGCCGCGCAGCGCCGCCTGCTGGGCGCCGCTATAGTCGAGCACGACCGCGCCTACGTGATAGTCCTTCTGCGCGCAGGCCGTAACGGCAGCCAGCACGAGCTCGGCGGCGAGCGACGCGGACAGGCGCTTGGCGCTCACGAGCCCCTCGGCCCGGGCCGCCGGTTGCGCCAACGCGGCCAGCGCGAGCGCGGCCGCAAATCTGAAAAACATGCTGCGTGTCGATGTCATGGCCAACCTCCCGCTATTTCAGCCGATCCTTGATCTTGTCGACGCCGGCGCGTGCACAAGCCGTGTCCATGTTGTTGCCGCGCGCGCCGCTGATGCCGATGGCGCCGACGATCTCGTCGCCGGCCTTGATCAGCACGCCGCCCTGCGCGAGCAGGAGCCGCGGCAGCCGGACGATCGGGCCGGGCGGCGGCCGGGTCTTC
>DASYFD010000365.1:0-6385 GCA_036498625.1 Xanthobacteraceae bacterium | reverse complement strand
CCGCGCATCGCCAAGGTTCCGTAGCTGGAGCGCGCGCCGGCGATCCGCTGGGCCCATGACCTTGCGCCGACCGCGATGCTGGCGATCACCGCCACTGTGATGAAGGTGCCGAGCCCCATCACGAAGGTCGATGCCACCCCCACCCAGAACAGCCCCTGGGCGAGCGCGAAGACCAGCACCAGGATGGCGCCCGAGCATGGCCGCAACCCGACCGCCACGATGGCGGTCAATCCGCGCCGCCAGCCGCCCGGTCCGGCGAGCTCCTGCGGCTCGGGCGCATGGGCATGCCCCCATGCCGAGGCATCGTCGTGGTCATGGTCATGGTGGGCATGGCCATGGTCGTGATGGTCGTGGTCGTGGTGCGCGTCATGGCCCGGCGCAGCCGCGGGGGCATGATCGTGATGATCGCAATGCTCATCGTGCCCATGATCGTGGTGAGCGTGATCATGATCGTGGTCATGGTGCGCGTGATCATGCGCGTGGTCGTGATGGGCGTGATCATGCGCCGCCGGAGCCGGCGTTACCGCGGCCCCCACCGCGGCGGTCGGGCGGCCGAGATCGCGCAGCGCCGCCATGAAGGCGCGCCCCTTCACCCACAACAGGCGCGCGCCGACCACGACGATGAGCGCATAGCTCACGGTCTCGATCCAGTTCACCGCGCTGTTCATGGTCGATGCGCTGGCGTGCAGCAGCACGGCCGCGATGCCGACGACCGTGACCGCGACGATCGCCTGCATAATGGCGGAGAGGAACGACAGCACGACGCCGCGCACCCAGGTTTCCTCATTGGCCACCAGGTAGGACGAGATCACCGCCTTGCCGTGCCCGGGGCCGGCGGCGTGGAAGATGCCGTACAGAAAGGAAAGGCCCATCAGGCTCCAGGCGGCGGTGCCGTCGGCCTTGGAGGCGCGGATCAGGCCGGAAAACTGCCGATAGAACTCGGCCTGCTTGGCGAACAGCCAGCCCACGACGCCGCCGACCGGGACCGGCGCGGTGCCGGGACGCGGGCCGCCGAACGGCGAGCCTTGCGCGAAAGCATCGTCGACCAGCGCGACGAGCAACAGCATCGCCAGCACCAGGAGCCCGAATCGTGCGATGCCGCTCGTGCGCCCCCCGGCCACGACCTTCATGGGCATTTCACCGAGATCTTGTTGGCGAATTGCGCGCCCCAGTTTTCGCTGGCGCTGAGCTGATTGAAGAACGCCTCGCCCAGCTGCTGGCCGGGCGGCACCGCCAGCTCCTTCGGCCGCGCGACCGACAGCTTGCAGGCCGCCGGCGCGCCGACCAGCGAGATCGGCTCCTTCACGTCCTTGAACGAGAAGTCCACGAAATACTCGGGATCGTAAATCTCGAGGTTGAGCTCCTTCGACTTGACCGGCGCCTTGAACGGCAGGGTGAAGTGGAGGGTCAGCACCGTGTCCTTGGTGTTGTAGTCGAGGAAATAGTCGATCGGATCCTTCATCTCGAGCTTCTTGCCGTTCGCCTTGCCGAAGGTGAAGTAGCCGAACTCCTTGAGCGAATCGACGTTCTCCTTGGCGAGCGGCCCCAGATCCTCTTTGGTGAACACGCCCGGCTTCTTGGGATCGAGGCCCTGGACCGCGAACGCCGAGAACATGTCGTCGAACGTCCAGTTATAGCGGACGCCGGTCACGGACCCGTCGGGCGCGTATACGAGCTCGCCCTGCATGGTTACCCAGACGTGGGGGTGGGCAGAGGCCGATGCGCCCAAGGCCAGCAGTCCCGCCAAGGCGCAGATCATTGCAACGAAGTGCTTGGTCATCGTGAGAGGCCAGACGTGATGCGCCACAGAAACGCGCGCCGGAGAGTCGCCCTTCGCAACATAGCATGGAGTGCGGCGGAATGGAGGCCCGAAATTAGAGCCTCGGCGGCAGCCCCGGAGCGAGAATGTCGCGGAATTTACGTCCCGGCGGCGCCTCCGTCCGCGCGCGGGTCGTGGGCGCCTTCCAGGGTTCCGTTCTGGTGCAGCAGCACGGCGCCGGCATGGCCCATGGAGTCCGCATAGGGCTCGCCCAGCATCTCGACATCGTGCCCGGCCGTGCGCAGGGCTGCGACCACGCCTTCGTCGAACCGCGACTCGACCAGGAGGCTGGCGTGCGGCGAGCCCCAGGTCTGCCCCAGCACGCAGCGCGGCCGGTCCAGGGTTTCGGTAAGCGGCACCCGGAAACCGATATGGCGGGTGAAGAGCGCCGCCTGGATTTGCGGCTGGGCATCGCCCCCCATAGTGCCATAGGCCATGATCCGCCCGTCGCGCAGCACCGCCAGGGCCGGATTGAGGGTATGCACCGGCAGCCGCCCGGGCTCGAGCCGATTGAGCGCGCCGCGCTTGAGCGAGAAGCTCACGCCGCGGTTCTGCATCAGCACGCCGGTTTTCCGCAGCACGCAGCCGGAGCCGAATTCCCAGTAGAGCGACTGGATGTAGGACACCAAGAGGCCGCTGGCATCCGCGGCCCCCAGCCAGACCGTATCGCCGCCGCCCGCCGGCACCCACCGGGAGGCCCGCTGGCGATCGATCTCGCGGGCTTGCGCATCGAGAAAGGCCGGCTCGAGGTAGCGGCCGGGCGGATGCGGGAGGCGCTGCGGATCGGTCAGATAGCGATCGCGCAGGCGCAGCGCCCGCTTGGCCGCCTCCACCAGGCCGTGGATATGATCGAAGCCCTCGGCCTGCCGCACGCCCAGGCGGTCGAACAAGCCGAGGATCATCAGCGAGGCGAGACCCTGGGTGGGCGGCGGCGTGTTGAAGACGGTGCCGGCATGCAGCTCCACCGACAGCGGCTCGGCGACGGTGGCACAGCAGCCCGCGAGATCCGGCCGCGTCACCGGGCTGCCGATGCGGTCGAGATCGTCGGCGATCTCGCGGCCCACATCGCCGCGATAAAAATCATCCAGGCCCGTGTGGGCGAGCTGCTCGATAGTGGCGGCGAGCGCCGGTTGCTGTAGTCTGCTGCCCGGCGCCGGCGGCTTGCCGTCGACCAGAAAGGTCTCGGCAAATCCCGGTGCGCGCTGCAGTCCGGACGAGGCGGCGCACGCCGCCTGGCTGCGGGAGATCGCAAAGCCCTCGCGGGCGTGGCGGATGGCGGGGGCGAGCATCTCGGCGAGCGGCAGCTTGCCCCCGAACGCGTGCGCGGCCTCCAGGGCGAGGATCCAACCCGCGACCGCGCCCGGCACCGTGAGGGCGGCGAGCGGCCCCCGTGCAGGGATCGTGTCGAGGCCGGCCTCGCCGTAGAGCTCCGGCCGCGCCCGGCCTCCGGCGACACCGGCCGCCATCAGGGCGCGGACGCGTCCCGACGGCTCGCGCACGAGCCAGAAGCCGTCGCCGCCGAGCTGGTTCATGTGCGGATAGACCACCGCGATCACGGCCGCCATGGCGACCATCGCCTCGATGGCATTGCCGCCCTCGGCCAGGATCGCGCGGCCGGCATCGACCGCAGCCGCGTGCGGGGCGGCAACCACGCCGCGGCGGTGTCCGGCGGAGTGAAGGTCCATGAGGTCGATCCTTGCGGAGGTTCTTGCGGGATGGGTTGAGCTCGTCAGGGCATTCACGCCCGACTTCAACGGGCTATGCGAAACCCATCAAACACGGCCGATGGGTTTCGCGAAGCGCTCAACCCATCTTGCAAACAAATATCACGAACGCGCGGCCGTCTCATCGAGCAGGCCGCGCCGGCGCAGCAGGGCGTCCGGCGTGGGCAGCCGGCCGCGGAAGCTTTCGTAGAGGGCGGCCGGCTCGCGCGAGCCGCCGGCCGAGTAGATGTGCTCGCGCAACCGCGCGGCGGTCGCGGGATCGAAGATATTGTGCGTCTCCTCGAAGGCCGCGAACGCATCGGCGTCGAGCACTTCCGACCACATGTAGCTGTAATAGGCCGACGCATAGCCGCCGCCGGAAAACACATGCGCGAAATGGGTCGGGCGGTGGCGCATCACGATCTCGGCCGGCATGCCGATGCGCGCCAGTGCGGTCTGCTCGAACGCGCCGACGTCGAAGCCGCTCGTGTCCGCCAGCAGATGCAGCTCGAGATCGACCAGCGCGGAGGCGACGTATTCCACCGTCGCAAAGCCCTGGTTGAAGGTGCGGGCGGCGAGCAGCCGGGCCACCAGGTCGTCCGGCATGGCGGCGCCGGTGCGGTAATGGAGGGCGAAGCGCCGCAGGATTTCCGGTTGCTCGAGCCAGTGCTCGTAGAGCTGCGAGGGCAGCTCCACGAAATCGGTCTGCACGCTGGTGCCCGAGATCATCGGATAGGTGACGTCGGACAAGAGCGCATGCAGGGCATGGCCGAATTCATGGAACAAGGTGCGGGCGTCGTCGAAGCTGAGCAAGGTCGCCTCGCTGTCGCCGGCCTTGGCGAAGTTCATCACGTTGACGACCAGCGGCCGGATGTCGCCGGCGAGCTTTTCCTGGTCGCGCAGCGTCATCATCCAGGCGCCGCTGCGCTTGGAGGAGCGCGCGAAATAGTCGCCGAAGAACAGGCCGCGATGGCTGCCGTCGGCGCCATGCACGTCCCACACCTGCACGTCGGGATGCCAGGCCGGCACATCGGTGCGGCGCTCGAAGCTCAGGCCGAACAGCTTATGGGCGGTGTAGAACGCCGCCTCGATGATGTGATTGAGCTGCAGGTAGGGCTTGATGGAGGCCTCGTCCACGTCGCATTCGAGCTTGCGCAGCTTCTCGGCGTAATAGCGCCAATCCCAGGCGGCGAGCTCGAAATTGCCGCCTTCGGCCTGCGCCAGCGCGGCGAGCGCATCGCGATCGGCAAGCGCCCGCGCGCGTGCCGGCGCCCATACCCGGTCGAGCAGGCCGCGCACGGCGACGGGCGTCTTGGCCATGGCGTCGTCGAGCCGGTAGTGGGCGAAGGTCTCGTAGCCCAGCAAGGCGGCGCGCTCGGCGCGCAGCGCCACCATCTCGGCGATTATGGATTTGTTGTCGGTCTTGCCTCCGCTCTCGCCGCGCGCGATCCAGGCCCGGAAGGCTTTCTCGCGCAGGTCGCGCCGGGCCGAGAATTGCAGGAACGGCTCCACGCTCGAGCGCGAGAGCGTGATCACATGTCCGTGCGCGAGCCCGCGCTCGCGCGCCGTTGCGCGGGCGGCGGCGCGGACATAATCCGGCAGGCCCGCCAGATCAGCCTCGCTCTCGAGCACCAGCGTATAGGCCTGCTCGTCCGCCAGCACGTTCTGGCTGAAGGCGGTCCCCAGGCTCGCCAGCCGCTCGTTGATGGCGCCGAGCCGCGCCTTGGCGGGGGCGGCCAGCGCCGCCCCGGCACGCTTGAAATCCAGGTAATAGCGCTCGAGCACGCGCCGCTGCTCGGCCGTCAGGTCGAGCCGGTCGCGCGCGCCATGGAGCGCGTCGATGCGGCCGAACAGGGCTGCGTTGTGCAGGATGCCGTCCCAATGGCGGGCGCGGCGGGGTGCGATGTCGCGCTCGATCTCGAGCAGTGCCGGATTGGTGTCGGCGCTGGCGAGCGCGCGAAACACATCGGCGACGCGCCCCAGGAGCCGGCCGCTCAATTCGAGCGCCGCAATCGTATTGTCGAAGCTGGGCGCGGCCGGATCGGCCGCGATCGCGGCGACCTCGGCATCATGGGCCGCAAAGGCGCGGTCGAATGCCGGCCCGAAATGCTTAGGCGCGATGCGCCCGAACGGCGGGGCGCCGAACGGACCGGTCCACTCCTGGAAAAACGGATTGTCGGCGGCCGGGGCGGAGGACGGATCTGACTGGTTCATGCGTCGGGGCCCTATGAGGTGAGCCCTTAACTAAGCCGCCCGGAGCGGCTTGACCACCCGCAACCGCAGCCGACCGATCGATGCCGCAACCGGAAAACCGGGCGGCGGCGACTTGCCTCGGGCCGAAAAATCCTGCCACTACCACCGGGCCGCTCGCCAGCGTCAGGTCGCCGGCTCTCGATTCCCGGGACTGCATCGGTGATCCAACGGTGCCGACACGAAACTAGCGTCGCGCTGGTGCCGGGCTCGGGGTGACGCTCGAGCCGGCGCCCCGGTGCGAACGCCAAGCCTGGAGGAAGCCATGAGCACCATCAGCCTCGACCTGGCCAACCGGATCATTGACGCCGTGCTGCGGCGCGCCGCCGAGATCGACTGCCGGCCGATCAGCGTGATCGTGGTCGAGCCCGGCTGCAAGGTGAAAGCATTCCAGAAAGAGGACGGCAGCTCGATGATCCGCTTCGAGATGGCGTTCGGCAAAGCCTATGCGGCGCTGGCGCTCGGCCGCTCATCCAAGCTGGTGCACATCCGGGCCGAGGAACGGCCGATCTTCATGCGCTATCTCATGGGCGCAACCGACCAGCAGATCTTTCCCGAGGGCGGCGGCCTGCAGATCCGCGGCCTCGACGGCGAGGTCATCGGCGCGGTCGGG
>DASYFD010000364.1:0-4045 GCA_036498625.1 Xanthobacteraceae bacterium | reverse complement strand
TGCGGATGTCCACTTTCGGCTGGAAGGCGCAGCAGAACCGGCAATCCCGGATGGCCAGGCGCAGCCGCTGCTCCAGCTCCATCCTGGCGGTGATGGCCCGCCCCACATCGAGGTCGAAATAGATCGCGGCCCCTTTGGCGTCGCTCTTGGCCCGGTACATGGCGCTGTCGGCGTTGCGGCGTAATTCCTCGTAGGTCAGGCCGTGCTCGGGATGCACGCTCACCCCGATCGAGGCCGAGGTGAAGACCTCGAACGCCTCGATGTGGAACGGCTGCTTCAGGTCGGCCAGAATCTGCTCGACGATGGTCGCGATTTGACTGCCGTCCTCGATCGGATCGAGCAGCAGCAGGAACTCGTCGCCGCTGATGCGCGCCAGCATGTCGCTGCCGCGCAGCCGCTTGGCGATGCGCTGGGCGATCTTCAGGAGCAGCGCGTCGCCGACGGCGTGGCTGTAGTAGTCGTTGATGTGCTTGAAGTTGTCCAGGTCGATGAACGCGAGCGCAAAGCGGCGGTCCCGGTCGCGAAGGATGAGGTCGACGCGATCGCGGATGAGAATGCGGTTGGGCAGACCAGTCAGGTCGTCGAAGTTGACGCGCTGCAGGAGTCCCTCCTCGACCTGCTTGCGCTCGGTGATGTCGAGCGAGCTGGTGAGCAGCAGGGTGCGGTCGAGGATGCGCATGCCCTGGTGCCGGGTCAGCCAGGTGCGCTCGCCCTCGGGCCCTGCGACCTTCTCCTCGATGGTGGTCGATTTGCCCGATCGAATGAGATCGATCTCCCACTCGCGGCGATCGACCGCCTCGGCCCCCGGCAGGAAATCGCCCGGCGATGCCCCGATCAGGGCCTCCAGCGGGATCGCCAGATGGGCGGCGGCCGCCGCATTGGCCAGGATGAAGCGGCCGTCGTGATCCTGCACCGTTAGCGCGATCGGGAGGTGGTCGACGATCTGCGCGAGCAAGCCTGCGGGCGGCGGCTCCGACGCCGCGCGGTCATCGGCTGGCGCCGACACCGGCACGGTGGAGGATTGCTCGGACTTTGCCATGGGGCCACGAAGCTTCCTGCTCGCCCGGCTGTTCTTGAGCGACGCCGCCTGTCGCGCCGAACCGGATAGGAGGCCAATTTAATGAAAATCCGTTTGATATTTGTTTCAACCGGAACACGCCGGGGAAAGCCGGGGTTAACGGACTGTTCACCGCCGCCTTTTTTGCCGCGGTGCGCCCAGGGCCCTGAAGGGGATTGCGGCGTCCGGTTCTGAGCCATTTACCGCTCTGCCGGTTCCATGAGAGGATGAAACCCGGTTGCGGGGACCGATCCGCGGTCGGCCAAGCGTGCAGGAGAATGCCGATGCTCTCGCAAAAAGAAAACGAAATGCTGACCCGCGTGGGGCCCGGGACCCCGATGGGCGAATTGATGCGCCGCTACTGGATTCCGGCCGCCTTCTCGAGCCAGATCGCCAAGCCGGACTGTGCGCCGGTGCGGGTCCGCCTCATGGGCGAGAACCTCGTCCTGTTCCGGGACACGCAGGGGCGCATCGGGCTCATCGACGAGCGCTGCCCGCATCGCACCGCATCGATGTATTTCGGCCGCAACGAGCAATCCGGGCTGCGCTGCGTCTATCACGGTCTCAAGTTCGACGTCGCCGGCAACTGCGTCGACGTGCCCTGCGTGCCGCAGAGCAGCGAAGTCCAGAAGCGCAACATCCTGGCCCAGCTCAAGATCAAGGCCTATCCATGCCTGGAGCGCGGCGACGTGGTGTGGACCTATATGGGACCGCCCGAGCACAAGCCGCTGTTTCCAGATCTCGAATGGACCCGCCTGCCGGCACCCCAGCGCTACGCCACCCGCCACATCCAGGAATGCAACTGGCTGCAGGGCCTCGAAGGCGGCTTCGACGCCACCCACCTGTCGTTCCTGCACCGCGGCGATGCCGAAGCGAACCGCAAGATCGTGGTGACGCTCTACGAGGTCATGCCGACCGATTTCGGCTTCGTGGTCGGGACCGGCCGCGAGCAGCCGGGCGGCGATGTTCTGTGGAACGTCAACGTGATGCTGATGCCGTTCCACAAGATCATCTCCTCGGTGCCGCATGCCGCCCACGTATGGGCGCCGATCGATGATGAGAACACCATGCTCTACAGCGTCGACTTCAGCCCGGAGCGGGCGCTGAGCGAAGCGGACCTCGCCCGCTCCAAGGACGGACGCGGCATCCACGCGCTGAACATTCCCGGCACCGACCATGCGATCCGCAACCGGCACAACGATTACCTGATCGACCGCGCCCAGCAGGCGAGCGGCGCCTCCTACACCGGCATGCAGGGCCTCGGTACGCAGGATTGCGCCATCCAGGAATCCATGGGGCCGATCGCCGACCGCAGCGCCGAGCACCTGCTCGCCTGCGATGCCGCCATCGTCAAGATTCGCCGCCTGCTCCTGCAGACCCTCAAGGACCATGCCGCCGGCAACACCTTGCCGGGGATGCGGCCGGAGAGCTACCGGGTCCGCTCCACCCGTTACGAGGCCCCGCCCGGCGCGCCCTTCGCCCCTATCATGAACGAGCGCGTGCGCATCGACGCACCGGTCGCCGCGAAATAGAAGCCCGGACTCGGGTGGGCACGGCGTTTCACTCCCTCGCCCCGCGCGAAGTCGGGCCTGCCCGACTTCGCCACCATTCATGTCCAAAGTCGGATAAATCCGACTTTGGATGGGAGAAGGAGTGAAACGCAGTGCGTCCCTGAAGACGCAACGTGAGCGTCAACGAAAAGCCTTGCGTCCTTAGCCCTCCAGACGATCAACCGAACTGGAAACCAAACAAATGAATGGCGCCGACGTCATCGCGGAGATTCTCAAGCGCGAGGGAACCTCCTTCCTGGCCTGCTATCCGCGCAATCCGTTGATCGAGGCCTGTGCCGAGCTCGACATCCGGCCGATCCTGTGCCGGCAGGAACGCGTCGGCGTCGGCATGGCGGACGGCTATTCGCGCATCCGGCGCGGCCGGCAGAACGGCGTGTTCGCGGCCCAGCACGGTCCCGGCATCGAGAATGCCTTTTCGGGCGTCGCGCAGGCGTTTTCCGAGAATGTGCCGATGCTGATCATCCCGGCCGGGTTTCCGCCCGAGCGGCAATATATCAGGCCGACCTTCCGGGCCGCGGAGGTCTACCGGCCGGTCACCAAGTGGTCCGCCATGGCCCATACGGTGCAGGAGCTGCCCGAGCTGATGCGCCGCGCCTTCCACGCCATGCGCAGCGGCAAGGGCGGCCCGGTGCTGCTCGAAGTTCCCAACGAGGTCTTCGAGGCGACCTTTGACGGCAAGCTCGACTACCTGCCGGTGCCGATGCTGCGCAGTGCGCCGGATCCCGACCTGATCAGGGAGGCGGCACGCGCGCTGCTCGCCGCCAGGCATCCGGTGCTGTGGGCCGGGCAGGGCGTGCACTATGCGCAAGCCGGCGATCGCCTGGCCGCGCTCGCCGAGCTGGTTCCGGCCCCGGTGGTCGCCACCAATCCGGGCAAGAGCGCCATCCCGGACAGCCATCCGCTGGCGCTCGGCGCCTCGACCCGCTCGCGCTCGAAAATGTTCGCCACCTTCATGACCCGCGCCGATCTGGTGCTGGCGATCGGCTCGAGCCTCACCAAGACCTCGTTCGGGCCCGGCGTGCCGGCCGGCAAGACCATCATCCATTCCACCAACGAGGCCGGCGACATCAACAAGGACTACCGCGCCGATCATGCCCTGGTGGGCGACGCCGCCCTGGTGATCGATGCGCTGATCGCCGAGGTCGAGCGGCAGAAGGGCCGCGCCGGCGGCGGCAATGCGCTCGCGTCGCTCAAGGAGGAGATCGCGGCCGGCAAGCAGGCCTGGCTCGCCGAATGGGCGAAGCACCTGGATTCCGACGAGACGCCGATCAACCAGTACCGCGTGATCCGCGACCTGATGCGCACGGTCGACCGCGACAACGTCATCATCACCCACGATTCCGGCAGCCCGCGCGAGCAGCTGCTGCCGTTCTGGGAGACCACCCGGGCCGGCTCCTACATGGGCTGGGGCAAATCG
>DASYFD010000363.1:0-7201 GCA_036498625.1 Xanthobacteraceae bacterium | reverse complement strand
GACCACCGGGTCGCGGTCGACGGCTACTATTACTGGATCATGCGCATGAACGCGCAGGATGCGGCCGAGCGCGGCATCAAGAAGCATGCGCTGGTCAAGGTGCACAACGACCGCGGCGCGGTGATCTGCGCGGCGCTGCCGACGCAGCGGCTGCCGCGCGGCGTCTGCCACGGCTACGAGTCCTCGGCGATCTACGAGCCCATGGGCGAGCCCGGCCGGTCGGTCGATCGCGGCGGCTGCCTCAATCTGCTCACGCCGGAGCGCTCGCAGACCAAGTCCACCCACGCGCTCGCCGGCGCCAATGCGCTGGTCGAGATCGTGCTCTGGGACGGGCGCACCGAGCATCTGTCGGCCGCGTTTGCGACCGCCAAGCCCGAGCCCAAGCCGGAGCCCAAGGTGCGGCGCAAGGCCGCCCCGGCACCGCTGGTGCCGGCGAAGTGACGAAGCCCCGCCCGCTCGTCCCCGCGGACGCGGGGACCCAGACTTTGCCCGATCCACAGTCGGTGCGATTTGGCAAAGGCTGGATTCCCGCGTCCGCGGGAATGAGCGGAGATTGCTGCAGAAAATTTCCAAGAGAGTATACGCCATGAAAAAATGGAACATGATCATCGACGTCGCGGAATGCACCAATTGCAATCTGTGCACGCTCGCCACCATGGACGAATATGTCGGCAATGAATGGCCGGGCTACAGCAAGCCGATGCCGCGGCACGGCCACAAGTGGATCAACATCCTGCAGAAGGAACGCGGGCAGATCCCGATGATCGACATCGCCTATGTGCCGACCATGTGCAACCATTGCGACGACGCGCCCTGCATCGCCAAGGCGGGCGGCGCCATCACCAAGCGACCGGACGGCATCGTGCTGATCGATCCCGAGAAGGCCAAGGGGCGCAAGGATCTGGTCGATGCCTGTCCGTACGGACACATCTGGTGGAACGAGGAAGAGGACGTCGCGCAGGCCTGGCCGTTCGACGCCCATCTGATCGACGACGGCTGGCAGCAGACGCGCGGCCACCAATCCTGCCCAACCGGCGCCATGCGGGCGATCTCGCTCGAGGACGCCGACATGGTCCGCATGGTGCAAGAGCAAGGCCTCGAGGTCATGCGGCCCGAGCTCGGCAGCAAGCCGCGGGTCTATTACCGCAACCTGTGGCGCTATTCGAAATGCTTCATCGGCGGCAGCATCGCGACGGAGCAGAACGGCCTCGTCGACTGCGTCGAAGGCGCCAGCGTGCGGCTCATCAAGGACGGTCAACTGGTCGGCGAGGTCACCAGCGACAATTACGGGGACTTCAAGTTCGACAAGCTCGATGAGGATTCCGGCAAATACGCCGTCGAGATATCGGCGAACGGCCGCACCAGGACGGTGGACGCGCAGCTCGGCGCGAGCGTGAACTTGGGCGAGATACGGCTGTAGGATAGGTTGAGCTCTTGCGAAACCCATCGCGGGCGGTTGATGGGTTTCGCATAGCCCGCGAAGACGGGCGTAAACGCCCTAATGAGCTCAACCCATCCTACAAGATCCCGGGCCCATGACCGACTCCACGCCCCTCTTCTTCCCAGGCCTCGGGCCGCTCTACCAGGCGCTCGCCCCGTGGGCGGAGGCGCTATTGCGCGCGGTCATCGGGCTGGCGCTGGTGCCGCACGGGTTGCGGATGGCGTTCGGCTTCTTTCCCGCGACCGGCGGGCCGATCCGCGATCTGTCCATGATGGCGGCGGCGCTCGATCGCTGGGGCTATCGGCCCGGCCGGTTGTGGGCCCCGCTGATCGCCGCCACGCAGCTCATCGCCGGGCCGCTGCTGGCGCTCGGCCTGTTCACCCGGGCGGCCGCGGTGCCGGTGTTTCTGTTCCTGCTGGTGTCCAATGTGGAGCGCTGGCGGGTGGGCGGCTATTTCTGGAACACGCAGGGGCTCGAATACACCCTGATGTGGACCGCGGGCGCCTTCTTCTTCCTGGTGCACGGCGGCGGCGCCATCTCGCTTGACCATTTCATCGGCCGCGCGTTCTAGTCGGCTTGCCAGAGCCGCATCCAGCGCACGAGCTTCCGATGACCGCAGCCGCGCCAGCCAGCCGCAAGATCGATGTCGATCCGGAATTCTGGGACAATATCTTCGCCCCGAGCTCCTGCCTGGTGCTGATCACCACCGTGGACCGGGAAGGACGGGTGAACGCCGCGGCGTTCGGGACCTGCACCCGCGTCTGTCACGATCCGGTCTACATTGCGTTCACCTGCGGAACCGGGAAGGACACCTACGACAATGTGCTCGCCACCGGCGAGTTCGTGGTCAATGTGGTGCCGTTCGAGCAGGCCATGCTGGACAAGACTCTGCTGTGCGGGCTGCCATTTCGGGCCGGCATGAACGAGCTCGACAAGGCCGGCCTCACCGCGCTCCCGGCGCGGGCCTTGCGGCCGCCGCGGGTGGTCGAGTGCCGCAGCCATTTCGAATGCAAGGTGGCCTGGACGCAGCAATGGCTCAACCGCCTGATGGTGTGCGGCAAGGTCGAGGCGGTGAGCATCGACGCCGACTGCATCAGCGAGCAGGGCTTCATCCGGTGGGAGAAGGTGAAGCCGGCGCACTATTGCGGCATGCGCTATCGCGACCGTTTCGTGCCCGCCTACGACCGGCCGACGCGCGGCGTTTGGAGCTACGACGGCACCGACGATGAATTCCGCGCCGGCGAAAGCTGGCGTGACGCCTACAAGAGCACGGATTGACGCGAAGGGAATCGAGATGCCGCACGCCGTGGCCGTCGATATCGGCGGCACGTTCACCGATCTGGTCGCCTATGACTACGACAGCCGCACGGTCGTCTACACCAAGAGTCCCACCACCTACGGGAATCTGGTCGAAGGCGTGCTGGATTGCTTCGTGAAGGCCAAGCTCGATCCCAGGACTGCCGACTTCGTCAATCACGGCACCACGCTGGTGATCAATGCGCTGATCCAGCGCAAGGGCGCCAAGGCGGCGCTGGTCACCACCGCGGGCTTTCGCGACATTCTGGAGATTGCGCGCGGCAACCGGCCCGATCCGTTCGACCTGCACTACCGCCGCGACGAGCCGCTCATTCCGCGCGAGCTGCGCTTCGAGGTGACGGAGCGGATCGGAGCCAAGGGCGAGATCGTGACGCCGCTCGATGGCGCGGCGCTCGCCGGGCTTGCCGGCCGGCTCAAAGAGCTCGGCATCGAGGCGGTCGCGATCTTCTTCATGAACTCCTACGCCAATCCGGCGCATGAGGAAGCGGCCGCGCAGGCGCTGCGCGGCCTCCTGCCGGGTGCTTATGTCACCTGCTCCACCGAATTGACGCGGGAATGGTACGAATACGAGCGCACCTCGACGGTCGCCGCCAATGCCTATGTGGGGCCGCAGGTGACCCGCTATATCCGCCGGCTCGAGACCGACCTGCAGGCCCAGGGCTTCGCCGGCTCGCTGTTCATGATGGGCTCGAACGGCGGGCTGCTTTCGGTCGAGCGCAGCTGCGCGCAGCCGGTGGCGCTGGTTGAATCAGGACCGATCGGCGGCTGCATCGGGGCCGGCGCCTATGCGGAGGCCTTGGGCTTTCGCAATGTCATCGCCTTCGACATGGGCGGCACCACCGCCAAATGCGCCCTGGTCGAGAACGGCCGCTTCTCAGTCGACTCGGTCTACTACGCGGGCGGCTACGTGAAGGGCTTCCCGATCAAATCCTCGGTCATCGACATCGTGGAGGTCGGCTCCGGCGGCGGCTCGATCGCTTGGCTCGATCCGCAGAACCGGCTGCATGTCGGCCCGCACAGCGCCGGCTCCATGCCGGGCCCGGCCTGCTACGGCAACGGCGGCAGCGAGCCGACCGTGACCGACGCCAATTTGCTGCTCGGCCGCCTCCATCCCGATCGCTTTCTCGGCGGGGAGCTCAAGCTGCAGGCCGCGGCCGCCCGCACCGCGATCGAGCGGATCGCCGGCCCGCTCGGCTTTACGGGCGGCGATGGCTCGGTGCGAATGGCGGACGGAATCCTGTCGCTCGCGACCGTCATCATGGCGGGCGCCATCAAGCAGATATCGATCGAGCATGGCCTCGATCCGCGCGAGTTCGTGCTGTTCTGCTACGGCGGCGGCGGACCCTTGCATGCGAGCGCGCTGGCGCGCGAGCTTTCGATCCCGACCGTGGTGGTGCCGCCCGAGCCCGGCAATTTCTCCGCCGTCGGCATGCTGCTGGCCGACGCACGGCTCGACCTGTCGAAGACGTTCGTGGGCGTGCTCGACCAGGGCACGGTCGCCGCCCTGACGGACGCATTCACCGAGCTGGAGGCGCAGGCGCGTACCGCTCTGGTGCGGGATTTCGACGCCCGCGAGGTGCTGTTCGAGCGCCATGCGGAAATGCGTTATGCGGGCCAGCGCCACAACATCAAGGTGCCGATTTCCGGGCTCGCCGATCCCCCCGGCATCCGCCAGGCCTTCGATCGCGACTACAAGCGCCGCTATGGGCATGCGGATTCGAAGGCCGCGGCCGAGCTGCAGGCGCTGCATCTTTCGGCATTCACCCGCCTGCGGCGGCCGGAGCTCGCACGCCTGCCGCGCGCCGCGACCGGCATGCGGCCCCCGCAACGGCGTCCGGTCTATTTCGGCGCCGCCGGCGGAACATTGGATGCCCAGATATTCGACCGCACCGCGCTCGCCCCGGGATTCAAGGAGACCGGGCCGGCCTTGATCGAGGAATACGGATCCACGACCCTAGTCTGGCCGGGCGACAGTTTCGAGATCGGGGCGCTGGGCGAAATCCGCATCCAGTGCGGGCGGGGCTGAGCCGATGCAGCAAGATGTGGCGCAGGCGTCCGTTGCCGTCGATCCGATCACGCTCGAGGTGATCCGCCATCGGCTGGTCTCGATCACCAACCAGATCGACGCCAATATCAAGCGCACGGCGTTCAGCCCCTATATCTACGAGTACAACGATTTCGCGGTCGGCCTCACCGGGGCGCAGGGGCAATTGGTGGCGCAATGCACCGGCGGCATGCCGCCGTTCGTCGCCGATTCGGTCGGGATGGCGGTGCGCGACGGGCTTTCGATCTACGGGGCGGAGCGCCTCCATCACGGCGACGTGGTGGTGTGCAATCACGCCGCGGTGCAGGGCCAGCACCTCAACAATACGGTGATGTACACCCCGATCTACGCGGGGCCGAACCGCGAAAGCCTGATCGGATTCTTCGCCATCAATGTACACTGGATCGAGATCGGCGGCATCCAGACCGGCTCGACCGACATCTTCATGGAAGGGCTGCAGCTGCGCTCCATCAAGCTGTGGTCGAAGGGCGAGCCGATCGAGGAAGTCTATCGGATCATCGAGAACAATACCCGCATGCCGCTCGAGCTCATGGGCGATATCGCGGCGCAACTCGCCGGCTGCCTGCTCGGGCGCGACCTGACGGCGGAGCTCGCGGATAAATACGGCGTCGCCACGTTCGCCCGCGCGGTCGAGCTCATCCTCGATCAATCGGAGGCGGCGGCGCGCGCCTTCATCGCCGCCATGCCGGACGGCATCTACTTGACCGAGACCTATCTCGACAACGACCGCTCGGGCGACACGCCGGTTCCCATCAAGGTGAAAGTCATCGTGGCGGGCGACGAGCTGACGGTCGATTATTCCGCGCTCGCCGAGCAAGCGAAGGGACCGATCAATTCCGGTTATTTCGGCGGCGGCCAGACCACCGCCCGGGTCGCCTTCAAGTATCTGTTGGGCGCGGCCGAGATGGCCAACGAGGGAACCTTCCGCCCCATCAAGCTCATCCTGCCGCCCGGCAAGCTCCTGAGCGCCGACCCGAGCGCGCCGATGTTCATGTATCCGACCCCGTTTCCGACCGTCATCGACGCCATCATCAAGGCGCTGGAGAATGCCTTGCCGGCGCGCGTGCCCGGCGGCCATTTCGGCACCCATTCGGGCGTGCGGTTCTATGGCCGGCGCCCGAACGGCTCGTTCTTCGACAGCCACGACAGCGGCCACGGCGGCTGGGGGGCCTGCGCCACCCATGATGGCGCCGGACCGTTCCGCACCATGGCGCATGGCGACACCAGGATCATTCCGCTGGAGCTGCAGGAAGCCATGCTGCCCTTCCGCATCGAGGAATTCTCGCTGCGCCAGGACTCCGCCGGCGCCGGCACGTTTCGCGGCGGGCTCGGATTCCGCAAGACCTACCGTCTGCTGGCGCCCTGCAATCTGGGAACCAATCTCGATCGCACACTCTGCCCGCCCTGGGGCGTGCAAGGCGGCAACGAAGCCAAGCCCGGCCGCTTCACCATCCGCCGGGCCGGAGCGCAGCAGCCGGAAAGCATCGACAAGGAGAACGCCCTTGCGCTCGCTGCCGGCGACGTGGTTTGCGTGGAGACCGGAGGCGGCGGCGGCTATGGGCCGCCGGCGGGCCGGCAACTGGCGCTGATCGAGCGGGATGTCGCGGCCGGCTATGTCTCGACGGCGGCCGCCGAGCACGACTACGGCGTTCGGATCGGGCGCGACGGAAAGGCGCATCGGTAGGCGCCGTGGTGGTCGTCGTCTATGCGGCCTCAGCTTACCTGGATTACAGTGCGCCAAGCGGACGCGTGACGGCGTCGAGCGGGAGGTGCCGGTGAATCCAATTCTTCGTCTGGGGCTGCCCGGCTTTGCCTTGACGGCCGCGCTGCTGGCTTGCGCGCCGGGGAGCGCGCAGGAGATGAACCCTGCCCTCAAGGAATTGGCGGCGGCGGCGAACCGGGAAGGCGCCCTCACGCTGGGCTGGAGCCAATCGTCGTTCGGCGGCAGCCAGGGCGCGGCGCTGTTCCAGGCCGCCATGAACAAGGCGTTCGGCACCAACATCCGCATCAGCTTCCTGCCCGGACCCGACATGGCGCGCGCCGTCAACCAGGTGGCGACCGAATTCTCCGCCGGACAGAAGGCCCACGTGGACATCGTGCTGGGCGCCGCCCCGCAGATCGCCCCGGTGGTGAAGGTGAACTTTTTCGAGCCGGTCGACTGGACCCGCTATCTGCCCGGGCGCATCACGCCCGAGATGGTCGAGCTCGACGGCAAGATCATCCGGATCACGACCGGCCTCTCGGGGGTCACCTACAATGCGCAGCTCGCCCCCATGAAGCCGACGGTGCTGGATGATTTCCTCAAACCCGAATGGAAGGGCAAGATCGCCTCGACGCCCTACGCGGCCGGCCTCGACGTGCTGCTGGCCGAGGACGTC
>DASYFD010000362.1:0-37537 GCA_036498625.1 Xanthobacteraceae bacterium | reverse complement strand
GCCCGCCACCACCTTGCCGGCTTTGATGAAGTCGTCGATCGCCGGGCCCGCCATGATGATGAGGTCGTAGGTCTCGCCGGCCGCGATCCGCTTCTGCAGGTCGAGCGTACCGGTGAAGATGGTGGTGACCTTGTGGCCGGACGCCTTCTCGAATTGCGGTACCAATTCGCGATACGCTTCTTCGGGAGCCTGGGTGGAGAGAACCTTGATCTCGGCCGCGCCGGCAACGCCGGGAAGCAGGAGCGCGCTCACGGCGGCGAAGATGATGCTGGATCTCATGATGGTCCTCCCGTGATGCATTTTATGTTCCCGGCAGTGTAGCGGATTGCCGCACGCCGCGACAGCCGCCTCCTTGACAGGGGCCCCGGCGCCGCATTTGTAGGATGGGTTTGCGCGCATCGCGTCGTGCGGCCAACGAACGCTCGGAGATCAAGCATGAACAAGCCTGTTACCCCGTCGCCCACTATCCGCGGCGAGGAGCATTGGACCCAGAAGGGCGACGTCCGTCTGTTCCTGTTCGAGAAATATGCCGATGATCCGTCCGGCGCCGCCGACACCGGCGCAGCCGGCACCGACGCAGGCGGCACCGGCGCAGGCGGCACCATCCTGTTCGTGCACGGCTCGTCCATGGCGTCGCAGCCGACCTTCGACCTGCAGGTGCCGGGCCGCCCCGACAGTTCGGTGATGGATTGGTTCGCGCGGCGCGGTTACGACTGCTGGTGCGTGGACATGGAGGGCTATGGCCGCTCCACCAAGGATCGCGACAACAATGCCCCGATCGCGCAAGGCGCCGACGATTGCTTCGCCGCGGCCAGCTATATCGGCAAGCTGCGCGGGCAGCGCCCGCTCCTGGTCTACGGGATCTCCTCGGGAGCGCTGCGCGCCGCCTTGTTCGCGGAGCGCCATCCCGACATGGTCAAGCGGCTCGCGCTCGACGCCATGGTGTGGACCGGCGAGGGCTCGCCCACGCTCGCCGAGCGGCGCAAGCGGCTGCCCGAATTCCAATCGCGCAACCGCCGCCCGATCGACCGGGCCTTCTTGCACTCGATCTTCGACCGCGACCACCCGGGCACGGCGGACAAGGAGGTGGTGGAAGCGTTCGCGGATGCGGTCCTGGCGGTCGACGATTCGGTGCCGACCGGCACTTATGTGGACATGTGCGCCCGCCTGCCGGTGATCGATCCCCTGAAGATCACGGTGCCGACCCTCATCATGCGCGGCGAATATGACGGCATCGCCAGCATCGGGGATCTCATCGCCTTCTTCGAGAAGCTGCCGAACCCGGACAAGCAATTTGCGGTGATGCCGGGCATTGCGCATGCGTCGTTCCAGCAGAAGAACTATGCGCTGGTCTATCACCTGTTGCTGAGCTTCTTCTCGCAGCCGGACCCGGTCTATCGCGGATAAGCAACGGAGGACACGCCATGGTCGGTCTCAAACGCACGCTCGTTGCCGGGCTCGCGCTCGCCGGCTTGCTGACGTCCGCCTCCGCGCAGGACGCGGTCGATGCGGTCAAGGCCAAGGCCGAGGGTAAGGTCGTCTGGTACACCTCCACGCCCGTCGAGGAGGCGCAGAAGATCGCCGATCTGTTCCGCATGCAGACCGGTATCACGGTCGAGCTGTTCCGCTCCGGCGGCTCGCAAATCCTCAGCCGGTTCCAGCAGGAGATTGCGGCCGGGCGGGTGGCGGCCGACGTGCTCACGCATTCCGATCCTGCGGCCGCCCGCGCCATGGCCAAGAAGGGGCTGTTCGTGCCGTTCCGGCCGAAGAATTTCGAGAATATTCCGGACGCCGCCAAGGCGGCTGACGGCAGCTTCGTCGGCCAGCGTCTCAACATGATGACCCACTATCTGCGCACCGACAAAGTCGCGCCCGCCGACGAGCCCAAGACCTGGGACGACCTCACCGCTCCCAAATACAAGGGCAAGCTGGCGATGGCCGATCCGTCATTCACCTCATTGCAGGTCTCGGTGGTCGGCATGATGTCGAAACAGCGCGGCTGGGGGTTCTACGAGAGGCTGCGGCAGAACGACGTCATGATCGTGCCCGGCAACCAGCAGGTCTCCGACCTTCTCAAGCGCAGCGAGCGCCTGATCGCCGTCGGCGCGCTCGATTCCTACGCCGCCGATCTCAAGGCGGCGGGCCATCCGATCAAGACCCTTTATCCCGCCGATGGCGTGTTCGTCATCCCCTCGCCCACCGCGGTGGTCAAGGGCTCGCCCGACCCGGCCGCCGCCCGGCTGTTCGCGCAATTCATGATCAGCGACGAGGTCCAGCGCATATTCCCGGCCGATGGCGGCTACTCGGCGCGCATCGACATCGCGGCTCCGCAGGGCTCGCCCGATCTCAAGACCCTGCACATCATCGCGGTCGACGACGACTACGTCGAGCGCGAAAGCGCGCGGATCAAGAAGCAGTTCAACGAGATTTTCCAGTAGCGGTTTGTGGTCGAGGATATCGGTCCCTCTGGTCCCCGCGAAAGCGGGGACCAGAGGAGGAGGGGCTTCGAGCGGAGATCGTATTCCTTCACAGGCCCCGAGGAGCGATCGAAGGCCGCGTTCGAAGGACGCTACACCGCGACCTTGCGCAGGAAACCTTCCACCTCGGCGCGCACGTTGGCGGCGGCGGCTTCGACCGCTTCCGACGCGGTAAGCACGGTCTCGGCCGAGCGGCGCGTCTCGGTGGCGGTCAGGGCCACCTCGCCGAGCACCGCCATGATCTCCTTGGTGCCGCGCACCGCGCTGGCGACGTTCTGCGAAATCTCGCCGGTGGCGCCGCTCTGCTGCAGCACCGAGGCGGCGGCCGCGGCGGTGAACTGGTTGATCTCCTGCATGCGATCGGCGATGCGGGCGATGGCGTCGACGCCGGCGGCGGTCGAGGCCTGCACGGCGGCGATCTGGCCGGCGATCTCCTCGGTGGCCTTGCCGGTCTGCACCGCCAGCGACTTGACCTCCGAAGCCACCACCGCGAAGCCGCGCCCGGCATCGCCGGCGCGCGCCGCCTCGATGGTGGCGTTGAGCGCCAGCAGGTTGGTCTGGCCGGCAACCTCCTGGATCAGCTTGACCACGTCGCCGATCTTCTGCGCAGCCTGCGCGAGCCCGCCGATCTGCTGATTGGTGGCCGCCGCCTCGCGCACCGCGATGCCCACCAGATTGTTGGTCTGGCCCAGTTGCTGGCTGATCTCGCCGATCGAGGCCGACAGCTCCTCGGCGGCCGAAGCGGCGCCTTCCACGTTGATCGACGCCTTGTTGGATTCGCGAACCGCCCCTTCGGCGCGCTCGGAATTCTTGTTGGACGCCGCAAACAGCGTGGTGGCGGTCGAGCGCATGGCAATGGCGTTGTCGCCGACGGTGCGCAGCAGCGCCTCGACGCGCGCCCGGAAGCCCGAGAGCGCCGCGTCGATGCTGGTGCGGCGCTTTTCCTGCGCGGCGATCCGGTCGCGCTCCTGCTCGGCGCGCAGCTGCGAGGTCACGTCCTGGTGGGTGGAGACCCAGCCGCCGTCCGCCATGGGCCGGTTCGAGATGGCATAGATGCGTCCGTCGCCCATCTCCAGGGTCTTGTCGATCGGTTGTCCCTCGCGGATCTCCCGCATGACCTCGGCGATGTATTGGTCGACATCGCCCGCGAAGGTGCCCACCCTGACACGTTGGTGGAACAGGTCGTGCAGCGAGCAGCCTGGCTTGGCTTGCTCGGCCGACAGGCCATACATCTTCAGATAAGCCTGGTTTACCAGGATCAGGCGGCCCGATGCATCGAACATGCCCAGGCCCTGGGACATATGGTCGACGGCGGCGGCGAGCCGCATGTTTTGCGCGCGCACACGGTGGTCCAGGAACGCGCCGGCGAGACTCATGCTCAAGACCGCGGCGGCGACGGCCGCGATCGCAATGGCCAGCAAGGACGGCGAAAGCGAGGAGGCGTCGACCACGCGCGTCGGATCAGCGACGAGCTCGACCGCCCCCATGGCGGTGAAGTGATGCGACACGATCGCCAGCGTGAGCAGAACCGCGGCGAGCAATCGCGATCGCTTGTCGGCGCTGCGCGCCGCCACCATCAGGGCGGCAACTCCCAGCAGCATGCCGAGCGCGATGGAAGCTGCCACCAGCGGCGGGTCCCAGTCGATGTGGCCGGGCAATTGGAGCGCCGACATGCCGGTATAGTGCATCACGGCCACGCCCGATCCGACGATGCCGCCGCCGATCGCCGGCCCCCAGGGGGCCGGCCCATAGACCGCGGCCGCGAGCCCCAGGGACGTGATTGCCGTGGCCGCGATCAGCGACAGCACGGTCAGATCGACATCAAAGCCCATGCCGATGCCGGGATCGTAGGCCAGCATCGCGATGAAATGCGTTGCCCAGATGCCGCTGCCGGCCGCGATGCCGGCCGCAATGATCCAGGTCATACGGGCGGTTTGCAGCGTGGTCCGCGCGTGGTGAAAGAGATTGATGGCGACCAGGCTCGAAAGAAAGCAGATGAGGCCGGCCACGAGGACGAGCCGCCAATCATGCTCGTTCGTGAGGCAGTCAAGAACGCGAAACATGGCTGACATCGCTGGTTGAGGGGCATTTCCGGCGCGATCCGACAGATCTCGCCGATTGAAAATGCGATCAAATCCGGAACCGGGTCCAGGCCCGCTTCGAATTGCGCAGGAGCGCGATAGTGGAATAAGCGTATCCGGCCACCCGTTGTGTTGGGGTTAATGAAAAGTTACCGAAATATTAAGCAGGCCGGTCCATCCCAGGGATGGAGCGGACTGACGTTTCCGGGTCCGTAACCATGCTTGCGCCATGGTGGCGCCGTAGGATGCGGGGGGATTTGCTTTTGGGGGGCTTACCATCGATGACCGGCTGCCGATGACTTGCCGTCGAACGTTTGCGCCCCGGGCGGCGTGCCTCATCGCGGTGCTTGCGCTTGCGGGTCTCGGCGGCTGCGCGGCCGACCTCCCGCCGCCGGCCGGCGAGCCCAGCATGTATGTCAGCATGGCGACCGCGGAAGCCGAGCTCGATGCGCCGGCCGCCGCCTCGATGATCTCGGGCTACCGGGCCAATAACGGGCTCTCCGCTGTCAGCCTCGATCCCGAGCTGATGAAGCTCGCCGACACGCAGGCGCGCGCCATGGCGGCGCACGACAAGATGGATCACAACGTCATCCGGGATTTCGGCGAGCGCCTCAAGATCGCGGGCTACAAGTCCACGGTAGCGGCCGAGAACATCGGGGCCGGCTACCACACGCTGGCGGAAGCCTTCTCGGGCTGGCGCGACTCGCCCCCACACCGCCAGAACATGCTCCTCTCCGGCGCCTCCCGCATCGGCATCGCGGCAGCCTATTCGCCGAAGTCGAAGTATCGGGTGTTCTGGGCGCTGATTTTGGCGGGGTGAGGCGGGTGGCGAGAGGTCGCTTGCCCATGGTCGTGGACCCCCAGCCTCGTATGGGCAGTCCCTGACCGGGAAGCGACCTCCGGCCGTTCGATACGCGGGGCTCAGAACTTTATCATCGCGGCACGCGTCAGCGTGACGTTGCTGGTAACTCCCACCCAGCTGCCCTTGGCCAGATGGTACGCCGCGTATTGCTCGTGATACTCGTCCTCGCCGGCCGAGCAGTCGACCGGAACGATGATCTTGTAGCCGCGCTGCGCCGCCTCCTGCGCGGTGCCGACGGTCGCTCCCTGGAATGAGTTGCCGCAGATGATCACGGTCTTGATGCCGGCTTGCTTGAGCGTCGGCTCGAGCGTGGAGCCGAGGAACTTGTCGGTCCCTTGCTGGCGGTACCATTCGCCGTCGCGCGGCTTGATCGCGGGGTCCATGATGTCGTCGGGCGTTGCCTTGCCGTTCGCGCCGACCAGGCTGTACCAGACCACCATATTGTGCGCGCGCGCTGCATCGTGCAGCCGCTTCATGCTCGGCACCGCGGCGACGCAGCGCGGGCGTGCGCTGCAGCCGGCCTTCATAATGTCGAGAAACAAGAGCGCCGTGGTCGAAGGCTCGACCGTGACCTCCTTCAGCTCCGGTGCTGGCGGCACGACCGCCGTGCCCCACTCGGAAATGACGTCGGCGACGGACGGCGATCCGAGCGCGACGATGAGCAGCGTTCCGGCAGCGGCGGCGGCGAAGCGTGATGCTGTCATGTTGTCCTCCCTTTGTCTTTGCGGCCGCGAAAGAGCGACCCTGCCCGAGGATAGAGCAGTCGCGGCGCGGAGGCTATGGCGCGCCGCTACGCTCACCGCCGCGCGAGATCGCGCAGTCTCTTGAGGCCCGCAATCGCGGTGCGTCGCAGGCGCTCGAGCGTGCAGGCGAGCGCGAAACCGAACCGCCGTTGCGGTCCCAATCGCATCAGGTGATCGGCGAGCCCGAGCCGCTCGCGCCAGACATGATTGATCATCGGATGATCGGCGGTGGCGCAGGAATCCGCGCGCGCAACGTTCGGATCGTCGAGCAGCTCCTGCGTGGTCTCCAGCAGCAGCTGCACACCGGGAGAATAGCGCGCGAAAGTCTCGTCATAGGCGATCTTCCAGCACCACGCGGTGTCGCCGCTTTGCAGCGTCACCAGCGCGGCGATCGGCCGGTCGCCGGCGAGCAGCCTTGCGATCCGCGCCTTGCCGTCGCGGGCGAGGCCGGTGACCGCCTGCTCCATGAAGGTGCGAATATGGTCATCGGTGCGGGCGGCGGTGCCGGCCCGACCCTTCCAGCCGGCGGCTTCGAGGCCGAGGAAATCGCCGAGCGCCGCGGTCATGCCGGCGAACTCGCGGACGGTGCTCGACACCAACGTGCCGGCCTCGGCCAGGCGCTTTCTCTGCCGCCGCAGCTCCTTGCGCTTCTTTCCCCCGATGGCGTGGTCCAGATAGTCGGCGCGCCCGCCGTCGGGCGCCAGCAGTGCGCGTTGATGGGCGGCGAGCACAATGCTGCTCCCGCTGCGCTGCGCGAGCGCGGCCGCGAGCGCCTGCGCCACCGGTCCGGTCACCGGGAGATATGGCATCAGCATTATGTGCGGAATATCTGTGCGGCTCGCGAGGTGATCGAGCCAGGCGGAAATCGCCGCGGCGCCTGCGTCACGATCGATGAGCGGGATGCCGAGCGGGGCAAACGGATGGGTCCAGCCGGCCAGCACCGGCAAGGCGATGCCGTAGCGCCGGCGCTCGATCCGCGCCGGGAAGAAGCCCAGGAGCCGGTAGGGCGCTGCGCGCGACCACACCAGGCCGGCACCCACATCGCGGCCGAATACGGGCGCGGCGGCGAGCGCGAAGGCGGGCTCGAGAAACACGTTCGGCTCGAGCGCGCGGTCGGCGAGCGCCTGCCATTGCGCGGCGATGGAGGCGAGCTCGGCAAGCGGCCGCCACTCCACCCGCAAGCCGGTTTCGATCACGCCGTGCATGCCTGGACCTCATCCTGAGGAGCATCGCGCAGCGATGCGTCTCGAAGGATGGAACGAGTCCGTGCGCGCATCCATCCTTCGACACGGCCGCGCGAAAAGCGCGACCTCCTCAGGATGAGGGCTGTTGGGGTTTGGCCCCAGCCACCAAGCTTGACACGTGACATCGCTTCACCGCTTCGCGCCGCCCCAGATGAAAACGTGAAAGCCGAGCCGGCTCTTGGTCACCCGGAACAGCATGATGGATTCGATGATCAGCGCCGTGGTGGTGGCGGCCGCGGCGCCGGCGGCGCCGAACAGCGGAATGAGCGCGAGGCAGGCGGCGAAATTGATTGCAAACGCCGCTCCATAAATGAGCGCGCAGATGTGCTGCTGACCCAGCATGTTGAGCAGCCGCTCGATCGGCCCGATCGAGGCGCGCGCCAGGAGGCCGGCTGCCAGGATGAACATCAGATGATAGCCGCTGGCGAATTGTGCCCCGAACAGGCGCAGCAAAGGCTGCCCGACCGCGAGCAGCAGGGCGGTGGCCGCGACCGAGGGCCAGAACGTCCACCTGATCGATTGCCCGATGAAGGCCTTAAGCCCGGCACGATCGCCGGCCACGTGATAGACGCTGAAGCGATGCGCACTGGTCGCCGAGATCGCATAATAGATGAAAGAGACCAGCGCCAGCGTCTTGGCGGCGGCGTAATAGACCGCGACCTCGTCGGGCGGCCGGAACTGCTGCAGCACCAGGATATCGGCATAGGTGAGCAGCAGATAGAAGCCTTCGGCGAGCAGGATGGGGGCCGAGGTCACCACCCAGTACCTGATCGCATGCGCTTTGGGGCCGGGCGTAATCAGCTTGGCAAGCCGCGCATTGAGAACCAGGAGCTGGCCGATGGTGGGCAGCCAGATCGAGACCGCGGCCACGCTCATGGCGGTCACGGCGGTCATCGGCAGGCCGGCCAGATAGGCGCCCGCCATCAGCACGGTGAGGAGGAGCTGGCGGACCACATAGGTCGGCATCAGGCTCAAGCCGACCCAATCGTGGCTGCGCGCAATGCCGTCCTGGGTGTTGGAGAGCCCATAAGCCGGCAGGCTGATGCAGGCGAGGCAAAGCGGAACCACCAGGTAGTCGTTGAGCCATGGCGCCAGCAGCCATACCCCGCCCGCGCAGGCCAGGGCCACCACGGTAGCGATGCCGAATGCCAGCAACCGGCTGCCGAACAGAAAGCCGCGCAGAAGATCGAGCGCGCCGGTTTCGCGGTATTCCGGAATGAAGCGCTGGGCCGCGGTGCCGAGCCCGAGGTCGAGCGATTGCCCGATCAGCAGCACCCAGGTCCAGACATAGACATAGATGCCGAACTCGAAGCTGCCCATCCAGCGCGCGAGCAGCACCTGCGACCCATAGGCCAGGATTGCGCTCGCTACCCGCAGGATGAAGACAGTGCCGGCCAGGCGCTGCATCAGCATGTCGGCGCCGCCGAGCTGCGCCCACAACCGGCGCAGCATCAGGCCGGCCGAAACGCTTGCTGAATGCTGGGAACCGGTCAGCGCCAAATGAACCTCCGCCGCGCGCCGCCGCGCTGGTCGCAAGTCCCGAGCACTAGCAACGAACTGTTAACATTCGGTTCGGGCGGCCGGGGGATTCATGCCTCAGCCCGCAAAGCCGCCTGCGTCCAGGAAGGCCTGCTCCGCGGCGGTGGTGAGGCGGCCCAGGACCGCATTCCGGTGCGGAAAGCGCCCGAAGCGCCGGATGACGTCGGCGTGAATCTCCGCATATTTCGCGCTCCCGCCGTCACTCAATCGGCGCGCCAGCTCAAGCGACCGCTCCTGGTCGGCGGGATTCTCCGAATGCGTGAACGGCAGATAGAAGAAGTTGCGCTCGGCGTCGGGCGCGCGCATGTCGAACCCATGCGCGATGGCGCGGTCCGCCACCGCCCGGGCGAGCGGGTCGGTCGCAAAGGCGCGCGCGCTGCCGCGAAACATGTTGCGCGGAAACTGATCGAGCAGGAGGAGAAGGGCGAATGCGCCGTCGGGCGTGGCCTCCCAATCCACGAGACGGCCCGCGGCCGCGGCTTCATGCGCCGGCAGAAATCGCGCCGCGATCTCGCGGTCGAAGTCGGCATCCTTGTGGAACCATTTCTTTGATCCGGCGGCGCGCCAGAAGGCGATTACTTCCTCCGGCGTTTGCGTGGTAGGCTCCGTGCCGCCGGCGGAGCTCAAAGCCGGACTCCGTCGCCGCGGATGTGCTCATAGAGCGTCCGATCGATACGCACGAAGGCCTTGGCGGCCGGATCGTCGAAGTAGATCGGATCGGCGGTGGCGGCCGGATCGAATCCCTGCGCCACGAAGTCGATCTTCTTTTGCTTGAAGGTGCTGGTGACGTCCATCTCGCTTCGGATGCGCAGGAACAAGGGCCGGGCGTAGTCCGGCAGGCTTTGGACCAGATGCCGGCGGAACGCCGTGAGATCGAAGCCCGCATTGATCACCAGGGCGGCCATGCCGGCGCGGCCGTCGCGGCCCGGGATGCTGACCCCGTAGACATTGGTTTCCTCGACGCCCGCAAACTGGCCGATGGTTTCCTCGACCTCGGTGGTGGATACGTTCTCGCCCTTCCAGCGGAAGGTGTCGCCGATCCGATCGACAAAATAGAAGTAGCCGCCGGCGTCCTTGCGCATCAGGTCGCCGGTGCGAAACCAGCTGTCGCCCTTCTGGAATACATCGTGCAAAATCTTCTTGTCGGTCTCGACCTTGGTGGCATAGCCCTCGAAGCGTGCTCCCGGCTTGGACGCATCCTTCAGGATCTTGCCGATCACCTCGCCGGCCTCCTCCGGCTGGCATTCGACGCAGAAGCCGTCGGGGCCGCGGATCGGCTGCTGCCGATCGATGTCGAAGCGCACCACCTTGGTGGGGAAGCGGCTTTCCAGGAACCACGGGATGCGGCCGACGGCGCCTTCCCGATCCTCGAAATTGAACAACGAGACATTGCCTTCGGTGGCCGCATAGAACTCGATGATATGCGGGATGCGAAAGCGGCGCTTGAAGTCGGGCCACACGTCGGGCCGCAAGCCGTTGCCGCAGGCCAGCCGCAGCCGGTGCGCGGTCTCCTTGGGGTGCGGCGGCGAGTTCAGGAGATAGCGGTAGAACTCGCCGATATATTGGAAGATGGTGCAGTTCCAGCGCGCGATGTCGTCCCAGAATTCACGCGCGGAAAACTTTTCCTTGATCACCACCGAGCCGCCGCTGACCAGGATGGCTCCGGTCGCCACCAGCCCGCCGGCGGTGTGGTACATGGGCAGGCAGTCATACATGCGGTCGCTCGCGTGCGTCGCCATCACGCCCGCGAAGGCATGGCCCGCCAGCATCAGGCGGTAGTGGTTCATGTTGGCGGCCTTGGGCAGCCCGGTGGTGCCGGAGGTGTAGATGAACAGCGCGCGGTCCTCGATGGTGAGCGGGCGGGTCTCGCCGAAGGCGAGCTTGGCGCCGGAAAGAGCATCGACCGCGTTGTCGATGCGCGCCTGATCGCCGCTCGCCTGCCCATGCACCCAAATTCTCGGGGTGCCGTTGATGAGCGCCTGCGCGGTCTCGAACCGTTCGAGCAATTCGGCCGCCACGATGACGTGCTTGGGGGTGACGACATTGATGCAATGCGCCAGCGTGATGCCGGTCAGATTGCTGTTGAGGAGCGCCACCACCCCGCCGACCCGGGTGACGCCGAGCCACAGGGCCATGTATTCGGGCCGGTTCGGCATCATCAGGCAGATGGTCTCGCCCTTCTGGATATCCTGCGCCAAGGTCCAGCGGGCGTATTGGTTGGCGCGCGCCGCCAGCTGGGCGTAGCTGAAGCTCTCCCGGTCCGACAGCAGCGCCGGTGCATTGCCGTAGCGCTCTGCGAGCTCGTCCACGATGATCGGAAAGATACGGGTCGGGTGCCTGGCGATCGGCGTGGTCATCTTCAAGGTGCGCAACGCACCCTTGAGACAGGCCAGATCGGACGCGCGCCGCGCCATCCATCCCATGGAATCAAATTCCCCGGCGGCGGTCGATGCGATTCGCCACGTTCATGGGGAGCATCGGGCAGCCGGCGCAACGGTGCAATAGGCGATGGCGTTGTAGTGGCGGCCCTTGTGGCCGCCCTGTTGCCGCCGCCCTGTGGGCACCCGCAAGGGCGAGCCTGCACTCAGCGGTCCATCCCCCCGAATGGAACCAGCGGATTGTCGAGGAGGCCGGCGCGATCGGGCTGGTCGGGCGCGCTGCGGTTGAGAAAGGCATCGAACAAAGGGGTTACCTCGCCGGCCCGCAGGTCGCGGGTGATCAGCACGATGCGGGTGCGTCGGTCGTCGTCGGGCCAGCGCTCGAGCCGCACCGCCGGGTGCAGGACGTGCTGCACCCCATGGATCACCAGCGGCCGATCGGGCTCCTCGGCGATCTGCACGATGCCTTTGAGGCGCAAGAGCTTGGGGCCGTGCAATGAGCGCAACAGGTCGATGAACATCTCGAACGAAGCGGCCGGTATGGGCGCCTCGGAGGTGAGCGTGAAGGCGCGGATGCGGTCGTCGTGACGGTTGCGATCGTGCTGGTGGGCCCGGTGTGTCTCATTTGCTCCATGCGGCGCCGGGGCCGCATAGGCTTCCTCGGCCAGCCAACGTTTGACGTCTGGTATCTTGCGATCCGGATCGAGCAGGCCGCAGCCGATGAGATGCTCAGCGGCCGCCTCGCCGGCGGCAGCATCCAAAACCGGTGCGGCCGGATTGAGCGCGGCGAGCCGCGACCGCAAGCCCTGCACGGCCTCCCGGCGTCCGGCCGCAGCCAGCAGATCGGTCTTGGTCAGCACGATCCGGTCGGCGACCGCGACCTGCTTGACCGATTCCATGTGCTCATCGAGCGTGGCGGCGGCGTTGACGGCATCCACCACGGTGATCACACCATCGAGCCGCAGACGCTGCACCAGATAGGGATGCGCCATCACGGTCTGCAGCACCGGGGCCGGGTCGGCGAGGCCGGTCGTCTCCAGGATCATACGGCGAAACGCGACGCGACCATTGTCGAGATCGCGCAGCAGCTGCTCCAGCGCCTCGACCAGGTCGCCGCGCAGCGTGCAGCACAGGCAGCCGCTTTGGAGCAGCACCACCCCGTCACGGACCGGCTTCACCAGCAGATGGTCGAGGCCGATCTCGCCGAACTCGTTGATGATCACGGCGGTCTCGTGGAGCGCCGGGTCGTGGATCAAGCGGTTGAGCAGCGAGGTCTTGCCGGCGCCCAGAAAGCCCGTCAGCACGGTGAGGGGAATGGGTTCGGCCGGAACCCGCCGTGCCCGATCCTGGCTCACGAAATCCGGGTCACCGCAGCGGCGGCTTTTCGGCCACAAGCCGCGGCCGGGCGCGCGGCAGCGGCACCCGCGGGGCCGAGCCGACCGGCGTCGCGCCGAGCTCGGTCGGCGGGTTGGCGGCGAGCGCCGCCGGGCTCAGGCTCGTCCACGGAACCACGCTCGCGGCGGCAACCGGAGGCGCGGCCTTGGCGCCTTTTGCGGGCTTGGCCGGCTTGCTGTCGGCGGAAGCCATTTGCGGGGCTGCCGGACCGGTTCCCTGGCCGCGCGGCGGCCCGGTGAACACCGGGACCGGCTCGCCCAGATTGGCCTCCGCCTGCAACAGGCTGGCGCCCTTGGCTGGCGGCCGCAGGCTGGAGAGAAACACCGCATAAGGCGAATCGGCAGCCGGAGCCGGGCCGGCCTCCTGCTCTTCCTCCTCGGCGGCGGGACGCTTGCGATGGTTGCCGCACATCTCCTCGTGCAGGTTGGCGGGCGCGGCATCGACCGGTGTGAGCGACTCGACCGAGCCGAGCGAGGGCGTGAGCCACGACAGCGGCGCCGAGCCGAAGCCCTGCTCGAGCAGATGCGCCGCTTTTACGGCGCGCACGCCCGAGGACGGCGCCCCCAGCACCACCGCGATCAGGCGGCGGCCGTCGCGGGTCGCGGTCGCCACCAGATTGAATCCGGAGGCGCAGATGAAGCCGGTCTTCATGCCGTCGGCGCCCGGATAGCGGCCGAGCAGCGTGTTGTAGTTGCGCACCACGCGCTTGCCCATGCGGATGCCGGGCAGATGCCAGTAGGAATCGTATTTGGGGAATTCGCGGATCAGGGCCCGCGCCAGGATGGCGAGGTCGCGCGCCGAGGTGATCTGCTCGTCGGCCGGCAGCCCGTTCGGATTGACATAATTGGTCTGCGTCATGCCGAGCGCTTTCGCATTGCTGTTCATCTCGGCGGAAAAATTCTCGATCGAGCCCGAAACGCCTTCCGCCAGCAGCACCGCCATGTCGTTGGCCGACTTGACCATGAGCATCTTGATGGCGTTATCGACGGTGACCTGGGTCCCGACCGGAAATCCCATCTTGGTGGGGGACTGCGCGGCCGCGATGGGTGATACGGTGAAGACGCTGTCGAGCGTGATGCGGCCCTCGCGCACGGCGCGCAAGGTCGTATAGGTGGTCATCAGCTTGGTGACGGAGGCCGGGTACCACGGATAGGTGGCGTTCTCGGCGTGCAACACCTTGCCGCTGGTCACATCGACAAGCAGCAGGGCCTCGGCGCCGGCGCGCCCACTCGCCAAGCCCGCCATCGCGCCCGCGACGATCGCGCAGGCCAGCATCCGGAAGCGAGGCGATCGGTGTGAAAACATCAGGCTTCGCGGTCCGTTGGTCGGGTCGGGCCTCGGAAACGAGAGTTCCATAGGCAGGAAAGGATGACTATCTAGACCGAAGAGAGGGCGAAAAGCAAAGCAGTCTGTCCACCTTGCCAACGGACATGACCGCACGCATTGCGGTATCCTGTTCATCCCCGATGAAAGCGACCAAAATTCGGCAGGACGTTCAGGGTCGCCAAAGAATTTGCCGCGGGATCGCTAAGGGAAATCGCTAAGGACAAGGAGACCGCCATGACCGCCTGCATCGTCGGATGGGCCCATACGGCCTTCGGCCGGCTCGAGGGGGAGACGGTCGAGAGCCTGGTCACCCGCGTCGCGCGCGATGCGCTGGCGGATGCCGGAATCGAGCCGGCCGATGTCGGAGAGATCGTGCTCGGCCATTTCAATGCCGGCTTCTCGGCGCAGGACTTCACCGCTTCGCTGGTCCTGCAGGCGTCCCCCGATCTGCGCTTCAAGCGGGCGACCCGGGTGGAGAATGCCTGCGCCACCGGCTCGGCGGCGGTCCATCAGGGACTGCAGGCGATCGCCGCCAAGAGCGCGCGCATCGTGCTTGTGGTCGGGGTCGAGCAGATGACCACCACGCCGGCGGCCGACATCGGCCGCAATCTGCTCAAGGCCTCCTATGTGCGCGAGGAGGCGCAGATCGAGGGCGGCTTCGCCGGCATTTTCGGCCAGATCGCCGGGCTTTATTTCCAGCGTCACGGCGATCAGTCCGATGCGCTGGCGCGGATCGCGGCCAAGAATCACCGCAACGGCACGGCCAATCCCTATGCGCAGATCCGCAAGGATCTGGGCTACGATTTCTGCCGCACCGAGAGCGACAAGAATCCGCGCGTCGCCGGACCGCTCAAGCGCACCGACTGCTCGCCGGTCTCCGACGGCGCCGCAGCGCTGGTGCTCGCTGACGTCGAGACCGCGCTGGCGCTGCGCAAGGCGGTCGTGTTCCGTGCCGCCGAGCACGTGCAGGACTTCCTGCCCATGAGCAAGCGCGACGTGCTCAAGTTCGAAGGCTGCGCGCAAGCCTGGAGCCGCGCCCTCGCCGGTGCCGGCATCGGGCTTGCCGATCTCTCATTGGTGGAGACCCATGATTGCTTCACCATCGCGGAGCTGATCGAGTACGAGGCCATGGGGTTGGTGGGCGAAGGGGAAGGCGGCCGCGCCATAACCGAGGGCTGGACGCAGATGGACGGCCGTCTCCCGGTCAACCCGTCCGGCGGCCTCAAGGCCAAGGGCCATCCGATCGGCGCCACCGGCGTGTCGATGCACGCGCTCGCCGCCATGCAGCTGACCGCAAGCGCCGGCGCCATGCAGGTGAAGAACGCGCGGCTCGCCGGCATCTTCAACATGGGCGGCACCGCGGTCGCGAACTACGTGAGCATTTTGGAGCGGATCAAGTAAGATCGGGGTCGATCGATCAATCGGTCCAAGCAATCATCAACCTCATCCTGAGGAGCATCGCGCCGCGGGATGGTCGCGCAAACAGCGCGACCCCTAGGATGAGGTCCGCTGGGGTTCCGGGGCTTTTTCCGTCGCCAGGATGAATTGGGTGCGGGCGAGCTCGGCGAATGTGCCGCCCTGGCGGGAGAGCTCGTCGAAACTGCCGGTCTCGATGATGCGGCCGTTTGCTAACAGCAAAATGCGCGTGGCATTGCGCACGGTCGCCAGCCGGTGGGCGATCACGAAAGTGGTGCGGCCCTTCATCACCTCGACCAGCGCCGCCTGCACCTTGGCTTCGGTCAGTGCGTCGAGCGAGCTGGTGGCTTCATCGAGAATGAGGATCGGCGGATCCTTGAGCAGCGCGCGCGCGATCGAGAGCCGCTGGCGCTCGCCGCCCGACAGCAGCCGTCCGCGCTCCCCGACCTTGGCCTCCAAGCCCTCCGGGTTGCGCTCGATGACGTCGAGCACCTGTGCGCGGGCGCAGGCGGCGCGCAGCTCCTCATCGGTCGCATCCGCCTTGCCGACCCGCAGGTTCTCGGCGATCGAGCGGTTGAACAGGAGCGCTTCCTGGAACACGACGCCGATATTGCGCCGCAGCCCTGCCAGGCCGAGCGCGCGCACGTCCATGCCGTCGATCTTCACGCTGCCGGATTGCGGATCGAAGGCGCGATGCAGGAGCGCGAGCGCGGTCGATTTGCCGGCGCCGGTCGCGCCCACCAGCGCAATGGTCTCGCCCGGCAGCGCCGTGAAGCTAAGGTCGGCGACCGCCGAGCGCTTGCCGTCATAGGAAAACGAGACGTCATCGAACTCCACCAGCCCGCGCAGCCGCCCCGGATCGATCGCATCCGAGCGGTCACGCACCGCCGGCTCGGTGTCGAGCACTTCGAAGAATTCGGTCAGCCGCGGCGCCTCCATCAGCATGCGGTTGGCGAACATCACCGCCTGCTCGAGCCGGTTGATCAAGAGCGCGGCGAAACCCATGAACATGACGAGCTCGCCGACCGTGGTGAGCTCGTTGAGATAGAACCAGATGCCGGCGATCAGGATCGACAGCATGGTCAGGGTGGTCGCGGTGCGGGTGAGCACGGCGGCGGCCGCCCACCACGACAGCACCGGCATCTGGGCGCTCAGCAGCAAGTCGCCGATCTTCTGCAGCCCCGACACCTCGATCTCGATGCGCGCGAAGCTCTGCACCACCGCCACATTGCCGAGCGTGTCGGAGGTGCGCTCGGCGACGTCCGAATAATACTGCTCGACCTTGCGCTGCATCTGCTCGCTCTTGCCGAGCACCAGCGCGATCAGCACCGTGAAGATCAGGCAGAGCAGGATCAGCAGGAGGCCGTAGCGCCAATTGAGCGCGAGCGTCAGGGGCAACAGGATTATCAGCGATACGAAGGCGGTGAGGTTCTCGCGAAAGAACCACAGCCACAGCCCCCACAGCGCGTTGGTTCCGGTCAGCATCACCTTCATCAGCCGTCCGGAATGGAAGCCGTCGTGATAGCTCAGGGGCAGCTGCAGCACATGCTCGAAATAGCCGGTCATCACCACTTGCCGCTGGCGGTGGGAGAGCCGATCTGCATGCAGCGCCACCAGGGCGCCGCACAGAATCGAGAACAGACCGAAGCCGGTCCAGGCCCCGACCAGGCTCATGAGGTGCGGCCATGAGAGGTCGGAGAGGTGGCCCTGGGAATTCGCCAGCGAATCGACGATGCGGCCGAACAGGATCGGCTCCACGAAGATCGCAAAGGCGAGCGCCACGTCCGCGATCGCCAGGACCCAGCCCAGGCGGGCCTCGCGTCCGAGTAGCTCGAGAACGCGAAGGTAAAGACGCAGAAACTTCATGACGCCAATGCGGTTAACCTGCGGGAAATCCACTGTAGCGGAAACTGGTCCCTCCGCAACGAGGGCTGTGGAGAAGCACGCAGGGGCGATTTTGCTATGATGGCGGCGACAGAGAGGAGCCCTATCCCCGCCCAGGGCTGCAAAGAAGACGTTTGTTTTCATTCGCCGGGGCCGGGCGGCCCACAATCCCCGCTTGCTTGAAATTGTCATCTGTGACGGAAATGATTGCGTCCGGCCGGGGCGTGATAGTCAAAAGACGCGGATGGCATCCGGCCGGTGTCGGACGCAATGTCGGGTCGGGGCCGGGAGCCTTCCGACCCGGGACCGACTCTGGGGGCTGACGTCATGCTGAATATTCCGACCGACCTGCTCAGAACGCTGGTGGCGGTGACCGAGATGCGCAGCTTCACCAAAGCGGCGCAGTCGTTGGGCGTGACACAACCGGCGGTTAGCGCTCAGATCAAGCGGTTGCAGTACCTGCTCGGCTACGAGGTGCTCGACAAGAGCGCGCCGGGCGTGAGCCTGACGCCGCGCGGCGAGATCGTGGTCAACAACGCGCGCCGTTTGCTGTCCATCAACGACGAGATCCTGCAGCTGACCAGTGGCCCCATGCCGGGGCAGACCATCCGGGTGGGCATTCCGATCGATTATGCCGGCTCGCGGCTGCCCGGAACCCTGATCCGGTTCCGCCAGCAGTGGCCCGACATCAGCTTCAACGTGAGCAGCGGGCCGGTCGACGACATGCTGCGCGATCTCAAGCAGGGCGAGCTCGACCTCGTGCTGGCGTTGTTTACCGATGAGCCGACCATCGAGGCGCGTCACGTGTGGCGGCAGGAGACCGTTTGGGTGCACAGCGAGGCCACCAAGCTCGATCCCGAGGGGCCGGTGCCGCTGGTGTCCTACGGGGGAGACAGTGCTTGCCAGCGCATCGCGGTCGCCGCGCTCCATCGCGCCGGTCGCGACTGCGATTTCGTGTTCACCTCGCACAGCCTGGTCAGCCTGGTGGCTGCGGTGGCGGCCGGTTTCGGCGTGATGGTGGTGCCACGCGGGCGCGCGATCCGGAACAATCTCTCGATCTGGGAGGACGCGCCGCTGCCCAAGCTGCCCGACCTCTATTGCGCCATCATGGTCCGCGACGGCGGCGACCGCACCGCGATCGAGGAGCTCGCCGACTATCTCAAGGGCGAGATAACGCTTGAGCCGAAGGCGTAGCGCGACACTGACGCCCCGCCTCAATTGAGCTTGCGCTCCGCGGCGGCCGGCAGGAACGCCGGATCGAAGATATCGCTCGCCTTCGGCTTGGCCTTGAACGCATAGGTCAGGCCGATCTGATTGATCGCCTCGGTCAGCCGCGCGCCGTCGATCGCGCCGAGGCCATTGGCGCGCGCCTCCGGGGTGATGATGTTGTCCCTGATCGCCATCCGCAGCCGTTCGAGCTCGACCTCCTTTTTCCCGAGGTCCTCGCGCTTGACGACGGAATCGACCGCCGCCGACGGGTTCCTGATCGTATCCTTCAGCCCCTTGAGGAACGCGCGCAGGAATCCCGCGACCGCCTCGGGCTTCTCGGCCGCGAACTTGGCGTTCACGATAATGGCGCTGCCGTAGAGCTTGAGTCCGTAATTCGCCATCGGCAGCAGCACCACGTCGTCGAGCGGCACGCCGCGGTCCTTGAGATCGACATAGACCCGGAATGAATAGCCCAGCACCGCGTCGATCTGCCCGGCTGCCAGCATCGGGGCGCGCACCGGAACGCCGATCTTCTCGACCGCCACCTTGCCGACATCGATATCGTTGAGCTTGGCGAAGATCGGCCACTGGTCGTAGGTGGCCCCGGTCGGCGGGGCACCGAGCTTCTTGTCCTCGAGACTCTTGGGGTCGCTGATCCCGCGGCTCTTGCGCCCCACGATCGCGAACGGCGGCTTGTTGTACAGCATGAACACCGCCTTGACCGGCGCCGCCGGGTTCTGATCCCGATATCTGATGAGCGCATTGATGTCGGCAAAGCCGAGCTCGTAGGTGCCCGCCGCGACGCGGGTGATCGGCTCGAGCGCGCTCGCCCCCTCCTCGATCGCCACATCGAGCCCTTCATTGCGGTAATAGCCCCGATCCTGCGGCAGCAGGAACAGGGCGGCCGGCCCCTCCAGGCGCTCGTCGAGCGAAAATTTGATGGCAGTGTCCGCCTGCGCGGCACCCGCGATCGGTCCGGCGGCGATCAATCCAGCCGCCGCGCCTGCCAGGCAGGCGAGCCGTGCGCGGGCGACGGCGTGGCGGAGCGCCAGGACTGGGCGGAGGGTCATGCCATGCTCCCGTTGCGATTTCCTGACCCGGCCCAGCCTCTCGAACCGCGCTGCTTCCCACCTGATGATGCGGTTCACAAGAGAACAGGACGGCGCAAAGCGCAAGGCAAGATCGCAGTCCCGTCCATCATCACGGCATTGCGAACGCCGGTGCCGCGATCGATTGCTCGCGAGCCGGCGCTTTTGTCCTAAGATCGGTTAACCGCGAGGCTTGACCATCTCATGACCAAGGATGCGCGTTTTCGCCAGGCCGCCGGCGCTGATCTGGAGACCGCGTCAGGCGCGCCCCGCTTCGGCGCCCCCTATGCGCCGCCCGACGAGGAGATCGCGGCCGGCCTGCTCGCGCAGGCGGGGCGACCGGCTGCGGCCGAAGCGCGCATCGACCGGCTCGCCACCGGCCTGATCGAGGCCATTCGGCGCCGCACCGGCGGGCTCGGCGGCATCGAGGATTTCCTGCATGCCTATTCGCTGTCGACCCGGGAAGGCCTCGCCCTCATGGTGCTGGCGGAGGCGCTGCTGCGGGTGCCCGACTCCGCCACCGCCGACCGCTTGATCGAGGACAAGCTCGCGACCGGCGACTGGTCGTCCGCCGATTTGAAATCCCATACGCTCCTGGTTTCGGCCTCGGCCTGGACGCTGGGCATCACCGCCCGCATCATCCATCCGGGCGAGACTCCCGACACCATCCTGGAAGGTCTCATCCGGCGCCTCGGCCTTCCGGTGGTGCGTACCGCCACCCGCGAGGCGATGCGGCTCCTGGGCTCCCATTTCGTGCTCGGGCAAACCATCGAGGAGGCGTTGCGACGGGCCGGCACCGCGGGTGAGCGCTATTCCTTCGACATGCTGGGCGAGGGCGCGCGCACCGCCGAGGATGCGGCGCGCTATCTGGCGGCCTATGCGCGTGCGATCGACGCCATCGGGGCGAGCGCCGGCGATCGGGCACTGCCGCAGCGCCCCGGCATCTCGGTCAAGCTGTCGGCGCTGCATCCGCGCTTCGAGCCGGTGTCGCGCGGGCGTGTGCTCGCCGAGCTGGTGCCCGACCTCATCGCGCTCGCCCGCCGGGCGCGGGACTTCGATCTCAACTTCACGGTAGATGCCGAGGAGGCCGACCGGCTCGAGCTTTCGCTCGAGGTTTTTGCGGCGGTCCTCGCCGATCCCTCGTTGCGTGGCTGGGACGGCTTCGGCCTGGCGGTACAGGCCTATCAGAAGCGCGCCGGCGCGGTGATCGGCTGGCTGGCCGAAAGCGCGCAGGCGCGCCACCGCCGCCTGATGGTGCGGCTGGTGAAGGGCGCCTATTGGGACAGCGAGATCAAGCGCGCGCAGGAGCGCGGGCTCGCCGACTATCCGGTCTTCACCCGCAAGCCGATGACCGATCTCTGCTACCTTGGCTGCGCCAGCCGGCTCCTGGCGGCGCGGCCGCGGCTGTTCCCGCAATTTGCCACCCACAATGCGCTGACGGTGGCGAGCGTGATCGAGGACGCGGGCGGAGTCGCGGACTATGAGTTCCAGCGCCTGCATGGCATGGGGGAAGCGCTCTACCAGACCCTGCTCGCCGAGCTGCCGCAGGCGGCATGCCGCATCTACGCGCCGGTCGGCGGCCACCGCGATCTGCTCGCCTATCTGGTGCGGCGCCTGCTCGAGAACGGCGCCAACTCCTCCTTCGTGTCGGCGGCGGCCGACTCCAACGTGCCGATCGCCTCGATCATCAGGCGTCCGCAAAGCGCCATCGGGGATCCAAAGCACGCCCGCCACAAAAGCATTCCGCTGCCGCGCGACCTTTATGGATCGGCGCGCCGCAATTCCGCCGGCGTGGAATTCGGAGAGCGGGCGTCCTTGACGGCGCTGCTCGCCGAGATCGATCGGGCGACCGGCGCCACCTCAGCGGTGCCTTTGGTTGACGGCGTCGAGATCGCCGGGCACATGCGCGCCGTGATCTCGCCGATCGACGGCACCACCGTCGGCCAGGTGGCGGAGGGCGATGCGGCGATTGCCGCCGCCGCCATGACGGCGGCGCAGCGGGGCTTTGCGGACTGGGATGCGGTGCCGGTCGATCGGCGCGCCGCCGTGCTCGAGCGCGCCGGCGATCTTCTGGAAGCGCGGCGCGGCTGGCTCCTCGCCCTGATGGCGCGCGAAGGCGGCAAGACTCTCGACGACGGCATCGCGGAGGTGCGCGAGGCGGTCGATTTCTGCCGCTACTATGCGGTCGAGGCGCGCCGCGCGCTTACGGGCGACCCCATGCCGGGCCCGACCGGCGAACGCAATGTGCTGCGCTATCGCGGCCGCGGCGTGTTCGTCTGCATCAGCCCGTGGAATTTCCCGCTCTCGATCTTTCTCGGCCAGGTCAGCGCTGCGCTGGTCGCCGGCAATGCGGTGGTGGCCAAGCCGGCCGAGCAGACCCCACTGATCGCCGCAGAGGCGGTGCGCATCCTGCACCAAGCCGGCGTGCCGGCAACCGCGCTGCACCTGGTGCCAGGCGACGGCGCGGTCGGGGCCGCCCTGGTGGCCGATGCGCGTGTCGCCGGGGTCGCCTTTACGGGCTCGACCGAGGTCGCGCGCATCATCAACCGCTCGCTCGCCGCCTCCCCCTCTCTTTCCGCAAGCGGCGGAGGGTCAGGGAGGGGGATCGTGCCGCTCATTGCCGAGACCGGGGGCATCAATCCGATGATCGTCGACGCCACGGCGCTGCCCGAACAGGTCGCCGACGACGTGGTGGCTTCCGCTTTCCGCTCCGCCGGCCAGCGCTGCTCGGCGCTGCGGCTCCTGTGCGTGCAGGAGGATGTGGCCGAGCGCATCCTTGCCATGGTGGAGGGCGCGGCGCGCGAGCTCAAGCTCGGCGACCCGCGCGATCCGGCAACCCATGTGGGGCCGGTGATCGATCAGGAGGCCAAGGACCGGCTGGAGCGCTGGATTGCCAACCCGCCGGCACAGGCCCGGCTGCGCTTCCGCTTCGACCGCGCGCTGCCGGAGTCGGGCACCTATGTGGCGCCCGCCATCATCGAGCTTAGGCGCGCCGCCGATCTCGGCGAGGAGGTTTTCGGTCCGATCCTGCATGTGGTGCGCTGGCGCGCCGACGCGCTCGATGCCCTCCTCGATGAGCTTGCCGGCAACCGCTACGGGCTCACGCTCGGCATCCATTCGCGCATCGACATGACGGTCCAGCGGATCGCGGCGCGGTTGTCCAATGGCAACGTCTATGTGAACCGCAACATGATCGGCGCCGTGGTGGGGACCCAGCCGTTCGGCGGCAACGGGCTCTCCGGGACCGGCCCCAAGGCCGGGGGGCCCGACTATCTGCGGCGCTTTTCCGCCGAGCAGGTGATCAGCACCAACACGGCGGCCGCCGGCGGTAACGCCTCGTTGCTGACGACCGAAGAGTGAGCGGGCGGGCCTCGTCACAAAACTGTCACTCGCCCAGGCTCGGCCGGAACCGCCGCCGTTAAACCAACGTTAGCTGTTCGGCCCGCAACTTTCCGGCACCCGCCCGGCGCTAACGCAATCTTGACCCGCTCCGGCTAGCGTGACCCGCATGACTGATTCGATCGATCGTCTCCACCAGGCTGTCGTCGCGGCCAAGCACGCCGATCCGGCGTCGTCGCGCACGGCCCGGCTGTTGCACTCCGGCCGCAGCAAGATGGCCAAGAAGCTGGCCGAGGAGGCGATCGAGGTGGTGATCGACGTCATCGACGGGAATACCGAAGCCGCCATCAAGGAAAGCGCGGATCTGATGTACAACCTGGTGGCGCTCTGGGTTTCCGCCGGCATCGAGCCGCGCCAGGTCTGGGCCGAGATGGAGCGGCGCGAGCGGCTGTTCGGCATCGCCGAGAAGCTGCCCAAGCACGCGGCGGAATCGCCGACGCGCCGCAAGGTCGTGGCGCTCGAGAGCCGCCGCCTGCGCAAGCGTCGCTGATCGCCGGGCACGGCGTATAGGTCTCTTCCACAGGGCCGATCAGGTGGCGAGGCTTTCACGCGGCCATGAGGGCTGGACAAGCCCCTGCCTGGACAATCCCGGCCGCGTTGGTTAGCAACCCGCCATGCTTCGCAAAATCTACGATTGGTGCATCGACGCCGCCGAAAGGCCCTACGCCATATGGATCCTGGGCGCGGTGTCGTTCATGGAGAGCTCTTTCCTGCCGGTGCCGCCCGACATCATGCTCATTCCGATGTCACTTGCCCGGCCCGATCGGGCTTGGCGCTTCGCGGCGATTTGTACTTTGACTTCGGTCGCGGGTGGCGTGCTTGGCTACTTCATCGGCTCCGCGCTCTATGATTCGGTCGGGCTATGGCTGATCCGGCTTTACGGCTATGGCGACAAGGTCGAGGCGTTTCGTGAAGGTTACGCGCATTACGGGGCCTTGATCATCCTGCTCAAGGGGCTCACCCCCATTCCCTACAAGCTCGTCACCATCGCGTCCGGGTTCGCGGGCTATAATTTCGGCCTGTTCGTGTTGTTGTCGCTGCTGACGCGGGGCGCTCGCTTCTTCGCCGAAGCGTTCCTGCTCAAGCGCTTCGGTCCGCGCGCCCGCGAGATGATCGAGAAGCGGCTGGGCTTTTGGGTTACGGCCGGCGCGCTGGTCCTGGTCGCCGGCGCCGTGGCGGCGCTCTATCTGGTCTGAACCCGGTACCTCAATTTCGCCACGGGCGAGACGCAATTTCGCGCGCGGCGACATGGAGGCCGGCCTTGATGTGTGGCGGATTCTCATGATCCGGTGCGAGGAACGCGTGATGATCCGCATCGCGGGACCAGACGTCGCGATCTGGGCCGTGCTGCTGGCCGTTGCGGCCTTTGCACAGGAATCCAGGGCCGAGCCGCAGCTCAATGTCCTCTCGCCGCCGCCTGCGGCACAGACGCCGGCTTCGCAGCCGCCTGCTGCGGATCCGCCTGCCGCGGAGCCGCCCAATTCGAGCTTCCGGCCCGGCTTCATCGATGTGTTCGGCCGCTTTGTCGGAGACTCGGCCGCCAAGCTCAATTCACAGCTCAAAAACACCAACGAGACCCTGGGCAGTATCGGCAGCCAGACGAGCGATGCCGCCAAGGACGCCGCCATGGGCGCGGTCGGCAGCGCCAAGAATGCCGCCGGGACGATCATCGGCTTGCCGAGCGCGCGCATGGTCAGCGGCCGGGAGCGTTGCGCGACCGCCCCCAATGGCGCGCCCGATTGCCAGGCGGCGGCGGACGCGGCGTGCCGCGCCAAGGGATTTGGTTCCGGCCGCAGCCTCGATACCCAGTCCGTGCAGAAGTGCCCGGCGCGTGTCTGGCTCTCGGGTCACCTGCCGGCGGAAGGCGAGTGCCCGCACGAGACTTTCGTCACCCGCGCGGTCTGCCAGTAGCTTCAGTTGCTCGCTTCGCGCTCGAGTGCCGCCTTGTTCTCCACGCAGTAATAGCTGGCGAGGCGCTTGATCAGCGCGTCGCGTATCCACTCCTGCAGGATGCGGCTCAGGTTCTCCCGGGCGATGCCCGCCATGGCGGCGAGATCGCCCTGGCTGACCTTCTGATGGATCAGGATGCGCCCGGCGCCGACGTCCTCGCCGAACGCATCCGCCAGGCTCAGGAGCGCGCGCGCGGCGCGGCCCTTGACCGACAGGAAGCTGGTCGCCACCAGGGCATCATTGTTGTCGCGCAGGCGACGTGCCAGCCCGGCCGAGATGTGGCGGAAAACCTCCGGATGGGCTTTGGCGAAGGCTTCGAACTCCGCGCGGGTGACGAAGCGCAGCTGCGATTCCCGGATCGCGGCCACCGAGGCCGAGCGCGCCGCCCCATCGATCAGCGACAGCTCGCCGACCAGCGCGCCGGGCCCGAGAATGGCGAGGATGCGCTCGCGCTGCGAAGGCGCGGCCGCCGTCACCTTCAGGAGGCCGTCGATCACGCGGTAGCAGCCGTCGCCGGGATCGCCGGCGCGGAACAGCGTCTGATGGCGGGGAAGCGCGACCGTGCGGGCCGCCCCGAACAGCTCGGTCACGAAATCCGCCGGCAAAACCGACAGCGGGGTGTCGCGTGTCATGCGGTCGTCATCCGGTTCGCCGCCTGTGAGCCCGAGGGCGCCCGGCAGGGAGAAATTCTGCCGGAGCCGCAGGATATGCGGATGATGGACACATATCCGGCTTTTCATCTAGCTCTGTTTTGCAGCCCTGATTTGCTTGGTGCATCTGTTGGTAGGAAGGCGGGCGCTGGAGGTTCGCGGCATCGCCGGCTTCGATCGCGCAATCGCGCGAATCGTGACGGCGGTCACATCTGCCCGCCTGCGCGGGTCTGCCGGCTAATCGATCCGATCGAGCGTAATGGTCAGCTCGACGAGCTTGTTCCGCTCGCCCTGCATCTGCACCCGGCCCCACATTAGGCCGTCCGCCGTATCCTTGAATGTGTAGGTGGCGCCCCCCAGTGTGAAGACCATGCCGGCATCGGTAATGGTGCCGGCGACCGATCGGTAGCGCGCCGGCCGTTGGTCCGGGAAGGTCGGGTCGGCGGGCGGTCCTTGCGCCAGGATGCCGAGCGCGGTGCCCGATTCATCGATGCTCTCGACCACCAGGATGACCCGCCGGCCAACGCCGTTCCAGCCTTGATCGCCGCCCCAGGCGCCGAGATAGCCGGCCAGGCGGGCCGGCACGGTGGCGGCCGGCGTCTTGACCCGCAGGGTCGGCGGCAGCGGGACGCTTTGGCTGGCCGCGAGCGCCCGGACCTTGGCGTCATCGAAGGGCGCGTTGGCGTCCCGGTTCGCCGGCGGCGGCAGGGCGACCGGTGCGGAGCCTGCCACGGAGGATCCTTGCGGCAAGCCATGCAGCGCCAGGGCGATCACGACCGTGGCAACCGCAAGGGCGATCGCCAGCCCGGCCAACCGGCGGTTCCGGCGTCTTGCGCCCGGCGGGTTTCCTGTCCCCCCCGCGCCGGCCTGCTCGGCGGACGGATGCGGCGCGATGCGATAGGCATGAACGGCATTAGGTATGTTCTTCACCTGCTGCCGCCCCAGATCCTCGAACGCGACCGGCAGCTTGTTGGCGACCTGCTCATAGGCGGCGTGCGACACGCAGATGCCGCCCGGGACCGCGATGCCGCCCAGGCGGGCCGCGATATTCACGCCGTCTCCCAGCAGATCGCCGTCCCGCTCCACCACGTCCGCCACCGTGACACCGATCCGGTAGAGCATCCGGCGGTCTGGCGGAAGAGCGAGGTTGCGCGCCCCGATGCCTTCCTGGATGTCGAGCGCGCAGCGCACCGCATCGACCGCGCTCGGAAACTCCGCCAGCGCGGCGTCGCCGGCGGTATTGAAGATGCGGCCGCCCCATTGCGCCACCCGCTCGTCGAGGAGGGTGCGGGAGGTGGCGAGGCGGCGCAGCGTCTCCTCCTCGTCCTGCGCGACGAGCGTGCTGTAGCCGGCGATATCAGCCGCCAGGATGGCTGCAATCTTGCGTTTCACGGTCGGTCATGCCTCGTCGCTTGGAAGAGGGTTGCGCATGCACTGCCGTCAGGTGTCCTTGCCGCCGATCGTGTACTGGAAGGGCACGCTTTTGGCCCGCTTCTCGAGCACGACCAGCGAATCGTAGAAGAAGATGCCGAGCGTCATTCTGGCAAAAGACTCGTCACGAGCGATTTCCTCGTCCTCGATATACCAGGCATGCAGCCGATCGATGAGGCCTTTGGCATATTCGATGAAGGTTCCGGGCTTGCGATAGCCGCCGTCATATTGGCTCCAATAGGCGGAACGCGTGTCCTCGCATATGTAGACGCCGTTCGGGTCCAGCAGCGGATAGAGCAGCTCGAACGAGGCGATCTGATCGCAGCCCTTGTGGCTCGCATCGTCGATGATCACATCGACCCCACCCATCTGCTCGACCACGCGCTTGAGAAAGCCGGTGTCGGCCTGGCTTCCGATATGCGGCACGACGCGCGCCTCGGAGAATTTGGCGCAGGCCGGATCGATGTCGATCCCGTGAATGACTGCATGCTCGCCGAAATATGACTTCCACAGCTGCAGCGACCCGCCTTGCAGAATGCCCAGCTCCAGGACGCGCACCGGCCGGCCGCGGAACCGGCCGAGGTGACGGTCGTACGGCTCGAGATAGTGATGCCATTTGCAGGCAACGCGGCCCCGGTGGCCATAGTAGAGCGCCTCGAACGGATTGGAGGCGCGCGCCAGCATCTCGTCGCGTTCGAGCTCGTTGATGTGGACACGTCGCAGGGCTCGCAATAGTCGCTCCCTCGAGCAAGAGCCTCCGGGATCTTCCGGAGACCGCCTCCATCATACCGCCGTCATCGTGCTATGGGGAGGCTCTCCGCGCACCCCCGCGAGCTCCGGTCCGGGTCGGGCACCAGCCGGAAATCGCGCCCTTGTGGACAGCGGGAATTGGGATAGCTTCGCACCGTGAGGACCACATCATGAAATTTCCGCGCCGCCGATTCCTGCAGCTGGCAGCGGGCGCTGCCGCGTTGCCCGCCGCCGGGCGGGACGCTTTTGCGCAAACCTATCCGGTGCGGCCGGTGCATATCGTGGTCGGCTTCGCGGCCGGCACCGGGCTCGACATCTATGCGCGGCTGATCGGTCAATGGCTGTCGGCGCGGCTCGGCCAGTCGTTCGTGGTCGACAACCGGCCGGGTGCCGGCACCAATCTGGCCACCGAGTCGGTGGTGAATGCGCCCCCCGACGGCTACACCCTGCTCATGAACAGCACCGCGGCCTTCACCAATGCGGCGCTCTACGACAACCTGCGTTTCAATTTCATCCGCGACATCGCGCCGGTCGCGAGCCTGAGCCGCAGCGCCTTCGTCATGGTGGTGGATCCGTCGTTTCCGGCCAAGACGGTTCCCGAGTTCATCGCCTACGCCAAGGCCAATCCCGGCAAGATCAACATGGCGTCGGGCGGCACCGGAACCGTGACCCATGTTGCCGGCGAGCTGTTCAAGGCAATGGCCGGCGTAGACATGCTGCACGTTCCTTATCGCAGCGACGGCGCTGTATTCACCGATCTCATCGGCGGCCGGGTCCAGGTCTATTTCGTCGCGCTCGCCGGCGCGACCGAGTTCATCAAGGCCGGCAAGGTGCGGGCGCTTGGGGTGACCACCGCGGAGCGCTCGGCCGCGTTTCCAGATATCCCGACCGTCGGCGACTTCGTGCCCGGCTATGAAGCGAGCCTGCGAAACGGATTGGGCGCCCCCAAGGCGACGCCCGCGGACGTGGTTGCGAGGCTCAACACCGAGATCAATGCCGGCCTGGTCGATCCCAAGATCAGGTCGCAATTCGCCGCCCTGAGCAGCGAGACGGTGCCGCTGACGCCGGCCGACTACGGCAAGATCATCGTCCAGGAAACCGAGAAGTGGGGGAAAGTGATCCGCGCCGCCAACATCAAGGCGGAGTGAGTGAGTAGTGAGTAGTGAGTAGTGAGTAGAGAATTGAACCACTCACAAGCGCCATTCGCTTTTTCTCTACTCACTACTCACCATTCCCCGCTCCCCCACAACAGGACGCCCCATGTCAGTCCCCCAGCCCCCCGTCCTCTCTCTCGCCGAGCGCGACCGCCGCTGGGCGCGGGTGCGCCATCTGATGCGCGAGCGCGGATTCGACGGGCTATTGGTCGCCGGCTTTCGCTCACGCGAGATGTATGAGACCTATATCAGCGACGACTACAACGAAGGCTGCGTCCTGTTTCCGCTCGAGGGCGACCCGGTCGTCATCACCTGGGCACACTTGCGGGTGATGCGCGCGCGCTGGTCGCAGGTGCGCGGCGCCACGCTGTGGGTCGCCGATTACCGGGTGGCGACCAGCGGCGCCGGGGTGGCGGAGGTGCTGGCCGAGAAGCATCTCGCGCACGGCAGTCTTGGCGTGGTCGGTCTCAAGTCGCAGGCGCCGACCGAGATTTACGGCGCCATTCCAGCCAACTTCTGGATGGAGCTCACGGCGGCGCTGCCGCAGGCGCGCTGGGAGGACGTCTCCGAGGAGTTCAGCCACCTGATGCTGGTCAAGAGCGAGGAGGAACTGGCGCAGGTGCGTTACGCCGCGCGCGCCGCCGAGGCCGCCTGCCGGGTGATCGTCGAGGTCGCGGCGCCGGGCGTCGGCGAGGAGGTGGTGTTCGCCGAGGCGACGCGCGAGATGCTGCGGCATGGCATCGGGCTGCGCTACCCGATGATCGTGATGAATTCAGGCCCCCACACGCTGTCCTGGGGACCGCCGCGCTGGACCACCAGCGGCGAGGCGCCGCGCATCCTGGCGCGCGGCGACCTGATGCAGGCCGAGCTGATGCCGCTCTGCGGCAACCAGGAGGTCCAGGTGCAGATGACGGTCGCGCTCGATCCGCTGGACGATATCAGCAAGAAATGCGAGGCCGTGGCGCGCGCCTCCTACGAGGCCGGCATCAAGGCGTTGAAGCCGGGCATGACCTTCTCGGATCTGGTGGCGGTGATGGAGGAGCCGCTCAAATCGGCGGGCTGCTGGGGCTACACGCCGCTCGTGCACTCGCTCGGGCCGCATTTCCTGGCCGGCCGCACCACGGTCAACCAGGAGCAGGCCAAGCTTGATGTGCGCTTTGCCGGCGCCAGTGCGATTCGGGCGCGGCAAGCCGTGCTGGCGCCCGGCATGGTCTTCGCCTTCGAGCCGAACGCCTGCATCGGCCATCATCGGGTCAACATCGGTGGCACCGTCATCGTCACGGCGACCGGTTGCGAGGAGCTCAATCACTTGCCGACCAGCGTGGCGCACAAGCAGTAGCCGGCCGGGCGCAATCCGCGTCGAGCGCCGCGCCCTATACCTTCGGCGGCAAGAGCGCGAGATATTGGCTGATTGAAGATTCCAGGGCCGCTGCCTTATCGGCGTCGACCTGGCGCCGGTTGAGCGAAGCGGAAATCTGCTCGAGCACATCGCGGCCATCAGGCGGCGCCTTGCCGACGGCGTCCTTGACCAGCAAGCTGATCGGCTTGCCGGCCGGCGGGATGGCTCCAGCCAGCAAAGCGCGGTCTGCCAGCGAGATGGCGCCGAGCGCCACCAGATCAGGCTCCACGATCCTTCCCGCACCGGCGGTCGATTGCAGCGCGCGCAGCCGCATGGCCTGATAGCGGAGCATGTTCTTGTACTGCTTGACCGCGCGCGGCGTTCGTGCCGCCAGGAAGATCACCGGGTTCCACAGCGCGAGCGCCTGACGGAACGGTTGTGAATCGGAGGCCGGGCGCTGCTTGGCCAGGACCCACAGCCGTGCCAGGTAGGCGCCGGCCGCGACCAGAAGCGCGAGGCCGAGCGCGGCCTGTGACCAGGGGAAGCCTGCGCGCGGCTCCGCGCCCGCGAGATCCTTGTCCGACTCATAGACCTGCGGCACCGTGAGTGCGGGCGCGCCCGGGCCCTGCGGTGTGCCGGTCGCGGCGGGCGCCACGGCGACGGCGGGCGCGGGCACTGGCGCGGACAGGCTGAAGCGCGCCAGATAGGGATGCACCCAGATGAACAGCGCAACCAGGAAGCCGGCCGCCAGGATCACCGGGCCGTTGTCGTAGAGCAGGCGCAGCCGGCGCCGCACGGCGACGCCGGGCGGCAGCTCGGGCCGTTTCGCCTCGCCGGTCAGGAGCGACATGATCTGCCCGGCGCTGGGCTGCGGAACCGGTACCTCGATATTGATCAGCTTCTCGAGATAACGGTCGGCAAAGCGGCGGCGTGCCGCCTCAATGTCGCCGTCGCGCACCGAATCCTTTGGAAGATCGACGAATTCCGATTTGTAGCTCGCCAGGATACTGCGCCGGATCTGGTCCTTGGCCATGCCGACAATGATGAAACACTCGCCCGCCGAGACGATGAAATTGATCGCCTCCAGGAGCTCGACCACGTTCTGGGCGTGGCAGCGGTCGAGGTCGTCGATGAACACGATCAGGCCCGGGCTGGCCGAGCCGCGCAGCGCCGCGGCGGTCTCGCTGAACTCGCGCTCGAATCGGTAGCGGAAGCTCAGCTTGGCGGCGAAATCGCCCTTCGCCTTGCCGCCGGCGCCGAGCAGCTGTTCCGGCTTGGCGCGCGGGAACGCCTGCAAGTTCTTGAGCACGCCGAACAGCAGCACCGGAACGGCGAGACCCGATGGCAAGAGCGCGATCAAGGCGAGCAGCAGGTCTCCTTCCTCGTTCTGGCTCTTGGCCGGTGCCGTGCTCGCCGCCGATGGTTGCGCCGGCGTTTTCTCGGTGACCGTCAGGTACTCCTGCAACAGCCAGGCGCGCATTTGCTTGGTGGTCTGCTCGGAGAGCGACAGGTAGGAACCGATGACGAACAAGGCGGCGGCGAGCAGCACCAGCATCACGCCCAGGCGCCCGATGAAGCGCCGGCGCAGGAGCCGCAGCCGGAAAAACAATCCCGCCCAGGTGCCGATCGACGGGATCGCCTGCCGGCGGATATTCTCGATCAGCGCGGCGAGCAGGTGCTCCTCCTTCTGATGGTGCCAGGCATTGAACCAGACCGGACGCGCGTCGTGCTCGCGCAAGAGATCGCGCAGGATGGTCATCAGCGAGGTCTTGCCGCTGCCCCATGGACCGGTGACCGCGATGGTCACCGGCGGCTCGGTCTGCGGGTTGCGGATGAACATGAGCAGCCCGCGCGCGATCGGCTCGAACTGCAGGGCATCGGCGTCATGCAGCCCGATCGGGCGGTCGGTCGCGGCTTCGTCGGCGATCGAGGGCTCGCCCGGGGGCGTGCGGATGAGCTGGCGGGCGGCGCCTGCCGCCGCCAGCAGGGCGAGCGGGAAGGCCACGAACACGACCCACGGCGGCGCCCCGGTGGCATACGCGAGCCGCGACCAGCTCTGGCCGCCGTCATGGGAAACCAGAACGCCGGCGTCGCGCGCCACCGCCTGCGCCACCACGATCGATTTGCCGTCGTTGCTGACCCGAATGGTGCGGATCGGGATGTTGCCGCCCGGATGCGCGGGATCACGGATTTCAGTCCACGCGCCCGCCTCCGGCAGCGAGAGATCGTCGGCGGGCGCGCTTTGCTGGACCGGGGCGCGCTGCTGGACATTCGGTAGGCCTTGCTGCACTTGCGCCGTCGAGGCGCGATTGAACGCTCCGGGAAAAGCTTCCTGTGGTCCCGGCGTTCCCTGCGGGCCAGGTGCGGCGAGGTTGGGCGGAAGTGTGCCCAAGCCGTCTCCCTTGGGCGAGATGGAGTTCAGATTGCCCGCGATCGGCGGTCCACGCAGCTGTACCCTTCGCAAGGTAAGCATGGTGAAACCGTCCGCCGATGCGATGAGGATCCGGTTATCCGACTGCGGCCGCGCGATCGTGAGCGGGGTTTTGTTGGTCACCTTGAACAGCGTCGCTCCGCCGCCCGCGATCCAAACCGGCCCCATCCTGGTCGTCAGCCACAGGGCATCCGGTGTCGTGCCGGCGCCGACCCGGACCGACGTCGTCGCCGGCCCGGCATCCAGCCCCTCGTTGGGAAGCGCGGTTGGAAAGCAATCAAACGCGAGGTTGGTCGCCTTGGGACCAAATTGTTGAATCTTCGCGCTCTGTCCCGGGTCGCTGCAGCGGATAGGCACCGATGGCGGACCCGACCAGGTCCTGCCCGCGTTGGCGGAATATTGGAAATCGGCGCGGCCTGCCTGGGTCTTGAGACTGACGAGGATTTCACTGCCGTCGGGAAGGACATAGGCGTCGGCGATGTCCGCCACCGCGAACCGAGCATCGGTGCGGATGTTACGGGCGATCGCGCGCGGCAGGAAGCTTCCGAACCCGCCGGCCGGCACCATATCAAGGTCGGCAATGCCCGGATCCACAGGCGTGTAGAGCCACCACCCCAAGCTCAGCGGCGGCAGCGGTTCATCGAACGGCTCCGGGCGGACCGGCGCATTGATCCAGCCGACGATGCCGAGACCCAATATGGCGACCGCGGCCATCGCCCACCCCAAGGCGGGTTGCGCCGACCGGGCTTGGCCCGGGCTGACGCTCTCGGCGGGCCCGCCCGCGGGCGCCCCCTTACGAAGAGGAGCCGACTCTTTCTGACGCGCACCCGCAGCGGATCCCTGCGAGAACCACGAACCCGGACCTCGACTGGCGCTTGAGGCATCCATCGGCAGCTCTTATGCGCGGTTCATGAACCTCGCGCAGCTTCCAACCAATGCAGCTGAGGGTGGCATCGTAGCTTCCTGGCGATCCGGGAGCAAGTTTGTCCGGCTGGCGTGCTCCGATACCGGCAGCAAGCTTCCCCATCACGGATTGAGCTGCTTGAGTGCCGCCACCATCCGCTCATTCTCGGGCTCGAGCCGAACCGCCTCGGTGAGGTCGGCGATGGCGTGGTCACGTTCGCCATTGGTGTTGCGCACGAGGCCGCGCGCATAGTAGGCACCGGCGAAATTGGGACCATAGTGGATCGCCTTGGTGAAATCCGCGATAGCGCCCTCGAGATCCTTCGGATCGATCGCAGCGCTGGCGCGCATGTAGCGGTCATACCGGGCGGCGCCGCGCACGTAGTACAAATAGGGACGGTCCGGGGCGAGCCGGATCGCCTCGCTGACATCCGCGATGGCGTTGTCGGGGTCGAGCTTGGCCATGAAAACCTCGCTGCGGCCGGAATAGGCGTTGACGAATCCCGGGTCGAGCCGGATCGCGTCGGTGAAATCCGCGATGGCACCGTCGAGGTCGGCCTTGGCTTGCCGGGCGAGAGCGCGGTTGTAATAGGCGCCGGTGAATTTCCGGTTCACCCCGATCGCGGCGGTGAAGTCGGCGATCGCGCGATCGATATCCCCCTTGGCATGCCATGCGGCGCCGCGGCGATTGAAAGCGTCGGCGTCCTTCGGGTCGAGCTTGATGCCCTGGTCGAAGTCGGCGATGGCGCGATCGAGCTCGCCCTTGGCCTGCCAGGCGAGACCGCGGTTGGCGTAGATGTTGACATGGCCGGTGCCGGCGAGATCCGACCGGGGCAGCGGATCGATCTTGATCGCCGCAGTTAAATCCGCGATGGCGCGGTCGGGGTCGCCTTTTTCCCTCCAGGCCAGGGCGCGGTCGTTGTAAGCCAGCGCATTCTTCGGGTCGATGCGGATCGCCTCCGAGAAGTCCGCCAGGGCGCGATCGTTGTCGCCCTTGTCATGCCAGGCGAGGCCGCGGCCCACAAACGCAACGGCACGCGTCCTGATGCTCTCGATCGGATCCTGGGCGACGATCGTGCAGCCCGCGATGTTGCGGTCCGGATCGTCGGAATTGCAGTCGTCATGGGCTTTGCGGCTGGCCCCGAAGGCCGGTGCAGCGACCGCCATCAGCACGCAGGTGACCATCATCGAGGTCAGCAAACGCATGTCGGCTCTCCTGATCGGGCTATGGATTTTTTCGCATGTTTGGAACACCGGCTGGGCCGAAAGCCGGCGCGCCGATCCAGACAACAGAAATTTAGTCGCGCGCGAAAGCCGAATGGTTCAACCAGCCGAACCGTGCCCGCTCATCTCCGCCAAAACGGGATCCAGCGACCTCGCAAAATGAGCTGAGTTTCCGTTCGCGAGAGATCGAGTTGGCGGTTGTGCTCTCGCGGGCACTAACTCTCCACCCGCTCGTCCCCGCGAAAGCGGGGACCCAGCCTTTTCCCATGGAAAGTCCGAGCTATTTGGCAAAGTCTGGATTCCCGCGTCCGCGGGAATGAGCGGATGTGGCAATTCCTCACAGGGTCTGCTGCTGGAATGAGCGGAGGTGGCCACGCAAATGCGCGCCTGCATCAGAAATCCGGCTTGTCCGCCTGCGGCACCTTGGCGTCCCGGCCGGCAAAATATTCGTGGACGTTCTCGCTGCAGATCAGGTCCGTCCATTCCCCGACGGCGGGCCGATACGTGATGGTCGCCGTCCAGGGCATCGTGAAGACGCCCGTGTCCTCGACCGTGAAATGCAGCTGCAGCACCTTGCCGCGGTAGCCGGCATCGAAGTCGGCGCCCGGGGTGCGCTGGTTCTCCTTGGCGTTGCGCTCCATCGCGTCCTTCGCGTCGGCGAAATCGACCAGCCGGTACCGCTCCACCACGTGCAGGGCCGGGCTGTGCGGCGTGCCGTACATGTCGACCATGGCGAACGGCCCGATCTTGGTTCCCACCGTGTCGATCACCAGCGTGTCGCCCTCGTAGTGACCGACCGAATCTCCGTACCAGGACGGCGTCACCTGCGCCGGATGCGGCTCGTTCATGCGCACATGGCGTATTTCATTGCCGTGGCGATAGATCATGGTGATCTTGTCCGGCTGCTGGAACATCTCCATCAGGAAATCCCAGAACACATAAGGCACGCCGCCTGGCCAGCACTGGTTGCTCGGCGTCGGATAACCGCCGCCGGCAGTTGAGATTTCTCCGTGCTTCTTGACCACCTCCGCGGCTGCCGGCCGCAGAATCGGATTGGTGTAGTCGCCGACGAGTTGCTGAAAGTTGCCGACCCCGTTGCGCCGCGCCCGGTTGGTCACCGGGCCGGGCCCCGATGCCGGCGGCTCGAAGCCGGTGAGATAGGGGTGCGCCCAGATGCCGGAGAAGTCCGGGATCGATGATGGCGCGCCCTTAGGCGCCGCCGTCTGTCCCCAGGCCGCTGTCGCCGCCGCCGTCGTCACCGCGACCAATAAAAGGAAATTCCGCGCCCTCATGATCCTATCCTCTTTCTTCCCTCACCCGGAAACGGGAAAAGTAAGCACACCTCTCTTGCCGCCTGGAAAACGGCGGCAATTAGTTGGGTGGGCACGGCGTTTCACTCCCTCGCCCCGAAGGGGAGAGGGTGGGATGAGGGGGCCACGATGATCCAGAATCGCACCGCCGGAGCCCCCTCATCCCACCTTCTCCCCCTTGGGGAGAAGGAGTGAAATGCAGTGCGTCCCTAAGGACGCAACCGCTTCAGAAATCCGTCCGCTCCGCGTGCGGGAGATCCGTATGGTGGAATCCAAACGTGTTCTCCGCGCAGGCGATTTCGGGCCATTCCAGGTGGTCGCGCAGATAGACCATGCTCGCGGTCCACGGCGTCGTGTAGGCGCCCGCGTCATCGATGGTGAAGCCGATCTGCAGATACTTGTCCTTGTAGTTGGGGTTGACCGGTCCCGCCGGCCGCCAATTTTCCTTGGCGCCGCGCTCCAGCGTGTCCTTGACGTCCTCGCGGTCGAGCAGCGCATAGCGTTCCACCACGTGCAGCTTCTCGGTATAAGGCGTGCCGAACAAATCGATCATGGCAAACGGCCGGTCGGACTTGATCCCGACCGTATCGATGACGAGCGCGTCGCCGTCGTAACGGCCGACCGCGTCGCCATGCCAGGACGGCGTTACCCGCGCCGGATGCGGCGCGTTCATGCGCACCCGGCGGACCTCATGATCCTCGCTGAACAGCATCACGAGCTCGTCCGGCCGCTGCAGCATCTGCATGGCCATATGCTTGAACAGGAACGGCACCGGTTCGGGCCAGCACTGGTTGGCCGGGTTCCCATAGTCCTGGCCGGCGAGCGAGATTTCGCCCTTCTTCTTCACCACCTCCGCCGCCCATGGCTGCAGGATCGGATTGGCATAATCGCCGACCAGCATGCCGTAGTCGCTCACGCCGCTGTCCTGCCGCCGCGTGCGGTTGGTCACCGGCCCCGGCCCCGACGCCGGCGGCACGAACCACGGCAACGAACCGTGCCGCCAGATGCCGGAGAAATCAGGAGCGCTCGGCCTGGCCGCATCCGAGCGGCCGGGCTCGGGCGGCGGCGGTTGCTCCGCGGCGGCGCCGGCCATGGCCCCCAATGCCACCAACAATGTCGCCAGCCATGACGAAGTCCGGTGCATATTCATGGCGACCTCCCGCATGAATTGCCGGGTGTGCGCCGCCCTCGTCCCGGGGTGGCGCGGTCGCTATCTTACACGCCTGCGGCACGCGCGGCGAGAGCGCGGAGGCCTAGGGATTATTGTCGGCATAGCGGCCGACCGGTCCGCGAGCGGCGCTGGCGGTGCGCCAGGACGTGTTGCCGAGACGCGGCACGACGACGAGGCGATCGA
>DASYFD010000361.1:0-9042 GCA_036498625.1 Xanthobacteraceae bacterium | reverse complement strand
GGCTTCGACGCGCAGTCGGGCGAGTACGTCAACATGATGTCGAAGGGCATCATCGACCCGACCAAGGTGGTGCGCGCGGCCCTGCAAGGCGCCGCCTCGGTCGCCGGCCTCCTCATCACCACCGAGGCCATGGTGGCCGAGCTGCCGAAGAAGACCCCGCCCGCACCCCCGATGCCGGGTGGCGGCGGTATGGACTTCTGACGCCAGTTCAGGCGAAGCGGATGCGATGGCCCGGGCGAAAGCCCGGGCCATTTGCTTTCAGTCATGTGCGCGCCAAAAACACCAACGACCACGCATGAGAAGGCGCGCGTACATCCGGCGTCGCCTGCTCAAGATCGTGGCCGTCACGCGATGAACCCTATGGCTTCATCGCTCGACCCACTATGCCCGATTCTGGTGAAAGTTCCGTGACGTACAGCCGGTCTCGCCCGAACCGTCCGACTCTGTGGCCGCTTTCACAGCATCCGGTACATCACCAGGGCGTCGATCAGGCCGAGCCGCGGATGCTCGAACGCCTGCGGCAGGCGCCCGACGATCTCGAACGCGAAGCTCTGCCATAGCGCGATCGCGCGCTCGTTGCTGCTGACCACGAAATTGAACTGTATGGCGCGGAAGCCGCGCGCGCGGGCATGGTCGAGCGAATGGGCGCACATGGCCCGCGCCACGCCCCGTCCGCTTGCCTCCGCGGCGGTCATATAGCCGCAATTGGCCACATGGGCGCCGCCGCCCTGCTGGTTGGGCCGCATGTAATAGGTGCCGAGCACCTGCCCGTCCGCATCGGCAATGAAAACCTCGTGGCCAGGCGACGTCCAATAGGACAGCGCGGCTTCCCGGCTCATGTCGCGGGGCAGCACGTAGGTTTCGCCGGCCCGGATGGTCGGGCCGATGATCCCCCAGATCGCATTATGGTCGCGCGCCTGCGCGGGCCGGACTTGCATCTGCCGATGTTGGCAACAGATGAGGCGATTGAAAAGAGGCGGCAGGCTTTGCGGCGCGCCCGCGATTCCGCCGCAGATTCATTCCGCCGCGGAACTACTCCGCCGGCACCACCCGGGCGCGCTCCACGTCATTGACCAGGAACGCGATCACCAGGCATGCCGCGACCAGGCCGAGCGCAACGCCCACCGTCGACCACAGCACCAGATCGAAGCCGCCGCGGCTGTACAGAAACGAGATCGCCCATACGGCGACGCCCGATACCGCAAAGGTGAGGAAATAGCGCACCGCATAAACCCGGCCACGCCAGGCGTCGGCGGTGTAGCGGGCAATGACGAGATCGTTGACCGTGACCTGCGCGTAGCTCGCCGCCATGATCAGCGCCAGCGCCGCGAGCAGCATCACGCCCTTCGACGAGGCGGCCAAGACCAAGCCGCCGAACTGCAGCAGCGCGATCAGGGCGAACAATAGATGCATGGGAAAACGCTCGACCATCCGTCCGACCGCGAGCTGCGCGATCGCCCCGCACATGAACACGGCCGTGGCGAAGCCGCCGACCCAGAACAGCGGCACCTCCATCCCGAGCCGTTCGTCGACGATCTTCGGCAGCGCCACCGACATGGTCTGGAGCACCAGGCCCGCGGTCAGCGCCACGACCACGAACAGGCCAAACAGCAGCGCGGCCCGCATTGCGGTCAGCGCGACATCCGGCGCGCCGCTGCGCCCGGCGGCGCGCGAGCGATCGTCGGGAACCAGGCATGGGTAGACCGCGCCGGTCGCGAGCAGGAGCGCCCCCGGCACCAGGAAGGCGCCGCGCCAGCCCAGGAGCTCGATCAGCCCCGCCGTGAAACCGGCCGCGAGCGCGGCGCCGAGATTGCCGCATACGCCGTTGAGGGCGAGCGTGCGGCCGCGGCTGATCGCCGCCGCCACCAGCATCGGCATCCCGACCGGATGATAGATCGCCGCGAAAATACCCAGGCTGGTGAGCGCGACCGCCAGAACAGTGAGATTGGGCGAAAGCCCGGCCACGGCGAGCGACAGCCCGCAGCCCACATGGAACAGCACCATCATGTTGCGGCGGCTCCAGCGGTCGGCGAGCCAGCCCGCCGGCAGCGAGAACACCCCGAAGGCCACGAACGAGCCAGTGCCGAGCGCGATCAGTTCCGCGTAGCTGCGCCCTTCGACCAGGGCGAGCGAGATCACTACCGTCGGAAAGATCAGCATCACATAGTGATCGAGCGCGTGCGCCCAATTGAGGAAGCCGATGGACATTCGGCGTCCGGCATCGAGGGTCGGGCCGGATAGGGTCGCGGGTTGTAGCATGCTCGGGCTTTCGGTTTGGTTGCGCGCTCAGTGTACCATCGCGGGCGTCGGATCGTTGCGGCATATAACCCGTCGTCATCCAATCCCAAGCGCGCCAGGGGACGGGCTCCGTGGGGTGGGTAACCCGCCATCGCCGCAGCCTCGGAGGACGCGGAACGGCGTACGGGCGCGTTGCCTACGCTCCGGGCTTTGCGGCACAAACGCATGGGCAAAATTGCGCGACGCAGTGTGTCCCGGTTCGCCGTGCCAGGCAATTTTGCCCACCCTACCCGAACGGCCCTAATCCAGCGTGCGGCGGAAGCGCGTCACCGCGACCGTCATGGCGATCAGCATCAGGCCGCCCAGCGCGAGCGTGTCGAATTGCAGATCGGCGAGCGTCGAGCCCTTGAGCATGATCGAGCGCACGATGCGCAGGTAATGGGTGAGCGGAAGTGCTTCGCCGACCCATTGGGCCCAGCGCGGCATCCCGGCGAACGGAAACATGAAGCCGGACAGCAGGATGTTGGGCAGGAAGAACATCATCGACATCTGCATGGCCTGCAATTGATTCTGTGCCAGCGTCGAGAAGGTGTAGCCGATCGCCAGATTGGTGGAGATGAACAACGTGCTCAACGCCGCCAGCAGCCCCAGATTGCCGATCAGCGGAACCCCGAACAGCCCGATGCCGATGCCGATGATCAGGCTCGCCTGCACGAATCCGACGATGATATAAGGCACGATCTTGCCCAGCATGATCTCGATCGGGGTGATCGGCATAGCGAGCAGGCTCTCCATGGTGCCGCGCTCGATCTCGCGCGTCACCGACAGCGCGGTGAAGATCAGCATGGTCATGGTGAGGATGGTGCCGACCAGTCCGGGCACGATGTTGAGCGCAGTGGTGCCGGCCGGGTTGTAGCGGGCATGGGTGCGAATCTCGAAGGGAGCCTGGCCGCCAGCCGGGATGTCGCGATCGTGCTGGAGCGCGGTCGCGACCAGCTGGCCGAGCGCCGACATGGCTGAGCCGGCCGCCACCGGATCGGTCGCATCGGCGGCGACCAGCAGCGCCGGCCGATCGCCGCGGCGCACCGCGCGCTCGAAGTTCGCCGGGATCTCGATCGCAAACAGCACGCTGCCGGAAGCCAGGAGCCGGTTGAACTCCGCCTCGTCGCGCACCCGGTGGGTGACCTCGAAATATTCGGTGTTCTCCAGCGCCTTGAGGATGGAGCGGCCGAGATCGCTGTCTTCCTGCAGCAGCACGGCGGTCGGCAGGTGGCGCGGATTGGTGTTGATGGCGTAGCCGAACAGCATGAGCTGGACCAGCGGGATCATGATGATCATGGCGAACGACACCCGATCTCGGCGCAGCTGAATGAATTCCTTGATCAGCATCGCGACGGTGCGCAGCCAGAAGCCGCCTCGGATCGGGAAGCGCGCCTCGCTCGTTGGCAGCGGCGTCATTGGAAATTGTCCTGCGACTTGGCCATGAGATCGATGAACACATCCTCGAGCGTCGGCTGCGAGTGCATCCAGTTGAGCCCGAGCCGCTCGCGATAGGGCGCAATGCCCGATTCCAGCGCGGCCTGATCGCAGCCCGACACATGCAGGCTGGTACCGAACGGCGCCACCATGTCGACGCCCGGCCGGGCCGTGAGCTCCTCGGCGAGTTTCGCCAGCGCGCTCCCGTCGGTCGCGCTGACCGCATAGGTGGTGAGATGCGAAGCCGCGATCACCTGCTCGACCGTGCCATGCACCAGCAGGTTGCCATAGGCGATGTAAGCGATCTCGTGGCAGCGTTCGGCTTCGTCCATGTAATGGGTGGAGACCAGCACGGTGAGCCCCTCGCCGGCGAGCGCGTGGATCTCGTTCCAGAACTCGCGCCGCGCCTTCGGGTCGACACCGGCCGTGGGCTCGTCGAGCAGCAGGAGCTGCGGGCTCGGCAGCGTGCAGGCGCCGAGCGCCAGACGCTGCTTCCAGCCGCCGGACAATTCCCCGGCGAGCTGCGCCTCACGGCCGCCGAGCCCGATGCGCTCGATCATGGCGCGCGCGGCGCCCACCGGATCGCGCAGCCCGTAGAGGCGGGCCACGAACTCGAGATTCTCCCGCACCGAGAGATCCTGATACAGGCTGAAGCGCTGCGTCATGTAACCGACGTAATGCTTGATCTGGTCGGACTGCGTGATGATGTCGAAGCCGAGACAGGTGCCGTGGCCCTGGTCGGGCGTGAGCAGCCCGCACAGCATGCGGATAGTGGTGGTCTTGCCGGAGCCGTTGGGACCCAGGAACCCGTAGATGGTGCCGCGCTTCACCCGCATGGACAGATTGCGTACTACCGTGCGGCCGTCGAACGATTTGGTCAGTCCTTCGACGTCGATCGCGATGTCGGGCTCCGTCACCGGGGCGGCTCCGCCGGCGCGAGTGCGACGCTCACCGGTTGGCCGACCCGCAGCCGGTCCGGGCGTTGCGGACGCGCCTCGATCATGAACACGAGTTTGGCGCGCTCCTCGGTCGAGTAGATCACCGGCGGCGTGAATTCCGAGGTGCGCGACATGAAGCTCACCGTGGCGGTGAGATCGGCGGCGCAGCCGTCGCATTGCACCTGCACGGTGTCGCCGACCTTGATGCGCGGCAGCACCGCCTCGCTCACGAAGAAGCGCACCTTGAGATTGTCCGGCGGCAACAGCGCCATCACCGGCTTGCCGGCCGGCACCATCTCGCCGGCGCGGAAATAGATCTGCTCGACGCTGCCGGTCACCGGGCTCGCCACCTTGCGGCGGTCGAGGCGGGTCTGCGAGGAGTTGACCCGGGCCTGGGCGGTGCGCAAGGCCGCCTCCGCATCCTCGAAGGTCTTCTGGGTACCGGCCTGGGTCTTGAGCAGATCCCGCGCCCGGTCGAACGCCTGCTGGGCGTTCTTGAGAGCGGCTTGCTGCATCTGCAGATCGGCTTTCTGCAGATCGGCATCCACGCTGAACAAAGGCGCGCCGGCCTGCGGCTGGTCGCCTTCGCGCACCGCCAGCGTCTCCACCCGGCCGATCTCGTCGGGGCTCACGAAGATGAGATCGGCCTCGATCCAGCCCTGGAAGGTCGCATTGGTGCTCTGCTCGCAGCCCGCCACGAGAAGCCCAAGCGCGATGGCGATGGCGATCCGGCCTGACCTCATTTCGCTTTCCCTTCGCCGAACAGCAGGTCGAGATGGGCGCGCATCAGGGCCCGCACGTCGAGCGGATCATGCCGTTCAAACAGGCCGCTCCAGATGATGGCGACGATGCCGGGCGCAGCCAGCAATTGCGGGAACCGGATGAGCGCATCGCTGCGCAATTCCCCGCGGGCGAGCGCGCGCGTGAGTAGCGCCCGGACGGCCGCAATGATGCGCGACAGCACCTCCTGATAGTAGAAATCGGCCAGTTGCGGGAAGCGCGGCCCCTCGCTGAGGATGAGCCGGATGATGTCCCGCCGGCTGGTGCCGTAGACCTCGCGCACGAACACCTCGACCGCCCGCTCCGCCACCGCGCGCACCGGAAGATCAGCGGCGAGCGCGGTCTCCAGGGTCGCCACCACCGGGCTCATCTCCGAGCGGATCAGATCCTGGAACAGCGCCTCCTTGTCGCGGAAGTAGAGATAGATGGTGCCCTTGGCGATGCCGGCGGCATCCGCCACATCGTCCAGGCGGGCAGCCGCGAAACCGCGGGCTGAGAACTCCTTGAGCGCCGCCTCGAGGATCACCTGGCGCCGCTCGGCGCGCCGATCCGCGCGCGGGCCGACCGCAGTGCGCCTCGGACGCCTCGCCCTGCTTTTGCGGTTTGCGCTTGCGGCCTCGGCCATGGTGGCCTCAAAAAATGACTGATCAGTCAGTCATTTTTACGCCCTGCCGGCCTCGAACGCAAGGGGTAGATTCAGAAGGTATTCAATGGCGACTTCGGCAAGCAGCCCGTAGCCCGCGTGGAGCGAAAGCGAAATGCGGGACAGCCTGCGGGATTGCGCTGCCTGGACGGCGCTTGCGCGCCCGGCGCATGGGCTTCATCCGGGCTACAAGATTGGCAACTCAGCCCTTGGCGTCGCACACCCAGGCGCGGATCACGCAATCCTTGCCGCCATTGCGGTAGCAATAGCGCAGCGCCGTGTTCTGGGCCTGCCCGAGCCGCGGCGCGGCCGCATAGCCGAAGGCCCCGCAGGCATTGTGCACATCGATCGAAAGCGCGGCGCAGTTGCCCCGCATCGGAGCGGCCACCTTGCAGTCGCCCGAGCACCGCGCAAGCGCGGCCGCATTGGCGGCCTCGGGCTGCGGAAAGTCATAGGACAGGCCATAGGCCCCGCAGTTGCCGATCGCGAGCGCACCGGCGGCCCGCGCCATGTCGGTCCCCCACACGCCGGTCAACGATGAACTGATGGTCAAGAGGCCCGCCACGACGACCGTGCGCACCAAGGCCTGCCGAAAGCTGGTCATGAAAGCCCCTCCCCCGAGGTGCTTGCGAATTTACCGGCGACGCGTTGCGACTTGGTAAACGCGCAGGCGCCGCGGCGATGGATTTTGACGCGGTCGACCGAGGAGCGCGCACCGCTCCCACATCTCGGCGGACACGGAGCACCGCGCGGGCCGCGACCGTCGAGACCGCAGGCGAGGCGCGGCCCGCTGGACGACGAGGCAACTCTCGATAGTTAGGTATTTTACGAAATGATCTTGACCACGAGAGCTTCGTCCCTATACTTAGTCATATGACTAACAATAGCGCAGCCCTCGATCGTGTGTTTCACGCCTTGGCCGATCCGACCCGGCGGGCCATCGTGGCGCGGCTCTGCCGGGGTCCGGCTTCGGTGAGCGAGCTCGCGAAGCCACTGTCCATGGCACTGCCCACGGTCTTGCAGCATCTGCAGGTGCTGGAGGCAAGCCGGCTCATCCGCTCGGAAAAGGCCGGGCGGGTGCGCACCTGTCACCTGGAGCCGGTCGCGTTCGCGAGCATCGAGCAGTGGATCGGCCGCCAGCGAATCGTCTGGGAAGCGCGCCTCGATCGCATGGAAGCCTATGTGAAGACCTTATCCGACAAGGGAGCCAAGCATGCCAAGTGAGCGCATCCGCACCGAAGATGCCACGGATCTGAACTTTTCCCGCGTCATCGACGCGCCGCGCCAAACCGTCTTCAAGGTCTGGACCGACGCGGAACATTTCGCGCAATGGTTCGGGCCGCGCGAGGTTGCGATCCCGTTCTGCAAAATCGATCCCCGGCCGGGCGGCGTCCTGCACTTCTGCCACCGCCTCGGCGACGGCATGGAGGTTTGGCTCAAAGGCGTCTATCGCGACTTTGCCGCGCCCGAGCGGCTGGTATTTGCCTTGTCGTTCGTCGATTCGAGCGGCCGGCCGGCCGCGCATCCGATGCTTCCGGATTGGCCCCTCGACACCGTGATTCTGACCACGGTCACGTTCGCGGATCACGACGGCAAGACGCAGCTCACGGTCCGCCAAGTGCTCGAGCCGCCGGCGGCTGCCGCCAAGGACGCGGTCAAGCGCGAGCGGAAGGCGGCAAAGGAGGGCTGGGCGGAGACCTTGGAACGGCTCGACGAGTACCTTGGCGCGAAGACTCCGCACTTGCCCCGGGCGCAGCACAGCGCTTCTTAGTGGTGCGCTGCAGAGCCGGGACCGTTCCAAGCTGAGTCCGCTTATCACGTTACCGGCCCTCGATCTCGGCCTTGATGCCGTCGAATGCATCCTGGGTGTCGATGTCGGTGAGCGCGGCCTTGCCGCTGACCGGCACCTCGGTGACCGCCTCGCCGTAGCGGCCGATCAGGTTGCGCGCCCCGACATCGCCTTCGAGCGCCATCAGGTCGGGAAAGAACCGGCGCGACCACAGCACCGGATTGCCGCGCTTGCCCTCGATGGTCGGGATCACTGCCAGGGCGCCCTGCTCGGGCGCGAAGGCCGCGATCAACCGGTTGATCAGCTCGGCATCGACTTGCGGCATGTCGCCGAGGCAGATGACCGCGCCGTCAGCGGCAGCCGGCACTGCCGCGATGCCGGTGCGCACCGAGGTGCCGAGACCCTGGGCGAAGTCGGGGTTGTGCACCAGCCGTACCGGCAGGCCGGCGAGCGCCGCCTCGATGCGCTCGCGCTGGTGACCCGTCACCACGATCACCGGCTTGGCGCGCGATCCCAAGGCCTGCTCAGCGGCGATGCGCACCAGCGGCTTGCCGCCGATCTCGGCGATGAGCTTGTTGGAGCCGCCCATGCGGGTCGAGCGCCCGGCCGCCAACACGATGGCGGCGATCGATTGCGCGCCGGCGGCGACCGGCTCGTCACGCGGCTGCGGCCTGGTGACGATCTCCATCAACAACCCGCCCACCCCCATGCCGGTAATGGCCTCGCGCGGCACCTCAAGCCCGGCAAGCAACCGCATGAGAACCCAATCGAATCCATTCTCCTTGGGCGAGCGCGCGCAGCCCGGCGCGCCGACCACCGGTCGGCCCTGCGCAGTGCCGACCAGCAGCAGGTTGCCGGGATCGACCGGCATGCCGAAATGCTCGATGCGCCCGCCGATGGCCTCGACTGCCGCCGGAATAACGTCGCGCCGGTCGGCGATCGCGGAGGCGCCGAACACGATGACGAGCTCGGCGCCCTGCTTGAGGACTTCGTCGATCGCCTTGGCGAGCGGAGCCTGCTCGTGCGGCACCCGGCGTTCGGCGGTGATCGCGGCGCCGGTCGGCGCCAGGCGCTCCTGCATCACCTTCAGGGTCTTATCCACCACCTTGCCGGCGAGCCCCGGCAGCACGGTCGAGACCACGCCGACTTTGGCAATGCGGTAGGGCGCGACCCGGATC
>DASYFD010000360.1:0-5961 GCA_036498625.1 Xanthobacteraceae bacterium | reverse complement strand
TCACGAGCAGATGACCTTCGCGACCGCGCTGGCGACCGCCGGCTATCGCACCGCCATGATGGGCAAGTATCTCAACGGCTATAAGCCGCAGACCAATCCGCCCGAGCCCGGCTGGAGCCTGTGGGAGGTGGCCGGCAACGGTTACCCGCAGTACCACTACGACTTCAACGACAACGGCAAGTTCCTGCGCGCCGGCAACCAGCCGAGCGAATATCTGACCGACGTGCTGGCCGCCAAGGCGGTGGATTTCGTCAAGCAATCGGCCGGGCATCCGTTCGCGATCGAGGTCGCCACCTTCGCGCCGCATAAACCCTACACGCCGGCGCCGCGCGACGCCAACGCCTTCCCGGATCTGCGGGCTCCGCGCACGCCGGCTTTCAATGCGGCTGCGGACGCCGCCGCTCCGCAATGGCTGCGCATCCATCCGGCGCTCACCGACGCCGACATCGCCGGCATCGATCGCGATTTCCGCATGCGCGCCCAATCGGTACAGGCCGTCGACAAGATGATCGGCGAGCTCGAGGAAGCGGTGGCTTCGATCGGGGAAGCGAACAATACCTATTTCGTGTTCTCCTCCGACAACGGCTACCACATGGGCGAGCACCGTATGCTGCCCGGAAAGATGACGGCCTTCGATACCGACATCCATGTTCCGCTCGTCGTCGCTGGGCCTGGGATTGCTCCCGGACGCGTGGTGCAGGAGATCGCCGAGAATATCGACCTCAATCCGACCTTCACGGAAATCGGCGGCGCCGCCACCGCCGCCAATGTTGACGGCCGCAGCCTGCTGCCGCTGCTGCACGGCCGTGCTGTCACCGAATGGCGCAAGGCCGCGCTGGTCGAGCACCATGGCCACCTGACGGACGCTTCCGATCCGGATTTCCCCGGCAAGCGCGGCGGCAATCCGCCAAGCTATGAGGCGATACGCGGCACGACCTGGGTCTATGTCGAGTACGACACCGGCGAGAAGGAATATCACGACCGCACCACCGATCCGGACGAGCTGCACAACACCTATGCGTCGCTGCCCGAGGACCAGAAGACATCGCTGCACACCATGCTGAGCGGGCTGAAGAGCTGCCACGATGCGCAAAGCTGCGCGGCGGTCGACGGCTCGAACCGCAGCGCCGCGCGAAAATAGGGTGCAAAACTCGGGAGCTGCGATTCCGCGCTACGCCTCGATAGTCGCTCGTATTCGCTCACCTCAAGATATTGATTCGCGTTCCGCCACGACTCAGGAGCATGTATTGTTTGTTTGGATGCTCGCGACATGAAACGCGGAGAAAATCTGTAAAAGGAATGCGTCACTCAAACAGCGGTCGATTTTCGAGGGCGCGCGCCTGGAAACTTGTGGAGGGGGTTCGATCACGTATCGTAAGTTTGGGTCTTCGGTACTATAATACCTCCATTTTGGCCAGAACGAACTCGATTTTCGCAATGAAATCAACGACCAGCGGCGGCGCCTGCTGATCCCGGGCAGCGGCCGGTGGCATGCGCTCACGCCGCAGGGCTGCCGTGTGCGCTCCGCGGGAAGCGACGCCAGAACGGAGGCGAAAATCATTGCGTCATGGCGTAGAAGCCTGCTTACGGTGCGACCTGACGCGAGCGCGCGAATAGAATGAAGTCTGATCAGCCATACCGGTTCTCTATCGCTCCCATGATGGAATGGACCGACCGGCATTGCCGGTTCTTCCATCGCCTCATGACGCGCCGTGCGCTGCTCTACACCGAGATGGTCACCACCGGGGCGGTGCTGCATGGCAATCGCGCAGAGCTCATCGGCTTTGATCCGTTCGAGCATCCGGTCGCGCTGCAGCTCGGCGGCTCCGATCCGGCGGCGCTCGCGCAATGCGCCCGCATCGCCCAGGACCTCGGCTATGACGAGATCAATCTCAATGTCGGCTGCCCCTCGGACCGGGTGCAGGAGGGTCGCTTCGGCGCCTGCCTGATGGCAGAGCCCGCGCATGTGGGCGACTGCGTCGCCGCCATGAAAGCGCAGGTGGCGGTGCCGGTGACGGTCAAATGCCGCATCGGCATCGACGAGCAGGATCCGGAGGAGGCGCTTGAAACTTTCGCCGCTGCGGTCGAGCGCGCGGGCGTAGACGGGCTGGTGGTGCATGCCCGCAAGGCCTGGCTCAAAGGCCTGTCGCCGCGCCAGAACCGCGACGTGCCGCCGCTCGACTACGACCGCGTCCATCGGCTCAAGGCCGCGCATCCGGGCCTGCCGGTCGCGCTCAACGGCGGTATCGCCAGCCTCGAGGAGGCGGCCTCGCATCTCGGTCGGGTGGATGGCGTGATGATGGGGCGCGCCGCCTACCAGGAGCCGTGGCGGCTGCTCGATGTCGATCCGATGTTGTTCGGCGCGCCCGCGCCCTTGCGCGCGCCGAAAGACGCCGCGCAGGCGCTCATTCCCTATATCGAGCGCGAGCTCGCGCGCGGCACGCGGCTTTCCGCCATCACCCGCCACATGCTGGGACTGTTCCGCGGCGTGCCGGGCGCGCGCGCCTTCCGCCGCCACCTGGCGACCGAAGCGGTGAAGCCGGGCGCCGGCGCGGATGTCCTGGTCGCGGCGCTCGCGCTGGTCGCCGACCGCGTGGGCGAACCGGTGACCGTGGCCGCATAAGCATTTTCCTCTGGCGAAGCTCGCGGAGCGATTGATGGATTTCGGGGTTCCCCTCAGCGAGCTCGCCTGGCTGGTGCTGTTGATCGTGGCCGGCGGCGTGGTCACCGGGACTCTCGCCGGCCTGTTCGGCATCGGCGGCGGCGGCATCATCGTGCCGATCCTCTATGAGGTGTTCGGCGTGCTCGGGGTACCGGAGGACGTACGGCTGCAGCTCTGCGTCGGCACCTCGATCCTGATCATCGTGCCGACCAATATCCGCTCCTTCCTGACCCATCGGGCCAAGGGCGCGGTGATGATGGATGTGGTGCGGGTGTGGGCCATCCCGGCGGTCCTGGGCGTCGCGGTCGGCGCCGTGATCGCGGCGTTCGCACCCGGCACGGTGCTCAAGATCGCCTTCGTGATGATCGCCAGCACGATCTCAGCCAAGCTTCTGATCGGCCGCGACAACTGGCGCCTGGGGGCGGAGCTGCCGGGCCGCGCCGGCATGAGCGCCTATGGATTCCTGGTCGGGCTCGCGTCATCCCTGATGGGAATCAGCGGCGGCTCACTCTCCAACATGATCCTCACGCTCTATGGCACCCCGATCCATCGCGCGGTCGCGACCTCCGCGGGGCTCGGCGTGCCCATCACCGTCGCGGGCGCGCTCGGCTACATGCTGGCTGGGCTGCCGCACCAGGCCGAGATGCCGCCGTTCTCCATCGGCTTCGTGTCGTTCATCGGCGTTGCCGTGATGGCGCCGATTTCCAGCTTCTGCGCCCCCTATGGGGCGCGGCTCGCCCATGTGATGCACCCCCGCAGCCTCGAGATCGGATTCGGGATTTTCCTGATGCTGGTCTCGGCCCGCTTTTTGTTGAGCATGGTGGTGTGAACGCGAGGACGCTTCACGGATAAGCGCGCATCAGCAGCTGGTCGCCGCGCACTTCCCAGCTCTCCAGGCGGTTGAGGAAGCTCATTCCGAGCAGGCTGGTATGGAGCTGGCCCGGTTGTGCGATCAGGGCCGGTACCGAACGCTCGATGATGCCGCCGACCGCGAGGCGCTCCAGGGTGACGGGGGCGGCGCGGGCGCGGCCGTTGGCGGTGTCCACATTGACCGTGTAGGCCAGCATCTCGAGCGGCAGCCCGGCGGCCTTGGCGGCCTCCTGGGTCAGCACGACCGAGCTCGCGCCGGTATCGAGCGCCATGGGAACACGCGCCCCATTGATTTGCGCCCCGATCGAGAAGCTGCCGCCGCTGCGCACGATCTCCACCGTGCGGCCGCGGGTCGCGACATGGCCGGGAACCAGCTCGGCCAGGACCCGGTCGGATACGTCCTGCAGATCGAACCGATACGTGTAGCCGATCACCAGCACCAGCGCGATCACGATCCAGATCAGGGCCGACTGCAGCGCCAACGCGAAGCGCCCACGGAAGTAGGTGAACGCGAACAAGCTGATCACGACCAGGATGAGGACCTTCACCGCCAGCGAAGCCAGGTCGACCGGGCTCAGTCCCGCCAGGAACTTTTCGTTCTGCGCCACCTGGACCAGGATCCCGGCCAGGAAGGCGAGCAAGATCCAAAGAAGTCGCGCCACGGCCTCAAGCCTCGGATTGCGGCCCGCGCCGGAGCGCATCGGAGCCAGTCTGCGAATTGATGCAAGGTGACATGCCGGAGGATAATGACCCTTGCCAGGAAGGCAATCGCGGCGCTCAGACCCCGATCCTGAACATCAGGCGCTGGCGCTCAGGCGATTTGGGCACCGGCGACCCGCGCGCCTTCTCCGACTGCGGTCGCGGCGCAATCGGTGGCGACGGCTCGGCGAGCGGCGCCAGCGCCGCCATCACCCGCTCCGGCGGGAAGGTCACGATCACCTCGGTGCCGATACGCACCTTGGACTTGAGCGTGAAGGTGCCGTTGTGCAGATCGACCAGGCTCTTGGCGATCGGCAGCCCGAGACCGGCGCCCTGCTCGGCGGATTTGATGGAGTTGGAGCCCTGTCCGAACGAGGCCAGCACGATCGGAATTTCCTCCTCGGGAATCCCCGGGCCGGTGTCCCGCACGCTGAGATACTGGCCACCGGAGGCGGTCCAGCCGACCTTGAGCCAGATCTCGCCGCCCGGCGGGGTGAACTTGATCGAGTTGGACAAGAGGTTGAGGCAGATCTGGCGTGCGGCGCGCTCGTCGGCCCACAGCCGCGGCATGTCGGCCTCAAACACCTCGTGGATGGTCAGGCTGCGGTTCTTGGCGCGGATCTGCAGAAGATGGCTGCACTCCGCCACCACATGCGCGAGCGTGACCGCCTCCTCGTTGAGCTCATAGCGGCCGGCCTCGATGCGCGAGAGGTCGAGGATCTCGTTGATCAGGCCGAGCAGATGCACACCCGAACTGTGGATGTCGCCCGAGTAGTCCTTGTAGGCCGCCACGCTGTGGGGCCCGAAGATCTCGGCCTGCATCACCTCGGAGAAGCCGAGAATGGCGTTGAGCGGCGTGCGCAGCTCGTGGCTCATCTGCGCGAGGAAACGCGACTTGGCGACATTGGCGGCTTCCGCGCGCCGGCGCGCCTCATCGGATATCGCCTTGGAGGTCTCGAGCTCGCCGATCAGGGCGTCCTTCTCGGCGCGCGCCTCGAGCGTCGCCAGCATGGTCGAATAGAGCCGATGCGTGAGCAGCGAGAAGTAGGCCTGCGCGGTGAGCGCCATGACCGAGAGGATATAATCGTGCAGGTTGGCATTGAGGGCGAACTCGAGCGCCACCGCCGCCGAGACCGGCATGGTGGCTGCAAACACCGCGATCGGCACGCTCGCGGCCAGCATGCTCGATACCGCGACCACCAGCAGCAGCACGAACAGCATGAACGTGTTCGATCCGTCGTCCATCCCGACCGGGTGGATGAGGATGAACATCCAGGACAGCCCGAAGAACAGATCGAGGATGATGAAGCGCAAGCGCCAGTGGCGCAGATTGACGTTTGCCTGCGGCTCGGCGAGGAACTGCCGGCATTTGGCGACCATGATGGCATGGATCACCAGCACGGCACCGGTCCAGATCGTGGCGGCGACCGCCCCGTTCCACAGGCTCGACAGGAATCCGACGGTGCCGACCAGCAGCAGGATCACCAGCGAGGCCGACTGACGGTTCTGCGCGAACAGGCGCAGGAGCTCGTAATCGAAGGCCGGGCGGGTGCCGGTGGTCGAGATCAGCCGGTCACGCGCCTCGCGCACGTGCTGCGCGGCTGCGCGTCGGCGCTTGGCGGAGGACGGCTCGACCGCAGGGGCAGCATCGCGATGGTCGCGGGCAGCGCTCATGACGGCTGGTATTTGGCCTCGAGGGCTTTGCGCCAGGCTCGCTTAAAATCCTTAAG
>DASYFD010000359.1:0-3963 GCA_036498625.1 Xanthobacteraceae bacterium | reverse complement strand
CAATGGCCGACTATCGCTGGGCGGCGCGGGAAGCCGCCGGCATCCTGGTGCGGCTGTTCCACCCCATGATGCCGCACCTCGCCGAGGAGTGCTGGTCGGCGCTCGGCCACACCACCCTGATGGCCACCGAAACCTGGCCGGTGCTCGAGCCGCATCTGCTGCTCGAGGACACCGTCACACTTCCGGTCCAAATCAATGGCAGGAAACGCGCCGAGGTCACGGTTGGGCGGAACGCGACAATTCCGGAAATTGAGGCTGCCGTTCTGGCGCTGGATACGGTAGAACATGCGCTCGACGGCAAGCCGCCCAAAAAGGTGATCGTGGTGCCGCATAGGATCGTCAATGTGGTGGTCTGATCGACTAAAAGCAGGTAGCTGGCTCGCGCGCCTGGCCGCGACCATGGGAATCGCGGCATGCGCCGGCGGATGCTTCCAGCCGCTCTACGGGGACCAGTCCCTGGGCGTTGCCGGCAGCCCGAGCTTGCGCAGCGCGCTTGCGAGCGTCGATGTCAAGCAGATCACCGCGCTCAAGGGCAGTGACGAAGCGCGCCTGGCGGTGGAAATTCGCAATGCCCTGTTGTTCGATTTCACCGGCGGTGGCCCCGAGGCGCGCCCGGCCTACAGCTTGACCATCAGGATGACCTCGACTGTCTCGGACATCATCGTAGACACCAGCACCACGCGCCCGGCGATCGAGGACTACGGAATCAACGCGACCTACGTGCTCACCGAAATCGCATCCAGCAAGCAAGTGGTCACCGGCCAGACCTTCGCGCGCGTCTCCTATGACATCCCGGGCCAGGAGCAACGCTTCGCCCGGTTGCGCGGATTGCGTGACGCCGAAAGCCGCGCCGCCAAGGTGATCGCCGACAATATCCGCTCGCGGCTGGCTTCCTATTTCGCGGCCGGCACCTGATCCGATTATTGGTAGTTACCGGGAATCCCCATGACGGCACTCAAGGCCGCACAGGTCGATGCTTTCGTGGCGCGGCCCGATCGGGCGCGACCGGTCGTGCTGGTGTTCGGTCCCGATGCCGGGCTGGTGCGCGAGCGGGCCGAGGCCTTGATCCGCAACTCGGTCGACGACCCGGCTGACCCGTTTGCGCTGGCGCGGCTTTCGGGCGACGAGCTCGCGGCCGAGCCGATGCGTCTGGTCGAGGAGGCCAATACGATCCCGCTGTTCGGCGGCCGGCGCGCCGTCTGGGTCAAAGCCGGCAGCCGGAATTTCGTGCCCGCCGTCGAGGCCCTGGTGGCAGCCGCCTCGCCCGATTGCCGGGTGGTGATCGAGGCCGGCGACCTCAAGCGCAATGCACCGCTGCGCGCGTTGTGCGAGCGCGCCGCCTGCGCGGTGGCGCTGCCGTGCTATGCGGACGGCGATCGCGATATCCAGCGCCTGATCGATGACGAGATGCGGGAGGCCGGTCTCGCGATCGCGCCCGACGCCCGCGCCGCGCTGGTCCCGCTGCTGGGCGGCGACCGGCTGGCGTCGCGCAGCGAGGTCCGCAAGCTTGCGCTCTACGCCCGCGGCCGGAGCCAGGTCGAGCTCGACGACGTGATCGCGGTGGTGACCGACGCCTCCACGCTCGCGCTCGATACGCTCATCGATGCGGCGTTCGCGGGCCGCACCGGCGAGGTCGAGATCCAGTTCAACAAGGCCATCACGGCCGGCACCTCGCCGGCCAGCATCATCTCGGCGGGGTTGCGCCAGACCAGCACGCTGCACAAGGCGCGGCTCGCGGTCGAGGACGGCAAGACCGTCACGGCGACGCTCGACAGCATGGCGCCGCCCGTGCATTTCAGCCGCAAAGCATCAGTCGAGGTTGCGCTTAAAGCCTGGACCGCGGCCCGGCTGGAGCGCGGCATGACGCAGCTCGCCGATGCCTCGCTCGAAGCGCGCCGCATGGCGGACCTGGCCGAGACCATCGCGCAGCGAGTGCTGCTGTCACTCGCCGTCACGGCCCGCCGTCGGGAGTGACCGGCTTCAGGGATTCTCCAGCCGGCGGATCACCTCATCGAGCTGCTCGACGTCGCGGTACCGGATGGTCAGCACACCGCCGTGGCCGCGGTGATCGATCGCGACCGCGAGGCCAAGGGCATCCGACAGCCGCTTCTCGAGCGCCGCGGTATCGGGATCCTTGGTTGGGCGCTGGCGCGATTTGCTGGATTTGCCGGACGCCTGTGCGCGCTCCTGCGCCAACGCCTCGACTTGCCGCACATTGAGGCCGCGCTCCATGATCTCGCGCGCCAGCCGCTCCGGATCGGGCTGGCCGATCAGCATGCGGGCATGGCCGGCGGAAATCTTGCCAGCCCCGATGAACGCCTGCACCGATGACGGCAGCTTGAGCAGGCGCAGCGTATTGGCGACATGGCTGCGGCTCTTGCCCACCATCTTGGCGATGGCGTCCTGGCTGTGGGCGAACTCGTTCACGAGCGACTGATAGCCGGCCGCCTCCTCGAGCGGATTGAGATCGGCGCGTTGCACGTTCTCGATGATGGCAAGCTGCAACGCCTCGTCGTCATTGACCTCAAGTGGAACGATCGGAACCACGTGCAGGCCGGCGCGCTGCGCCGCCCGCCAGCGCCGCTCACCCGCGATGATCTCGTAGGAATCCGGCGCGCCATGCACGGGGCGCACCACGATCGGCTGGATGATGCCGCGCTCGCGCATCGAGGCGGCAAGCTCGTCGAGCTCGGTCTCGGCGAAGTTGCGGCGCGGATTGCGTGGATTTGGTCTGAGGAACTCGATCGGCACAACCCGGCGCTGGCTGCGTCCCTGCTCGACCGTCTTGGTTTCCTCGCCGACATCGCCCATGAGCGCGGCGAGGCCGCGTCCCAATCGCGATCTCCCGGCGTCATCTGCCATGTGGGCGTCTCCCGAATTCGTCATCACGCCGCCTTCGACAAGTCTCGCAAGTGGGGAACCGTGGACGGTCCGGATGCCGCATCTTCCGATCCGGGTTCAAGAGACCGGCGGCGGCGGCGCCGGACCGGCTTGCGCGCGCAGCTCCTTCTCGCGCTGAATGATCTCGGTCGCGAGCCGCAGATAGGCTTCGCTGCCGACGCATTTCAGGTCGTAGACCAGGACCGGCTTGCCGTAGGACGGCGCTTCCGACACCCGCACATTGCGCGGGATGATGGTGTCGTAGACCTTGCGGCCCATGAACTCGCGCACGTCGGCCACCACCTGATTGGCGAGATTGTTGCGCGCATCGTACATGGTGAGCACGATGCCATGAATGATGAGGCCCGGATTGAGGGTCTCCTTGACCTGCTCGACGGTCTTGATCAGCTGCGAGAGGCCTTCGAGCGCAAAGAACTCGCATTGCAGCGGCACCAGGATGGCGTTGGCGGACGCCATGGCGTTGACGGTGAGCAGATTGAGCGACGGCGGACAATCGACCAGCACATAGGTGAACGCGACGTCCTGCGGCTCGCTGCCATTGAGAGACGCGAACGCGGTGCGCAGCCGGAAGGCGCGGTCGCGCGCCTGGCCGATCTGCAGCTCGAGGCCCGACAGGTCGAGCGTGGAAGGCGCGATGAAGAGGCGCGGCACGGCGGTCGGCAGCACCGCGGCGCGCAGGCTGGCCTCGCCGATCAGCACATCATAGGTCGAGTGGCGGCGGCTGCGCCGGTCGATGCCGAGCCCGGTCGAGGCATTGCCCTGCGGATCGAGATCGACGATCAGCACCTGCTCCCCGATGGCGGCGAGAGCGGTGCCGAGGTTGATCGCGGTCGTGGTCTTGCCGACGCCGCCCTTCTGGTTGGCGATGGCCAGCACGCGGGGCCGCGCGGGCACGACCGCCAAGCCCATCGGAGCCGCGATTTCGGCAGCTTCAGCCGCAGGAACATCAGTCGCTTGTGTCATCGACCCAAATCCGCCCCGCCAAAGCCTTGGCCACACTTAAGGTTTACGGCACATGCCGCCGTGGTTCCAGGGCACGGACCACCACGATGCGCGCCCTGG
>DASYFD010000358.1:0-40122 GCA_036498625.1 Xanthobacteraceae bacterium | reverse complement strand
TGATGCCCATGGCACCGTCGGCCGAGTGGGCACACATGTAGATCACGGCGCGGGCGAAACGTTCATCCCCCATGGAGGGCATCGCGATCAGCATCTGGCCGTCGAGAAAGCCGCGCTTGACGCCTTTGCCGGAGGCATTCGCCTTGGCCATCACGGGCGCGCGCTGACCGGCGGCGGGCGCGCCCGGATCGGAACCCGGCGTGCGTCCGTTATCCTTGTCGCCCCCCTCTTGGCCAGAGCTGACGCTTTTGCGACCGGCTTTCATGCGGAAATGCTACCCGATTGACCGCCGTTTGCAAATGCGGCGCGACCCAAAAAGTTCATGCGACCTGCGCCACAATTGCTCTCAAGCTGCGATTGAAGAGACGATATATGTCTTTTTCATGCGCCTGAGCCTGCGTGCCATAAAAGCATCCTTCACGATGAATTCAATGGCGCGGGAAACATTTCGCATCTAAATGCCATTGTCATGATGGTGAACAGATTGCATCCGCGGCGGCCGGCCGCGGTAATGTTGTTGGTCGGGCTCGGGACGTTGGGACTGGACGCGAGCATCGCGCGCGCGGCCGACGATGTCTCGCCGTGGGACGGCGATGCCCGCAGCGCCACGCGGCTGATTGCGGGAGCGCAACCGTCCGGCCAGGGCGCCCCATTGCGCGCCGGCATCGAGATCAGGCTCAGCCGAGGCTGGCACACCTATTGGCGTTATCCGGGCGACGCCGGGGTGCCGCCGCGCTTCGACTTTGCGGGATCGCAAAACGTCAAGGCGGTCGAGGTGCTGTGGCCGGCGCCGCGGCGGCTGCCGGAAGCCGGTCTCGCTACCATCGGATATGACCGTGACCTGATCCTGCCGTTGCGGGTGACGCCGCAGGACCATGCTAAGCCGGTCGCGCTCACGCTCAAGCTCGACTACGCAATCTGCGAGAAGCTGTGCGTGCCGGCCCAGGCCAAGGCCGCGCTCGCGCTTGCGGCGGGCGGCCCGAGCCCGCAGGACGCCCGGCTCGCAACCGCCGAGGCGCGTGTCCCCCGCGAGGCCGCGCTCGGCGCCGGCTCGGCGCTCGCGGTGCGCACGGTCCGGCGCGACGACGACCGGCCCCGCATCCTGATCGACGTGGCGGCGCCGCCCGGCGCCACCGTCGACCTGTTTGCCGAAGGTCCGAACGAGCAGTGGTCATTGCCGCTGCCGGTCGCGGTCGATGGCGCCGCCAGCGGGCTGCAGCGCTTCGTGCTCGAGCTCGACGGCGCGCCGCCTGGCGTCAAATATGAGGGCGCCGTCATCAGCCTCACGGCGGTCACCGACAGGGATGCGATCCAGGTCCCGATCCATCTCGACTAATTCGCCCGGCACGCTAGTTTGTATGCCGGTCGCCCGCGGGTTCCGCGGCGTGGCCACACCGCTCGCATCCCCCGAAGAACCGAAAAAGGACCAGAGTCATGCCCATCAAGGTCGGCGACCATCTCCCCAATGCGAAATTCAGAGTCGGCACCCCGGAGGGCCCGGCATGGAAAACCACCGACGAAATTTTCAAGGGCAAGAAGGTCGCGTTGTTCGCGGTGCCGGGCGCCTTCACGGGCACATGCCACAAGATGCACGTGCCTTCGATCCTGCAGAGCGCCGACGCCATCAAGGCCAAGGGCGTCGATACGATCGCGGTGACCAGCGTCAACGACGTATTCGTGATGGACGCCTGGAAGAAGGCGACGGCCGCCGACAAGATCGAATTCCTGGCTGATGGCAATGGGGAGTTCGCCAAGGCCGTCGACCTGTCGTTCGACGGCTCGGGCAACGGGCTCGGCACGCGCTCGAAGCGCTACTCCATGCTGGTCGAGGACGGCGTGGTGAAGAAGCTCAATATCGAGGAAGCGCCCGGCAAGGTCGAGGTCTCGGGCGGCGACGCGCTGCTCAAGCAGCTCTGACCTGAAGCACCGGGTCGTCGGCAAGGCCGGCGACCCCGCCCGGCCGGGCGCGGCTTTTCGAGCATGATCCCGAAAAGTGCCTACCGCTTTTCGGAAAAGATCATGCTCAACGAAAGAATCCGGACCCTGATCCGACTCGATTGAATTGGATCAGGGGCTAGGACGGCGGCTTTTCCGACAGAGCCCCGATCGCGCCGGAGCGCACAGCGGCTATTCCCTCACGGGCCAGGACGTCGGCGCGCTCGTTCAGGGCATCGCCGGCATGGCCCTTCACCCAGTGCCAGCGCACGCGGTGCTTCTCCAAAGCCGCCTCCAGCCGTTGCCAGAGATCCACGTTCTTGACCGGCTTCTTGTCGGCCGTGCGCCAGCCGTTGCGCTTCCATTGATTGATCCAGGTCATGATGCCGTTGCGCAGATATTGGCTGTCGGTGTGCAGGTCGACCAGGCACGGGCGCTTGAGCGACTCGAAGGCGGCGATCGCGGCCATCAGCTCCATGCGGTTGTTGGTGGTGTGGGGCTCGCCGCCCTTGAGCTCCTTGACGTGATCGCCGGATGCCAGGATCGCGCCCCAGCCGCCGGGCCCGGGATTACCCGAGCAGGCCCCGTCGGTATGGATGACGACGTGCGGCTCGCTCACGATCTGTGGCCTAGCAGTTTCATTCGTCGATCCCGTAATCGCGCACGCTGGTGACGGCCTGGTGGAAACGCAGCTTGCGGAAATATTCCAGCGGGTCCTTGCGGCGCACCAGCGCGGAGCGCTCGTCGAACCAGTCGACCAGCCGCGTCAGCAGGAACCGCAGCGCGGCGCCGCGTGCCAGCATGGGCAGCGCCTGCTTCTCGAGCGGGGAAAGCGCCCGCACCGCCGCGTAGGACTGCAGCAGGCTCCGGCCCTTGGTCACGTTGTAGGAATGATCGGCCTCGAAGCACCAGGCATTGAGGCAGATGGCGAGATCGTAGGCGAGCGCATCGCTGCAGGCGAAGTAGAAGTCGATCAGGCCCGAGAGCCTGTCGCCGAGGAAAAAGACGTTGTCGGGAAACAGGTCGGCATGGATCACCCCCTGCGGCAGGTCGCGGGGCCAGGCGGTCTCGAGCGCCGTGAGCTCGGCCGCAAGTCCGGCCGCCAGTCCGGGCCGCACGCCGTCGCAGCGCGCCGCCACCGTCTCATAGAGCGGCCGCCAGCCTTCGACCGAAAGGGTATTGGCCCGCTTGCCCGGAAAATCGGCACCGGCCCGATGGAGCCGGGCCAGCGCCTCGCCGAGCGCACCGCAATGGCCGGCCGCCGGCCGGCGCAGCCACATGCCGTCCAGGAAGGTGATGATGGCGGCCGGCTTGCCGGCGACCGTGCCCAGCACGACGCCGGCGCGGTTCTTGACCGGCTGCGGGCAGGTGATGCCGCGGCTAGCCAGATGCTCCATGAGGCCGAGGAAGAACGGCAGGTCGGCGGCCGCCACCCGCTTCTCGTACAGGGTCAGGATGAAGTTGCCCTGGCCGGTGTGAACCAGGAAATTGGAGTTTTCCACCCCTTCGGCGATGCCCTTATAGGCGAGCAGCTCGCCGATATCGTAGCCGGCCAGAAAGGCCTCGAGCTCCTCCGCCGCAACGTCGGTATAAACCGCCATCATGTGCTCCGATCGAGCCGGCCGGCTATCGGGGGCGGCGCTCCGCGTCAAGGGAAAAGCGAACAAGCCATTGGACATACCACCCCGGCGTGCCTATATTCCGGCCACTTTCCAGTCATCGTCGATGACTTCAGGGGCTTCGCTTCCGACAGGGGCGAGCGGAGCGCAGAGGAGAATTTGCCATGGCCCACCCCCCGCTGATGCCGAAGGCGACGGCAGTCTGGCTGGTCGAGAACACCGCCCTGTCCTTCGAGCAAGTGGCCGATTTCTGCAAGTTGCACCCGCTCGAGGTCAAGGCCATCGCGGACGGCGATGCCGCCCAGGGAATCAAGGGTCTCGACCCGATCCTGACCGGCCAATTGACCCGCGAGGAGATCGACAAGGGGGTGGCGGACCCGAGCTACAAGCTCAAGATCCTCGATTCGAAGGTCCGCCTGCCCGAGGCCACCCGCAAGAAGGGCCCGCGCTACACCCCGGTGTCGCGCCGCCAAGACCGGCCCAACGCCATCCTGTGGCTGGTGCGCAACCATGCTGAATTGAAGGACAGCCAGATCATGCGGCTGGTGGGTACCACCAAGTCGACCATCCAGGCGATCCGCGAGCGCACCCACTGGAACGCGCAAAACCTGCAGCCGCTCGACCCGGTCACGCTCGGGCTGTGCTCGCAGATCGACCTCGACCTGGAGGTGCACCGCGCCAACAAGGAGAAGCCGGTCGACATCGAGGCCCAGGGGGCGACGCTGCTGCCGGCCTCGGAGACCACCGTGCCCCGCCACCAGCCCGAGCCGGAGGAGAAGAAGCCCGGCGAGGAACTCAATGTCGATGCGGTGTTCGCCAAGCTCAAGCAGATCGGCGGCAAGAGCGAGTAGCTCCAACCTTTGGGGCAAAGCGGATTTGCCTCAGCCCGCCATCCCCTTGCCCTTCAGGGCGCTGCCGATCTCGGTCAGGATCGCCGGGTCGTCGATGGTGGCCGGCATGGTCCAGGGATCGCCGTCGGCGATCTTCTTCATGGTGCCGCGCAGAATCTTGCCCGAACGCGTCTTCGGCAGCCGCGCCACCGTGATGGCGATCTTGAAGGCCGCCACCGGGCCGATCTTGTCGCGCACCAGAACGACCAGCTCGCGCTCGATCTGGTCGGGCGGACGCGTGACGCCCGACTTGAGCACCACGAAGCCGCACGGCACCTCGCCCTTGAGCTCGTCCCGGATCCCCACCACCGCGCATTCGGCCACGTCCTGGTGCGAGGCCAGCACCTCCTCCATGCCGCCGGTCGAGAGCCGGTGGCCGGCCACGTTGATGATGTCGTCGGTGCGGCCCATCACGTAGAGGTAGCCGTCCGGGTCGAGATAGCCCGCATCCGCGGTCTTGTAGTAGCCGGGAAAATCCGTGAGGTAGCTTTCGCGGAAGCGCTCGTCCTGCTGCCACAGGGTCGGCAGGCAGGAGGGCGGCAGCGGCAGCTTGAGCACGATCGAGCCCATGGTGCTGGCCGGCACTTCCTGGCAGCTCTCGTTGACGATGCGCACGTCATAGCCCGGCATCGGCACTGTCGGGGAGCCGTGCTTGACCGGCAGCAGGCCTAAGCCCACCGGATTGCCGGCGATGGCCCAGCCGGTCTCGGTCTGCCACCAGTGATCGATCACCGGCACATTGAGGAGCTTCTCGGCCCAGATCACGGTGTCCGGATCGGCGCGCTCGCCGGCGAGAAACAGGGCGCGGAATTTCGCCAGGTCGTAGGCCGCCACCAGCTTGCCGTGCGGGTCCTCCTTCTTGATGGCGCGGAAAGCGGTCGGGGCGGTGAACAAGGCCGCCACGCCGTGCTCGGCGATCACCCGCCAGAAGGCACCGGCGTCGGGCGTGCCGACCGGCTTGCCTTCGTACAGGATGGTGGTGCAGCCGTGCAGCAGCGGGGCGTACACGATGTAGCTGTGGCCCACCACCCAGCCCACGTCGGAAGCCGCCCAGAAGGTCTCGCCCGGCGCGATCCCGTACAGATTTTGCATCGACCATTTGAGCGCCACCATGTGGCCGCCGTTGTCGCGCACCACGCCCTTGGGCCGGCCGGTGGTGCCCGATGTGTAGAGGATGTAGAGCGGGTCGGTGGCGGCGAGCGGCACGCAGTCCCACACCGACTTGGCGAACACGATCGCCTGATCGCGCAACGCCGCCCAGTCGTGGTCGCGGCCTGCCGTCAGCTCGGCCTGCGCCTGCGGTCGCTGCAGGATGAGGCAGGCCGCCGGCTTCGCGTGCGCGAGCGCCAGCGCCTGGTCGAGCAGCGGCTTGTAGTGGACCATCCGCCCGGGCTCGAGCCCGCAGCTCGCCGACAGGATGACCTTCGGCTTGGCGTCGTCGATGCGGGTCGCGAGCTCGCTCGCCGCAAAGCCGCCGAACACGACCGAATGCACCGCGCCGATGCGGGCGCAGGCCAGCATGGCGATCACCGCTTCCGGCACCATCGGCATGTAGAGGATGACGCGGTCGCCTTGCTGGACCCCGAGGTCGCGCAATACGGCGGCCAGCACCTGCGTCTCGGTGAGCAGCCGGTCATAGGTGATGGTGCGCTTGGCGCCGGCGAGCGGCGAATCGTAGATGATGGCCGGCTGGCTGCCGCGCCCGTCACGGACATGACGGTCGACCGCATTCCAGCAGGTGTTGCAGACCGCGCCGGCGAACCAGCGGCCGTAGACCCCGGCTTGCGGATCGAACACGCGGGCGGCGGGCTCGAACCAATCGATGTCACGGGCGGCTTGCGCCCAGAAGCCCTGCGGGTCGCGCTGCCAGCGCGCATAGGCTTCATGGTAGCGGCTGGTGCGGGCTTCCATGCGGGGCTCCCGATCTGGATCCGCGGAAATTGTGATCCGCGGGGGTGCTTTTGCAAGCCGGCATTGCAAGCTCGCTTGGACGAACGGGCGGTGATCGGCCACGCGCAATCACGACTGGCGCTGGCGCCGCGGCTGCGCTTTGATTTGGCGCGAGCGGCAGCGTGGAGACCCTGCCGCGAGGCACAACCGCCGCTACCGGAGGACTCCGCATGCCGGCCGACCACGATCCCACCCCGGCGATGACCGACGAGCAGCGTTTGGCCTGGCTCGAGGCGCTGGCCGAGAAGACCTACGATCAGATGTACGACTGCACCCGCAGCCACAATGCGACGGCGCTCTACAGCGACACCAAGGAGGCGTTGTACGACGCGATCGGCCTCGCCCGCCGCCTCGGCCAGGAGGCGACGGCAACCCGGCTCGAGGCGCGGCTTGCCAACATCAAGGCGGTGTTCAGGTCGCAGTTCACTTGAGCGGCGTGGCTCGTTGCCCAGTGGCTGCCAATCGGCCCGGCAGCCCCCGAGCCGTTCACGCGCTCGTGATAATCGGGAGCCGGAGCGAAACTGCGCTTCGGTTGATTCGAAACAAAAAAACAACTTCTGACGCCCCGCCCCGGGGCGTCAGCCAGACGCTCGCACACAAAGAATCAGCGCGCCTTAATGAACGCTGGCGTCCTGCTGCAGGCGCACGATCTCGTCCTTCACCTGCAACTTGCGGCGCTTAAGCTCGGCAAGCCTCAGATCGTCGGTCGCAGGATGCGTTTGCGCTTCATTTATTTCCTGCTCCAGCGCCTGGTGCCGTCTTTCGAGCTCCGCAAGGTGCGTCTGAATGGACATGCGAGATTTCTCCTCATGTCAAAAAGTGACCCGCAAAGTCTACATCACCCAGAATGCAAGTCGACCCCGGTTTTCGATTGTGCATTGCAGCAATGACGATTTGCCCCACCGGCGCCCTATCCTGGCTTGAACGCAACGCGCCAAAGCGGGATAGTTTTGGATTGGGCGCTGGTGGGGATGTGGCCGGCCTGCCCGCAAACCAGCGGTGGCAATGACCAAAGAGGAAGAAAGCGACTTGCGGGAGCAATTGGCGCGCCTGCACGAGGAGCATCGCGACCTCGACGCCGCCATCCTGGCGCTGCAGGACGCACCGGGGTCGGACCTGCTTCAGATCCAGCGGCTGAAGAAGCGCAAGCTGTATTTGCGCGACCGTATTTCATTCATCGAGGACCAGCTCACGCCCGACATCATTGCATGATGGCGGGCCGCTTCACTCCGGCTGAATTCCGGCCCGGCGGATGACCTCGGTCCAGCGTGCGGTTTCCGCCTTCACGAATTTCGCCATGTCGGCCGGGCTGCCGCCGGCCGGCAGCAGATTGAGCTCCTCGAATCTCTGCCGGGTCTCGGGCGCCGCGATGATCTCGTTCACCGCCTGATTGAGCTTGCCGATGATCGGGGCCGGCGTCTTGGGCGGCGCGCTCAGCGCATTCCAGGTGTCGGACACGAAATTCGGCACCCCGGCCTCGATCATGGTCGGAATCTCGGGCAGCGATTCGAGGCGCTTGTCAGTGGCGATGGCGAGAATTCTGGCATTGCCACCCTGGTGCAGCCGCACGGCCGACGAGAGCTCCATGAAGATGAAGTCGACCTGCCCCGCAATGAGATCGTTGAGAGCGGGTGCCGTGCCCTTGTAGGGCACATGGACCATCTTGGTCCCGGTGAGCGACATGAACAGCTCGGTGGTCAAATGCGAGGTCGTGCCGATGCCTTGCGACCCATAGTTCAGCTTGCCCGGATTGGCCTTGGCATAGGCGATGAACTCCGCCGCCGTCTTGGCCGGAAAATCCTTGCGCACCAGCAGGACATTGGGAAAGCGCGACATGATCACCACCGGCTCGAGCGCGGCCGGATCGAAGCTGAGCTTCTTGTAGAGCGCGATATTGGTGGTGAGCGGCGCCGGCTGCGAGGACATGAGGGTGTAGCCGTCGGGCATCGCCCCGGAGACCGTAGAGGCGCCGACATTGCCGCCGGCACCGCCCTGGTTCTCGATCACGAACGACTGCCCGAGGCGGCGCTGGAGCTTGTCGGCGAAGATCCTGGTCACGCTGTCGACCCCGCCGCCGGCCGGCACGGTGACGATGACCCGCACGCTCCGGTTCGGATAGGTGGCGGCGACATCCGGCTGGGCCGCGGCCGGCACCGCCAGCAGGGAGCCGGTCGCGACCAGCAAAACAAGACCTCTCAACATTCATCCCTCCTCGGGGCGAAAGGGCCAATCTTGCCGGCAACCTATCCGATTCAGGGCCGGGCGCGAATGTGGCAGATCGCGCGCGCCGGGCCATTTGGGCCCGGCGAAGCCGGGCCGTCAGCGCGGATCGGCGGCGGCCGCGGATACGGCCGCGAGGGCGTCGCGGCGGCTGGTCTTGCGGCTGTACATGGCGCGATCCGCCCGCTCGAGCACGCTCGCCGGTGTATCGAGCGGCAACAGCATGGCGCTGCCGGCCGAGGCGCCGACCGAGAGCGTCGCGTCCCCATGGGGCGCCGTCATGCGGCTGACCGCCGCTTCCAGCGAGCGCGCCTTGGTCTGCGCATCCGCGGCATCGAGATTCCACAACAGCACGACGAATTCGTCGCCGCCGAGCCGCGCCACCAGATCGGAGGCGCGCACCTGGCGGGTGAGCACCATGGCGATCGCCTTGAGCACCGCATCGCCGGCCGCGTGGCCATGGCGGTCGTTGATCGATTTGAAGCCGTCGAGATCGAGGTAAACCAGGACCGCGCTGGTTGCGTAGCGTTTCACATAGGCAAGCGCGCGCTTCAATTCGCGCTCGAGGCCGCGCCGGTTGACCAGGTCGGTGAGCGGATCGATCTCGGCGCGCGTTTCCAGCGCCGCCATGCGGCTGCGGGCGGCCGCGAGCTCGAGCTCGAGGCGCTCGACCTCCTCGGCCAGGCGCATCGCCACCGAACGCGACGGCCGTCGCGGCGGCTCGGCCGGCACGGCCGCCGGCCGCGCCCGGTCGCGCTCCGCCGCCGCACGCGCGGGAGCCGGGCGCGACTTGACCCGGTGCTTGCTCGCGTCACCTTTCGGCATTCTGCCTGCCCTTCGAATCGCCGCGCGCCACGAGGATAACCGGCCCTCGCAGGGGGTCAATTTCGGCCCAGGGAGCCGTGTGGAATCGTGTCCGCAAATGACCCACGGCTGCATCTGCGCCTGGTCCGCCCTCCACCTGTGGTGGACAGTTTGACGCCTTTCTGCTACAGGCCCGCGCCAAACCGCGGCTGGCTCCGGCGACGGACCGAGTGGCCGCATTCAACTTACACCCATCCATTGGAGACGACCGCGTGCAAATTCTCGTCCGTGACAACAATGTCGACCAGGCCCTCAAGGTGCTGAAGAAGAAAATGCAGCGCGAGGGCATCTTCCGCGAAATGAAGCTGCGCGGCCATTACGAGAAGCCCTCCGAAAAGAGGGCCAGGGAAAAGGCGGAAGCGGTCCGCCGCGCCCGCAAGCTCGCCCGCAAGCGCGCCCAGCGCGAGGGCCTGGTGCCCATGAAGCCCAAGCCGGTCACCACCGGCACCCCGACCCGAGGGCCGCGCCGCGACCGCGCCGAGGGTTGACCGCGACCGCGATCAGGCCCGGCAATGACGGGCCTTGGATTTCAATCGAAGCGATCATCCAGGAAGGTCTTGACCGTCGCCAGCGCGCCGAACCGGTCGAGATCCTCGTGCTCGCCTTGCGCAAAGCGCACGAAGCGCTTGGGTTCGTGGGCGAGCCCGAATAGCCGCTCGCCGTATTCGATCGGCACGATCGGGTCGCGGGCGCCGTGCAGCACGAGCAGCGGCACCGCCACCGCGGCGATGTGCAGGTCCGAGCGAAACTGGTCCTTCATGAGCCAGCGCACCGGCACGAACGGATAGCGCCGGGCCGCCAGATCGACCGCCGAGGTGAACGGAGCTTCGAGCACGAGGCGGCCGATGGGCCGCTCGGCCGCCAGCGCTGTCGCCACCCCGGTGCCCAGCGATTCGCCCCAGACCGCGATGCGGGCGGCCGGATAGCGCTCGGCCGCGAACGCATGGGCGGTCTCGGCGTCGATCGCGAGGCCGGCTTCGGTCGGGTCCCCGGTCGATCCGCCGTAGCCCCGATAGTCGACGGCGACCAACCCGGTGCCGTCGGCGGTGAGCGCACGGAAGCGCTCGGCCCGGTGGCTCAGGGCGCCGCCATTGCCATGCAGATAGAGCACGACCGGCCGGTCGCCGCGCGGCGGCAGATGCCACACGATCACCCGTTCGCCATCAGCGGTATCGAGCAGGATTTCCTGCGCCTCCGGCAGCCCGGCGGCGGCGGGCGGCGTGCGCATGGTGTCGGGGAAATACATGAGCGCGCGCTGCACGAAATAGAGCAGCGCCACCACCCCGACATATCCGACCAGCAAGACGATCAGCGTCCATTTCAGCAGTGCCATGGACGACTCAATAGCATGCCTGCATGACAGGATTCAGTGACCTGGAGGGATCACGACGCTTGCGCGCTGTTTGGACCGGCGGCCAAGCCGCTCGAACGCGGACGATATCGACAGGCCGCCGATGGGCCGTGTCGGCACCGCGTCACCGGGGAGACCATGTGGTACGCTCCCGGCGCAATTCTGGGATGGGGTTCATGCCGTTGCCCGAGACCCGATATGCCAAGAGCGGCGAGGTCCGGATTGCCTATCAGGTGGTTGGCCAAGGCCCGCTTGACCTCGTCTTCGTCCCTGGCTGCATCTCGAATCTCGACGTTCACTGGGAGGAGGCAGGTTTCAGCCGCCTGCTTCACCGCCTTGCTGGCTTCACGCGGCTGATCCTGCTCGACAAGCGGGGGACCGGATTAAGCGACCGGATCGACGGCCATGATCCGCCGAGCCTGCAGACGCACATGGACGATGTGCTGGCGGTCATGGACGCCGCCGGCAGTGGACGAGCTGCGCTGCTCGGAGCATCGGAGGGTGCCGCCATCTCGATCCTGCTTGCCGCCGCCCAACCGCAGCGTATGCGCGCGCTGGTGCTCTACGGCGGCTACGCCCACTTCCACACCTGGGTCATGGGGCCTGAGGCGCTCGCGACCTTCACGAGTCATGTCGAGAACTCCTGGGGGAGCGGCGCCACCCTTCATCATTTCGCTCCCGGCCGTTTCGACGACGCCCGTTTCAAGGCGTGGTGGTCGCGCTTCGAACGGTTGTCGATCAGTCCGACGGCCGCGATCGCGCTCGGCCGCATGAACGCGCAGATCGACATTCGCCATGTGCTATCCGCCATTCGCGCTCCCACCCTGGTCCTGCATCGAACCGATGATGCGCGGGTCGCGATCGCGGGCGGCCGCTATCTCGCCCAAAAGATCGCAGGCGCGCGCTTCGTCGAGCTTCCCGGGCGCGATCACCCGATCTGGACCGGCGATGTGGATCGTATCGCCGACGAGGTCGAGGAATTCCTGACCGGCGAGCGGCCCACGGTGGGCCATGAACGGGTTCTCGCCACGCTCCTGGTCGCGCGGCTGGTGACGCCGGAACGGCTCGCCGCCCGGCTCGGCGACCGCCTTTGGAAGGAGCGCATCGATCGCCTGCGCGAAGCGGCGGCGGATGCCGTCGCGCGTCACGCCGGCCGCCTGATCGGGACGGGCGGCGACGAGATCAAGGCCCACTTCGATGGAAGCTCGCGCGCGGTCCGATGCGCCCTGGCGCTGCAGGACGCGGCAAAAAAGCTCGAGCTTCCGCTCGCCGCCGGCGTGCATGTCGGCGAGGTCGATATCCGTGACGGATCGGTTGCGGGCCTCGCCCTGCACGTGACTGAGCGAGTTGCGGCCTGCGCCACCGGCGGCCAGGTGCTGGTCTCGGGCGTCGTCAACGAGCTGATTGCAGGTTCGGGCTTGCATTTCGTCGAGCGCGGGAGCGAAGCGATCGAAGGAATGGGCAGCCCGCTGAAACTCCTGGCCGTCATGGTGGAACAGCACCTCGAACCGCACACTCGCGCCGCCCGGGCCCCGAACCTGGAAGCGCTGACCGCGCGCGAACGCGAGGTGCTGGCGCTCGTCGCCGAGGGCCGCAGCAACGGCTCGATCGCGCAGCGTTTGCGCTTGAGCGAGCATACGGTGAAGCGGCATGTCGCGAACATCTTGCTGAAGCTCGACCTGCCGACGCGTGCGGCTGCGGCTGCGCTGGTCGGCCGCCCGCAGGACGCTTGAGGGCGCCTGAGCCGCCTTAGCCCGATCGGACCATTCGCGTCATGGTCCGTTTGGGGGAAGCGCCACAAGATCGTTTGCCCGATGATCGCCGTTGACGATCCCCGATCCGGTGATCGACGTCCGGTTGGAGGCGAACATGCAAATGCCAATCGCGCGGCGGAGGTCGGGTTCGTTGGTCCACCGAACCAGGAGAAAACGCATGCGCAATTCAGCCCCTCACCTCCTCACTTTCGCAACCGCGGTCGTGTTTGGCGTGCTCACGGCGCTTGCCCAGCCGGCCTCGGCGCAAGACACCCAAAGCCAGGCCATCTATCGCGATATCGAGCAGACGCTCGGCTCGGTGCCGAGCTTCTTCAAGCAATTGCCGGATACCGCAATCGCGGGCGCGTGGGCGGAAATGAAGGCCCTTCAGCTCAATCCCAAAACGCAGCTCGGCGGCAAGACCAAGGAGCTGATCGGGTTGGCGGTGGCAGCCCAGATCCCGTGCCAATATTGCATTTATTTCCACACCGCCGCCGCCAAGGCGAACGGTGCGAGCGATGAGGAGATCCGGGAGGCCGTCGCCATGGCGGCGGTCGTGCGACATTGGAGCACCGTGCTCAACGGAATGCAGGTCGACCTCGGCGGCTTCAAGCGGGAGACCGACACTGTGCTGGGTCTGGCCGCCGACAAGGCCAAGGCTGCCAGCCGTTCGCAATAGGCGTCTAAGCAGGATCACGCGGCATTCCCGCCCTCGACCGGGGGCGGGACAAACCCCAGGAGGATGCAATGCCGACCAAAACCGACTCGGTTACCGCTGCAGCCATCAAACACGCCATCGAAGGCCGCGACGGACGCATGCTTGCCAGCTTTTATGCCGACGACGCCGTGCTGCGCGTCATCGACCGCAACAATCCGCCGAGCAAACCGCGCGAGGTCAAGGGCAGATCAGCCATCGGCACGTTCTGGGACGACATCTGCAGCCGCGCGATGACCCACAAGGTGGACACCAGCATCGCCGAGGGTAACCGGCTCGCCTTTACGCAAGCCTGCACCTACCCGGACGGGGCCAAGGTCTTCTGCCTGGCGGTGATCGAGCTCAAGAGCGGCAAGATCGCGCACCAGACCGTCGTCCAGGCCTGGGATGAATAGTGGTTGTTGATTGGAGCGCGGTCAGCCCGATCGCGCCTCAGACCCACCGCAGACAGAGGAGAAGGACATGTTCATTGCACGCTGGCAAATCGATGCCCGCTTCGGGCAAAAGCAAACGGTGATCGACCTGCTGCGCAAATGGGAGCGCGAGATCGGCAACAAAGCCGGCACCGACAAAATGGATTTCAAAATCTTGACCGGCTCGATCGGCGCGCGCGAAGCGACGGTGGAGGCCGATCATACCGTCGAAAGCCTTGCCCAGCTCGAGCGATTCTTCGAGTCGATTGGACAGATCGAAGCCCACCGGCAATGGGGCAAGGACCTGGAACCCCATGTGGTGTCGGGCTCCGCGCTCTGGAACATCTATCGGCTTGTCTGACGAGCGTGGCCGGCCCGACAAATCTCACAGCGCCTTGACGATCTGCTCGGTCATCTTCTTGGCGTCGCCGAACAGCATCATGGTGTTGTCGCGGTAGAACAGGGTGTTGTCGATGCCGGCATAGCCCGAGGAGAGCGAGCGCTTCGAGAACATCACGGTGCCGGCTTTCCACACTTCCAACACCGGCATGCCGAAGATCGGCGACTGCGGGTCTTCCTTGGCGGACGGGTTGGTCACGTCATTGGCGCCGATCACGTAGGCGACGTCGGCCTGGGCGAATTCCGAATTGATGTCCTCGAGCTCGAACACCTCGTCATAGGGCACATTGGCCTCGGCCAGCAGCACGTTCATGTGGCCGGGCATGCGGCCCGCCACCGGATGGATGGCGTATTTCACCTCGACGCCCTCGGCCTTGAGCTTGTCGGCCATCTCGCGCAACGCGTGCTGCGCCTGCGCCACCGCCATGCCGTAGCCCGGCACGATGATGACCTTGCCGGCGTTCTTCATGATAAAGGCGGCGTCGTCGGCGGAACCCTGCTTCACGGGCCGCTGCTCGGCACCGGCCGCCGGTCCCGCCACCTCGCCGCCGAAGCCGCCGAGGATCACCGAGACGAAGCTGCGGTTCATGCCCTTGCACATGATGTAGGACAGGATCGCGCCCGACGAGCCCACCAGCGCGCCGGTGATGATGAGCGCGGAATTTCCCAGCGTGAAGCCGATGCCGGCCGCCGCCCAGCCGGAGTAGGAATTGAGCATCGAGATCACGACCGGCATGTCGGCGCCGCCGATCGGGATGATGAGGAGCCCGCCGATCAGGAACGCCGTCAAGGTCAGGGCCCAGAAGGCGAGATGGCTCTCGGTGTTCACGAAATAGGCGATGAGGACGACCAGCAGGACGGCGAGCCCGATATTCACGGCATGGCGGGCCGGCAGGATGATCGAGGCGCCGCTCATGCGCCCGGACAACTTCGCGAAGGCGATCACCGAGCCCGTGAAGGTGATGGCTCCGATGGCGACGCCAAGCGACATCTCGACCAGGCTGGCGCCATGGATCGCCCCGACCACCCCGATGTCGAATGCGCTCGGCGCATAGAGGGCGCCGGCTGCGACCAGAACCGCCGCCATGCCGACCAGCGAATGGAAAGCGGCGACCAGCTCCGGCATCGACGTCATCGGCACGCGGCGCGCGATCACCGCCCCGATGCCGCCGCCGAGCGCCATGCCGAGCACCACCAGCACCCCGGCGACAAGGCTCGCCGGCGGATGCGCGGCAAGCGTCGTCACGATGGCGATCGCCATGCCGACCATGCCGAACAGATTGCCGAGCCGGCTCGATGCCGGGTTGGACAGGCCGCGCAGCGCGAGAATGAAAAGGACCCCGGCGACCAGATAGAGCACCGCGGCGAGATTGGCGTTCACGGAAGCGCGCTCCTTATTTCTTCTTCTGGTACATGGCCAGCATGCGCTGGGTGACCAGGAAGCCGCCGAAAATATTGACCGAGGCGAACACCAGCGCGACGAAGCCCAATACGCGCGCCAGGATCGGACCCGAATCGTCGCCCACGAGCGCGACCCCGACCGCCAGGAGCGCCCCCACCACGATCACCGAGGAGATCGCGTTGGTCACCGACATCAACGGCGTGTGCAAGGCCGGCGTCACCGACCACACCACGTAATAGCCCACGCATACCGCCAGCACGAAAATCGAGAGCCGGAACACGAACGGATCGACGGCCCCGCCGGTCGCTGCATGGGCGCCGGCACCGCCCGCAGCCGCGATGATGTCGAGCTGGGCCAGCACGATGTCATGGGAGCCGGCGCCCGCGAGGCCGGCCGGCGGGATCAACGTCAGCATGCTCGAATCTCCTCAATGCCGGAAAAGTCACCCGATGCCCGGGAGCCACCGCCCGAGCACCACGCCGCAGGCCTTAACGCCGCTCACCCCGCCTGCTTTGAACACACAGCACGCACATTGCAGCACTCACCAAGGCAGCGCTCACTAGGCAGCGCTCTTGGGCGCGAAGCTCGGATGGACGACGCCGCCGTCGCGGGTCAGCACGGTGGCCTTGACGATCTCGTCGTCCCATTTCACCGCCAAGGCCTTCGATGGCTTGTCCACCAGGATCTCCAGGAACGCATAGAGGTTCTTGGCGTAGAGGCTGGAGGCCGAGGCCGCGATGCGGCCCGCCACATTGAGATGGCCGACGATCTTGACCCCGTTGGTCTCGATCACCTCGCCGGGCTTGGCCAATTCGCAATTGCCGCCGCGCTCGACCGCGAGATCGATGATCACCGAGCCCGGCCGCATGGACAGGACCATGTCCTTGGAGACGAGGCGGGGCGCCGGACGGCCCGGGATGAGCGCGGTCGTGATCACGATGTCCTGCTTCTTGACGTGCTCGGCCACCAGGGCGGCCTGCTTGGCCTGATACTCCTTGGACATCTCCTTGGCGTAGCCGGCCTTGGTCTCGGCCTGCTTGAATTCCTCGTCCTCGACCGCGATGAACTTGGCCCCCAGACTCTCGACCTGCTCCTTGGCGGCCGGCCGCACATCGGTCGCGGTGACGATGGCGCCGAGCCGGCGCGCGGTGGCGATCGCCTGCAGGCCGGCGACGCCCGCCCCCATGACGAAGACCTTGGCGGCCGGAATGGTGCCGGCCGCCGTCATCATCATGGGCAAGGCGCGGCCATATTCGGCGGCGGCATCGATCACGGCGCGGTAGCCGGCCAGATTGGCCTGGCTCGAGAGCACGTCCATCACCTGCGCGCGGGTAATGCGCGGCATCAGCTCCATGGCGAAGGCGGTCACGCCGGCATCCGCCATGGCCTTGAGGGCAGCCTCGTTGCCATAGGGGTCCATGATGGCGATGACGAGCGCGCCCTTCTTGCACGAGGCGAGCTCGGAAGCGTTCGGCCGGCGCACGCGCAGCACCACATCGGCGCTCTTGACGGCATCCGGTGTTACAGTCGCGCCGGCGGCGGTGAAATCCGCATCCGGGATGCCGGACTTGATCCCCGCGCCCGGCTCCACCGCGACCTCGGCACCGAGCCCCAGCATCTTCTTGACCGTTTCCGGGGTCGCGGCGACCCGGTCTTCGGCGGGATCGGCTTCACGCGCTACCGCAATGCGCATTCGACCCTCTCCTCAAGGATGGCAACCGGTTGCAGATTGTTCGTGCCGGACTGCGCTTGGGCTTCAAGCCGTGACGGCGAGCGCCAGCAGGGACACCACGGTCATCACCGCGATGGGCGCCCGCGCCCCGCTCATGAGGCCGCGCAACGCGATCAGGGATGCCAGGATGATGACGCAGGCAGCGACCCCCCAGTGACCCGCCACCGCTCCGATCGCAAGCCCGATCACGATGTTGATGACATGCAGGGTGCCGACCGTGGCCATATGGACAAACATCTCATAGGTGCCCTCATGGGCCGCCAAATCGTTGCCTGTCGCGGTCGCGTATTCGACTGTGCCGTGATCGGCCATCCCATCCTCCAGCTCGAGCTTGTGCGGTTACCCAGCGGTCGGGACTTACCGCAATTGCCTCGGGAGGGCAATTGCCACCGGAGGGCAACGGCCGCACGTATCGGCTCGACGGGCGCTACGGACTGCTGCTCGGCTCGAGCCCCGCCGCCGCGAGCGCCGCGTTCTGCCGCTCGGTAACGCGGGCGATGGAGAAATCCTCGATCGCCTCGTTGAACAGCCGGTAGAAATTGAGCTCGGCGCCCAGGTGGAGGAAGACACCACCGAGACCGACGGCGGCGCGGTCCATGAAGACGAATTCGCGCGGGACCTGCACCGGCCCCTTTTCCTTCAGCGCCCGGTGCACCTGGAAGGCCTGGCGGCGGCCGTAGTCGGACGGCTTGACCCCGTCCGCCAGTGTGCGGACCCGGTCTTCCAGCAGCGGCCCGTAGATGAAGCGGGCCCAGATGTTGAGGCCGTCGATCAATTCACGCGTGAGACGGCGAAACCCCCAGGTCTCGTAGGCATGCACCACCAGGGCATCGTCGCCGTGCAGGAGGCCATGGTAGAGATCGACCACGCCGCCGACGAATTTCGGCGGAAAGATGCGGATGCAGCCGTAGTCGAGGAGATTGATTCCGCCCGGCGCCGAGCCGCGCGCCGTGCTGTCTTGAAACACCGTGTAATTGCCGAGATGCGGATCGCCGTGGATTACGCCGTAGCGGCTAAACGGAAACCACCAGGCAGTGAACATGGCGGTGGCGAGCCGATTGCGGGCGTCGAGCGCATCGTCCCGGTGCTCGAGCAGACGGCTGCCTTCGAGCCAATCGAGCGTGAGCAAGCGGCCGGTCGAGAGCTCGGGCCAGGGCCGCGGCACCCGGATGAGGTCGATCCCGCCGAGCATCGCGCCGTAGAGCTTGGCGTGCTTGAGCTCGCGCCGGTAATCGAGCTCCTCGCGAATCCGCGCGCCGATCTCCTTGGCGATCTCGGTGGTGTCGATGGCCGGGTCCATGCGCCGGTGAATGGCGAAAATCCATTGCAGCTGCTGCAGGTCGGCTTCGACCGCCGACTGCATGTCGGGATATTGCAGTTTGCAGGCAAGCGCCTCGCCGCCAAGCGCGCGGGCGCGGTGCACCTGCCCGAGCGAAGCGGCCGCGGCCGGATGATGCTCGAAGCCCGCGAATTTGCGCTGCCAGTCGGGCCCGAGCTCCGCCATCATGCGCCGCTTGACGAAGCCCCAGCCCATGGGGGGCGCCTGGCTCTGCAGCTTGGCGAGCTCGGCCGCGTATTCGGGCGGCAGCGCGTCCGGGATGGTGGAGATGAGCTGGGCCACCTTCATTATCGGGCCCTTGAGGCCGCCGAGCGCGGCCGCAAGCTCGAGCGCGCTCTTGCCGCGGTCGAGATCCATGCCGAGGAAGCGCGCGCCGGCAAAGCGCGCGGCCACGCCGCTCATATTGGCGCCGACTCGCGCATAGCGGGCCGCGCGGGCGGAGAATCGATTGGCTTCGCGATCGGTCATGCGCAAACTCGCAGGCCCGCGAGCCGGGCCTCGTTTGAGGACTTATGACTTCGTTGCGGATACCGAAAGGTGGCGCCCGCGTCGGCGCTCACGCCTTCGGCCAATTGTCGCGCAGCCAGCGGGCGAGGCTTTCCTCGCTCACCTCGCCGGCCGCGAGCGCAATGATCATCTTGGTCGCCAAGGCCGGATCAGGCGCGAAGCGCTCGCCGTTCTTGCGCAAGAACACCACCATGGTCATGAACGCGATGCGCTTGTTGCCATCCACGAAGGCGTGATTCTTGGCGAGGCCGAACGCATAGCCGGCCGAGAGCTCAGGCAGCCCGGCTTGCTCGTAGTGCCATTTGTTGGCCGGGCGCTCGAGCGCCGAGCGCAACATGCCTTCGTCGCGCAGCCCAGGCGCTCCGCCGAACCGGCGCAATTGACGACTGTGCATGGCGATGACCTGGTCGTAGGTCACCCAAGCCGGCTCCGCGGCCTCGGTCATTTGGGGGCTCGATCATTTTGCCAAAGCGGCGAGCGTGTCGCGATACTCGTCCATGATCTCTTCGGCGATATCCATGGTCTTCTCGAAATCGGGATCGTACGGGAGCGCCTGGAAACCACCGCCCGCCAGCTCGGTGAGGTGAAGCTGCTGGCCGCGCTTGAGATCGAGGCGTTGCATCAGTTCGCGGGGCAAAATGAGCCCGTCCGAATTGCCGATCTTCTTGATCTCGATTTTCATGCGATTGACCGTCAAATTCTATACGACCGTGCCGCAGCCGTTGCACAGCTGTATAACATATCGCGCCGGCCCGTTCAACAGCTGTAATACGCCGGCAAGCCACTGCTTACACTGTATTATTTCTCACAACCCCTCCAGCTCCACGATCATGCCCTCGATCACGCTCAAGCCGCCCTGCCAGAACGCCGGGTCGCGGGCGTCGAGGCCGAAGGGCTTGAGCAGCTCGGCGTGATGCTTGGTGCCGCCGGCCGCCAGCATAGCGAGGTAGCGTTCCGCAAAGCCCGCGGCGGCGTGCTCGTAGACCGCATAGAGCGAGTTCACGAGGCAATCTCCGAACGCATAGGCGTAGACGTAGAACGGCGAATGCACGAAGTGCGGAATGTAGCTCCAGAAGGTCTCGTAGCCGGGACGCAGATCGATCGCCGGCCCCAGGCTCTCGACCTGCACCTCGAGCCAGATCGCATTGAGCCGCTCGGCGGTAAGCTCGCCGGATCGGCGCTCGCCGTGGACCTTGCGCTCGAATGTGTAGAACGCGATCTGGCGCACGACCGTATTGATCATGTCCTCGACCTTGGCGGCCAGCATGGCCTTGCGCTGCTTCTTGTCGGTGGTGTCGGCGAGCAGCTTCTTGAACGTCAGCATCTCGCCGAACACGCTCGCGGTCTCGGCGAGCGTGAGCGGGGTCGGCGCCATCAGGGCGCCATTGGGGGCCGCCAGCACCTGATGCACCCCATGACCGAGCTCGTGGGCGAGCGTCATCACGTCGCGCGGCTTGCCCTGGTAGTTGAGCAGCACATACGGATGCGCCGATGGTACCGTCGGATGCGCAAAGGCGCCGGGTGCCTTGCCGGGCCGCACGGGCGCGTCGATCCAATTGTTGGCGAAGAAGCGCTCGGCGATCGCCGCCATCTTGGGCGAGAACGCCCCATAGGCGGTGAGCACGGTGTCCTGCGCCTCGCCCCAGCCAATGGTGCGGGCCGCCACCTTGGGCAGCGGCGCATTGCGATCCCAGTGCGGCAGCATCTTCTTGCCGAACCAACGCGCCTTCAAGGCGTAATAGCGGTGCGAGAGCCGCGGATAGGCGGCCCGCACCGCGGCGACCAGCGCCTCCACCACCTCGGGCTCGACACGGTTGGAGAGGTGGCGCGCATCCGCCACGTCGACGAACCCGCGCCAGCGGTCGGAAATCTCCTTGTCCTTGGCGAGCGTATTGGTGACCAGGGTGAACAGCCGCGCATTGGCTTTGAAGGTTTCGGCCAATGCATCCGCCGCGGCCTTGCGGTTCTTCGGATCGGCGTCCTGCATGAGATTGAGGGTCGGCTCGATCGCCAGCGATTTCGACCCGACCTTGAAGCGCAGCCCCGCGATAGTTTCGTCGAACAGCCGGTTCCAGGCCGAATAGGACGTCACCGATTTCTCGTGAAACAGCTGCTCGATCCGGTCTTCGAGCTGATGGGGCTTCTCTTTGCGGATGTCCTCCAGCCACGGCCGGTAATGGGCGAGCCCCGGATCCGCCATGGCGGCCTCGAGCTTGCCATCATCGAGCCGATTGAGCTCGAGCACGAAGAACAGGAGATGGGTCGAGGCGGCAGTGATGCGGTCCTGCACGTCGCCGTAAAACTTGGCGCGCGCCGGATCGACCGTATCGCCGGCATGAATCAGCCCCGCGTAGGAGATGAGCCGGCCGATGAGATCGTCGAGCGCCTCAAAGCGCTTGATCGCCTGCGTAAGCGCCGGCCCGGCCTGCGGGCTGTCGGCGAGGCCGGCGAGCTTGCCCTTGTAGGTTTCCTCGAACGCCAGGCTTTCGGCATCGGAGCGATCGAGATCGCGGGCGATGCGCGGATCGTCGAGACCCGCATAGAGGTCGGCGAGATTCCATTCCGGCAGGCCGGAGAGGCCGGCACCGGCAGCGGATTTCGATTTGGCGGGCTTCTTGGCGGCGGGTTTCCTGGCAGCGACGCGTTTGGCTGATGCGGGCATGGGCTCATTCGTGGGTTGCGGTGAAGCAAAAGATCGCGCCGTGAGGCCTTGGCGGGATCGCCGGGAGGGACGGCCCCCATATGGGGCCCGCAGACTGGCCGATCAATTCACGATGCCGCAAGGCCTTGCCGCCCGAAAACGTCTGGGGCCGGCCAGAGCGATGCTCCAAACACATGAACTCTCCGGCTCGCCTTGGTCGCGGGCACCTCGCCGACGAGGCCGCGCGGCGGATCGCGGCGCCACCGTCCCACTTAACACGGCCTTAAACGTGATCGGTCACAGTGCCCCGTTTCGGCACAAGCCGTGGGTGTCCCCGAGGTCGCGTGATGAGTGAGCGTGTTCTGATTGTCGACGACGATCCGGTGCAGCGCCGGCTTCTGGAGGCCATGGTCGGCCGCTTCGGCTATGACGCGCTCATCGCCGAGGGCGGCGACGCCGCGATCGCCTTCCTCACCGGCCAGGGCGGACCGCCCATCGATGTGGTGGTGCTCGATCTGGTCATGCCGGACCTCGACGGCTTGGGGGTGCTGGCGCGGATGCGCGAGGCCGGGATCGCGCTCCCCGTCATCGTGCAGACCGCCCATGGCGGCATCGATACCGTGGTGTCGGTGATGCGGGCGGGTGCGACCGATTTCGTGGTCAAGCCGGTGAGCCCGGAACGCCTGCAGGTATCGCTGCGCAATGCGCTGGTGGCGAGCGCGTTGCAGGGTGAGCTCGCCCGCATCAAGCACAGTCGCGCCGGCACCCTCACCTTCCGCGACATCGTGACCCGCAGCCCGCGCATGCAGGCGGTGCTGTACACCGCCGGCAAAGCCGCGACCTCGGCCATTCCGGTGCTGATCGCGGGCCAATCGGGGGTCGGCAAGGAGCTGATCGCGCGCGCGATCCACGGCTCGGGTGAGCGGCGTGCCAAGCCTTTCGTGGCGGTCAATTGCGGCGCCATCCCGGACAATCTGGTGGAATCCATCCTGTTCGGGCACGAGAAGGGCGCCTTCACGGGCGCGACCGACCGCCATACCGGAAAATTCGTGGAAGCCTCGGGCGGCACGCTGTTCCTAGACGAGGTCGGCGAGCTTCCCGCCGCCGCCCAGGTCAAGCTGCTGCGGGCGATCCAGGAGGGCGAGGTCGAGCCGGTGGGGGCGCGCAAGCCCGTCAAGGTGGATGCCCGGATCATCTCCGCCACCAACCGCGATCTCGCAGCCGATTTGGCAGCGGGACGCTTCCGCGAGGATCTGTTCTACCGCCTGCACGTCTTTCCGATCACGGTGCCGGCGCTGGCCGAGCGGCCGGAGGATATCGCGGAGCTGGTGCGCCATTTCCTCGCCCGCTTCGCGGCCGAGGAAGGCAAGCGCATCAGCACGATCAGCGCGCAGGCGCTGGGGCTGCTGACCGCCTACCGCTGGCCCGGCAATGTCCGCCAGCTCGAAAACGCAGTGTTCCGAGCGGTAGTGCTGGCCGAGTCCGACGAGGTCGGGGTCGGTGAGTTCCCTCAAATCGCAACGCAGATGGCACGCACCGGCGCCGTCGACGACGAGGCCCCCAAGATTGCACCGCCGCCTTTCGCGGCAGCCATTCCGCCGCGGGAAGAGCATCTGGCGGGACTGGGCGGCTCGATCGCGCCCTTTGGACTGCCGGCCGCCGCCCTCCAGCTCATCGACCCGGCCGGGGAGGTCCGCCCGCTGGAGGAAATCGAGACCGAGGTGATTCGCTTTGCGATCACTCATTATCGGGGTCAGATGTCCGAGGTGGCGCGTCGATTGCGGATCGGCCGCTCGACCCTCTACCGCAAACTCGATTTGCTAGGATTCGACGCGGACGCCCCCGAGGCCGACAACCAAAGCGCCGCCAAGGCGTTGTAACTGGGTGACAGCCCTCCAAAATCGGCCACGATCAGGCCAATAATGGCAGCTGCGCTGTTGCTTCGGCCCCCGATTTGGAGTCATTTCGGGGCCGTATGGGCGCGGGTGGATGAGAACGACGGAACCTCGGTCCAAGAGGATGGTTCCGCAACCGGGAGTATTGAAATGCGCGGCCTTCGTTATGACCGCATCCTGGCCGGAACCGCTATGGCGCTTGTTTTGGCCATGGCGACCGGCGCCGATGCGGCTTCCACCAGAGGCACGGTCGTTGTCCACAAACCCGCCAAGGTCACCACGGCGCCCGCCCGGACTCAACCGACCGTCACACCCACGGCCATTGTCACTACCGAGCCGACCGCCGCCCCGGCGGAGACCGGGACAGTGCCTGCCCCGCCGGCCGACGCTGCCGCCCCCGCGGCCGTCACCCCGGCAACTCCGCCTGTGGCTGCAAGCGAGACCGTTGCGCCCGATCCGTTCGCATCCCTGGATCCAGCCGATCGGCCCATCGCCGAGAAGATTCGCGATCTGCTGGCGGCCAAGACCGACAAGATCTTCGTCAACAAGAAGGAGCATGCCGCTGTCGAGGCGTTCTACCAGAAGCGCAACCAGGCACCCTTGTGGCTCGAGAAGGGCGTCATCGGCGATCGCGCCAAGGCCGCCATTGCGCGCATTCGGGCAGCCGATTCCGACGGCCTCGACCTGAACGATTACAAGATTCCGGATTTTGCCGCGGCGGTCAGTGCTGACGCCCAGGCGGAGGCCGAGCTGAAATTCACCGAAACGCTTCTCACCTATGCGCGCCATGTTCAGGCCGGCCGCTTCAGCTATGCCAATGTCAGCAAGAACATCGAGCTGCCGCAGCAACCGCCCGACACTGCCGAGGTTCTCGCCAAGCTCGCCGATGCTGCCGATGCGGGCAAGACGCTCAACGAATTCAGCCCGCCGCAGAAGGGGTACCAGGCCCTCAAGGCCAAACTCGCGGAGCTGCGGGGCAAGTCCGGCGCCGCGACCGGCCATGAGATTCCCGACGGCCCCGAGCTCAAGCTCCTCAAGGTCCCGACGGAGGATCCGCGGGTTCCGCAATTGCGCGAGCGGCTCGGGCTCAAGGGCGACGCCGCCGATCTGCATTACGACGCCAAGCTGGTCGAGGCGGTCAAGAAATACCAGCGCAGCAACGATCTCAAGGTCACCGGCGCGCTCGATGCGCAAACCGTGCGGGATCTCAACGGCCCGCCGCGCGACAAGCAGATGGACATCATCATCGCCAACATGGAGCGTTGGCGCTGGATCCCGCGCGACCTCGGCAAGACCCATGTGATGGTCAATCTGCCGGACTTTACGCTTCGGCTCATGCACAACGGGTCGATGATGTGGACCACACGCATCGTGATCGGCAAGCCGGCGATGCCGACTCCGCTGCTGACCGAGACCATGAAATACATCACAGTCAATCCGACCTGGAATGTGCCGCAGTCGATCGTGCAGAACGAATACCTGCCGGCGCTGGAGCAGGATCCGACCGTGCTCGAGCGGATGGGCCTCAAGGTGGTCCGGGACCGGGACGGCGTCCACATCTCGCAGCCGCCCGGCGACGGCAATGCGCTCGGACGCCTGCGCTTCAATTTCCCCAACCGGTTCGATGTCTACCAGCACGATACGCCGGAAAAGTACCTGTTCAAGGAAGAGCGCCGCGCCTACAGCCACGGCTGCATGCGGGTGCAGGATCCGGTCAAGTATGCCCAGCTTCTGCTCTCGATAGAGCGGCCGAACGAAGGCTACACGGAAGACAGGATCCGCCGTTTGTTCGGGCATGAGGAGCAGGACATCCAGTTCCCGGCACCGATTCCGGTCCATCTGACCTACCAGACCGCTTATGTGGAGGACGACGGCGCGTTGGTCATGCGCCCTGACGTCTACGGCCTCGATAGCCGGGTCCTGGCGCTGATCAGGACCGAGCGCGGAATGATCGACGTCGCCACCAAGGAGCACGACCGCGACGCAGCGAACGGCGCTACCGCGAGCGCGCGGCGGGCCGTAAAGCCGCCGCCGCCGCAGAGCGGCGGATTCTTCCAGGCCCTTTTCGGAGGCGGCCCGCCGCCGCCCGTGGGTCGCCCGCCTAGCCGGATTCGCTAAGGCTACCAAAATGTTAACGAGCCCTGGCGCAGCCGTCAGGGTTTGTTATCCACTCCGCAATGGTTTTGGCGCGGAGGGCCACTTTTCGCCACAGTCCCCCACTACCGTTTCGCTCATCGGGGGGGACAGGGGCGCGCGGTAAGACCGCATTAACCCTTCCCCATAAGACTGCGTTAAGCCTATTCGCCGCGGCCGCTCGCCGCGAGTGAGAGGTTTTGTCTAACGGGAAGGCGAGATCGCTCGTGCCGATTGACGTCGCGCGCAAGATCTGTTCGTCATCGATTCCGGCTCGCGCCGGCTATTGCGCAGGCTTCGCCGCCTTGCTGCTGGCGATCAGCTGCAACAGCCTGCAGAACGCGACCGCCGAGGGCGACACCCGGACCATCTCGCTTCATCACATGCATACCGAGGAAGACCTCACCATCACCTACAAGGTGAATGGCCGCTATGATGAAGAAGCCCTGAAGAAGCTCGACTACGAGCTGCGCGACTGGCGCCGGGACGAGACCATCCATATGGATCCGCGCCTCATCGACCTGGTCTGGGAGGTGCATCGCGACGTTGGCTCCTCCGAGCCGATCTGGATCGTGTGCGGCTACCGGTCACCGCAGACCAATGCCATGCTGCGCCAGCGCTCGAGCGGGGTCGCAAAATTCAGCCAGCACACGCTCGGCAAGGCGATGGACTTCTACATTCCGGGCGTGCCGCTCGAGCAGCTGCGTGCCATCGGCTTGTATCTGCAGCGCGGCGGTGTCGGCTTCTACCCCACATCCGGCTCGCCTTTCGTCCATCTCGACACCGGCAATGTCCGCCACTGGCCCGCCATCGCGGCCGACCAGATGCCGCGCCTGATGGCGCAGGGACAGTCGCTCCATGCTGCCGCCGAAGCCACCGAGGTCGCCGGCAATCGACGCCAGCCCGCGGTTCTCGCCAAGCTCGGCGGTACGCGCACGGCGCCGGACCGCGACGCGGTCCCGGCTACCGCAGCGTCGCGCCCGGCCCCGGTCATCAGCCTCGCCGCCGCCCAGATCGACAAGCCGAACGTTGTACCGCTGCCGCAGTCCAAGCCGTCGCGGCCGCAGCCCGCGACCTACGAGGTTGCTTCAGCGGAGTCCCGGCCGGTCCAGCTGCGGCCCGCGCAGGCCGCGAGCCTGGTCACCCGACCTTCGCCTTCCGCCAATGAAATCATCAATCAGCGTGACTATTGGAGCAACGTCCCGGCCGATCCGGTCGCCGCGCCGCCGGCGGCGCAAGCGAATGCCGCCATTCCACGCCCGCCGGCCTCGATCCCGACCCCGCCTCCCGCCGCCGTGGTGGTGGTGGCATCGGCTGATCCGGACGCGACCGCCAGCTTTACCGCAAGCCTCGCGCCCTGGCCGCTGCCCGAGCGCGGCGACCCGCGCAGCGCCGGCGCGCTGGCCTACGCGGATCCGACCGCGCCCGTCATGGCGCAGGCGCGCCCGGCCCCGATGGGCACCGCCCTCGGCCGCCCGGCCGCTCCGCCCGACACCACGGTCGCGGTCAAGCGCATCGGCGACCGGCCTTCGGTGATCTCATCCAGTCCGTCTGCGCCGGCCGCCACCGCTGCGGCGGCCCCGAGCGCGAGCAAGACCGGCGATCACTTCAACGAGCCCTGGCTGCGGGCCTTGATCGTGAGCCCCAGCGCGCAGGACTTCATGAGCGCGTCGAGCTTCGGGGTGCCGGACTATCGCGGCCTCGCGCCCCTCATGCGCAAGCCATCCTCGACCGTCATGATGACGTTCTCCAGCGATCCGCAGCTCGGCATGACGGCGCGGAAATTCAGCGGCACCGCTGTCGTCTTCGTCTCGACCGTGACGTTCGGCATCCGCACGGCTTCGCTGCGTTAGAGCATTTTCAGGAAAAGTGGAATCCGGTTTTCCGTCCGAAAATGCGACAATGCAAAAATGCTGGAGCGGTTTCTCTTTCCGCCATCTGTGAAACCGCTCTAGGCAAAATCGCCTGATCCAAACCGCCAGGCTCAAATTTCCCATTCGCGTATTTTCGAATCCCGCCTCGGCTCAAGCCAACATCCCGAGCGCGTGCATATAGGTTTCCAGGATTGCCTCCTGCTCCTTGCGTTCATCCACGTCCTGCTTGCGCAGGCGCACGATGGCGCGCAACGCCTTCACGTCGAAGCCGGTGCCCTTGGCCTCCGCATAGACGTCGCGGATATCGTCGGCGATCGCCTTCTTCTCTTCCTCCAGCCGCTCGATGCGTTCCACGAAGGCTTTCAGATGATCCTTGGCAAATCGGGTCGCCGGCTCTTCTTCTTTGGTGGCGGCAGCAGTGGCCATCGATGACTCCTCGGTTGAGCGCGGAGGTTCGAAATCCGCGGGCCCCGGGTCAAGGCCGATGGCAAATCATCCACAGCCGTGCACAACAAGTGTGGAGATCAATGTTTTTGGCTGGACTTCGTGAAGGCGGCGAGCTGCGCCTTGGAAGCCTCGTTCTGGTACTTGGCTTTCCATTCCTCGAACGGCATGCCGTAGATCGCCTCCCGGCTCTCGTCCTTGGTCATCGGCACACCATTTTGGTCGGCGGCCTCCTTTACCCAGTTCGAGAGACAATTGCGGCAGAAACCGGCGAAGTTCATCAAGTCGATATTCTGCACGTCGGTGCGCGAACGCAAATGCTCGACCAGGCGGCGGAATGCGGCCGCCTCGAGCTCGGTGCGGGTTTTCTCGTCGATCGGCATGACCGCAACCTTTCCTTTTGCAACAACCCCGCTTCGCCCGGTCCTACGCGTTTATAGTAGATTACATAGGCGTGGAACCGCCAGCTTTCCAGGACGCCGCCGGAACCGCAAGCCGCGATCCCGAATTGTGAATGCCGACGGCGGGCGCCCGATCGCGCAGGATCGATGAAATCGCCCCCCGGCAGGCTTGGGGCAGCACGGCGAATCGTGCAAACAGTGCCCCCGAAAGAACGACCCTTGCCAACATCTGCTCGCGCATTCCTGGTCGACCTGTTCGGTGCCGCGGTCACGGCCGCCCATCCGGACAATTGCCTGGCCCCCTGTCTGCCTGCGCCGCCCATGGCCGGACGATTGCTGATTCTGGGGGCCGGCAAGGCGGCCGGCGCGATGGCCGAGGTCGCCGAACGCCACTATGTCGATCGCGTCGGCCTGGCGGCCGATCGCTTGAGCGGCCTGGTGGTCACCCGGCACGGTTACGGACGTCCGACCCGGTTCGTGCGGCTGATCGAGGCCGGCCATCCAGTCCCCGACGCCGCCGGGCTCGCGGCGACCTTCGAGACGCTCGCCCTGGCCGACGGCGCCGGCCCCGACGACTTGGTCCTGGCGCTCATCTCCGGTGGCGCATCCGCCAATTGGATCGCGCCGGCGCCAGGCCTCTCGCTCAGCGAAAAGCAGATGATGACCCGGGCGCTGCTGGCGTCCGGGGCCTCGATCTCCGAGATCAATGCGGTGCGCAAGCATCTGTCCCGCATCAAGGGCGGGCGGCTGGCAGAGCGCGCCGCGCCGGCCCGCCTGGTCGCGATCGGCATTTCCGACGTGCCCGACGACGATCCGGCGGTGATCGGATCCGGTCCAACCATACCGGACCCGACTACGCTCGCGGACGCGCGCGCCATCGTGACGCGCTACCGCGTGGCGGCTTCGGAGGCCGTGACCCGCGCCCTCCTCGATCCGGCGAACGAGACCCCCAAGCCCGGTCAATCCGTCTTTGCTGGAACCTCCTTTGCGCTGGCGACCCGGCCGGCCGAGGTCTTTCGCCACGCCGAGGCGGTGGTGCGCAAGGCCGGCTATGACTGCGTGCTGTTGGGTACCCGGATCGAGGGCGAGGCGCGTGAGATCGCGGCCGCGCATGCCCGGCTGGCGCAGGAGCTCGCGGCGCAGGGCCGCCGCGCCGTCATCCTGTCGGGCGGCGAGCTGACCGTCACGGTGCGGGGCAGCGGCCGCGGCGGCCCCAATCAGGAATATGCGCTGGCGCTCGCCATCGCGCTCGCAGGTGTGCCCGGGGTGGCGGCGCTGGCGGCCGACACCGACGGCACCGACGGCGGCCGCGGGGCGCCCGACGACCCGGCAGGCGCCATTGTGGACGCCAGCACGCTCGTCCGCGCCGCCCGGCTCGGCCTCGATCCGGCCGCTCTTCTCAATGACAACAATTCGACCGAATTCTTTGCAAAGCTGGGGGATCTTCTTGAGCCGGGGCCGACCTTCACCAACGTCAATGATTTCAGGGCCATCGTCGTTGACAGCCCGCAGGGCTTTGCGTGATATCCGGGCGCGGCGATGATGTGGGCACGATGCGATGTGGGCACGATGACACGTCAACCGAGGGCTAAGGGAACTCCCCGGTCCCGGCTCGTGGGCGCGCGCACGCTGATCGCCGGCCACCTGCTCGCGCTGCGGTTTGTTATGATGCCTGATCCGGCGGCTGCGGATTTTCGGCTGTGCAACAATACGAGCAGTCGGGTCGGCATCTCGGTCGGCTACAAGGAAAACGAAGGCTGGACCACCGAGGGTTGGTGGAATCTTTCCGCCCGCACTTGCGAGACCCTGCTGCGCGGAGCCCTGGTCGCGCGTTTTTATTATATCTATGCGATCGACTACGACCACGGCGGCGAATGGTCGGGCCAGGCATTCATGTGCACACGCGAGAAGGAGTTCACCATCAAAGGCACCGCCGAATGCCTGGCGCGCGGCTTCGACCGCACCGGATTCTTCGAGGTCGATACCGGGGAGCAGCCGTCGTGGACGGTGCAGCTGACGGAGCCGGCCGAGCTGGCGCCCAAGACGCCGCTGCAGTCACGCGTGCCGCCGGTTCAGGCCCCCGCCGGCACGGTGCGGTCGCCGCCGACGCCGGCAACTCCGAAAAGCAAGAACTGATGCGACGGCTTCGCCGCACCAAGATCGTCGCCACCCTTGGCCCGGCATCGTCCGAGCGCGGCATGATCGCAAAGCTGTTCCGCGCCGGTGCCGACGTGTTTCGAATCAATATGAGCCATACAACGCATGAGAATATGCGGGGTCTGGTGGCGGCGATCCGCGCCGTCGAGACCGAATTCGGGCGACCGATCGGCATCCTGGTCGATCTGCAGGGACCCAAGCTGCGGGTCGGCAGGTTCAAGGCCGGACCGGTGATGCTGCAAAACGGCGCCGCCTTCACGCTCGATGCGGATCCGGCCCCGGGCGACGAGACGCGAGCGGAGCTGCCGCACCCGGAAATCTTCGCCTCCGCCATGCCGGGCCATGCCCTGCTGCTCGACGATGGCAAGGTGCGCCTGGTCGCAACCGAGGTCGACAAGACTCACATCGTCACCCGCGTCGAGGTTGGCGGCAAATTGTCGGACCGCAAGGGCGTGAGCCTGCCGGACACCATGATCCCGTTCTCCGCCCTGACCCCGAAGGATCGCTCCGATCTCGACGCCGCCTTGGATGCCGGCATCGACTGGGTGGCGCTGTCGTTCATTCAGCGTCCGGAGGATATCGCCGAGGCCAAGAAGATCACCCGCGGCCGCGCCGTGGTGATGGCAAAGATCGAGAAGCCGCAGGCGGTGACCCGGCTTGCCGAAATCCTGGACCTGTCCGATGCCCTGATGGTGGCGCGCGGCGATCTCGGCGTCGAGATGCCGCTCGAGAAGGTGCCGGGCGTGCAAAAGCAGATGACGCGCATGTCCCGCCGCGCCGGCAAGCCGGTGGTGGTGGCGACCCAGATGCTCGAATCCATGATCACCAGCCCGGTCCCGACCCGCGCCGAGGTGTCGGACGTGGCGACCGCGATCTACGAAGGCGCCGATGCGGTGATGCTGTCGGCCGAATCGGCAGCCGGGCAGTATCCGGTCGAGGCGGTCGCCACCATGAACCGCATTGCCGAGGAGGTGGAGAGCGACGCGCTCTATCGCACCATCATCCACGCGCAACGGACCGAGCCGGAGGCGACCGGCGCCGACGCGATCAGCGCGGCGGCGCGGCAGATCGCCGAAACGCTCGAGCTGTCCGCCATCATCTGCTGGACCAGTTCCGGCGCCACCGGCTTGCGGGTGGCCCGCGAGCGTCCGCAGCCCCCGATCGTGGCCATCTCGCCCAATCTGGTCACCGGCCGCAAGCTGTCGCTGGTGTGGGGCGTGCATTGCGTGGTGGCGGAGGATGCCCACGATCAGGACGACATGGTGCAACGCGCCTGCCGTCTCGCCTTCAAGGATGGATTCGCCAAGGCCGGCCAGCGTGTCATCATCGTGGCGGGCGTGCCGCTCGGCACGCCCGGCGCGACCAACATGCTGCGCATCGCATTCGTCGGCTCGGATTCGGCGCAAGAACTGTGAACGCCGAGAGCCGCTCGCTCACTCTTTGCCCCCGGCCCCCTTCAGCGCGTCACGAAATAAGTCCCGCCAGGTAGAGAACGGCCCCGGCTGCCGTGCAGGCGAGAAGGGTCGGGATCATGCCCACCCGGAAACGCAGGATCGCGACGACGGCGGCCGCCGACAGCGCCAGTGCCCAGGGATCCACGCTCGTGAAAATCGGCATGTCGAACTTGAGCCCATAGGCACGAACGGGGGTCACCTGCCGGAACACCGCATGCAGGGCAAACCAGATCGCCAGGTTGAGCACGACGCCCACCACTGCGGCGGTGATGGCCGATAGGGCGCCGTTGAGCGCCTTGTTGTCGCGCGCCAATTCGATGAAGGGCGCACCGACGAAAATCCACAGAAAGCACGGCGTGAACGTGACCCAGGTGGCGAGCAGGCCGCCGAGCGTACCGGCCAACATGGGCGGCAGCGCTCCGGCATCCCGGAAGGCGGCCATGAAGCCGACGAACTGGAGCACCATGATGAGCGGCCCGGGGGTGGTCTCCGCCATGCCCAGGCCATCGAGCATCTCGCCCGGCTTGAGCCAGCCATAATGCTCGACCGCCTGCTGCGCCACATAGGCCAGCACCGCATAGGCGCCCCCGAAAGTGACGACCGCCATCTTGCTGAAGAAGACGGCGATCTGGCTGAACACGCTGTCGGCCCCGAGCGTAGCCAGAAGCGCGATCACGGGTACGAGCCACAGAGCGAGCCAGAGGGCGGCGACCGCGAGCGCCCGCGCCAGATTGGGCCGGGCATGGGCAGGAGGCTCCTCTCCCAGCACCGTTTCGGCGACCCCTTCGCCGCCGCCGGCGCGGTGGCCGCCGTCGATCTTGAAAACCTCTGCACCGCTCGCCGCACCGGCCAAGCCGATCAGGCCCGCACCGAGGATGATGATCGGAAACGGGATGCCGAAAAAGAAGATGCCGATGAACGCAGCCACCGCCAGCGCCCGCAACACGTTGTTCTTCAGAGCGCGCCGGCCGATGCGGAACACCGCTTCCAGCACGATGGCGAGCACGGCCGCCTTGAGGCCGAAGAACAACGCGACCACCAATGGCACGTTGCCGAATGCCGCATAGACATAGCTCAGCCCCATGATGGCCACGATGCCGGGCACCACGAACAGGCCGCCCGCCATGAGGCCGCCCAGGGTGCGATGCATCAGCCAGCCGATATAGGTCGCGAGCTGCTGCGCCTCCGGGCCGGGTAGCAGCATGCAATAGTTGAGCGCGTGCAGGAACCGGCGCTCGGAAATCCAGCGCTGCTCCTCGACCACGATGCGATGCATCACCGCGATCTGGCCAGCCGGGCCGCCGAAGCTCAGGAGGGCGACGCGAAGCCAGACCCGCAACGCCGCGCGCAAGGTGACCGGAGGCATCGTTGCGGGTTGGTCCATGCGCAATCACCTCGAAACGCGAGTGCTGCGCAGAGCTTGGACGGCAGGGCCTGGACGAGCCCGCCGTCTGACCGGGGGCCTGCGTTGCCCCGAGGCTCGAACGTTAAACCGATTTTTGCCGCCATCGCAAGCTGTCGGCATGTTGCCCATTGCGGCCGGTCGGATTCATTGGCATTTGCTTGCCCGGTCGGCGGCTCCAATTCGAGCCGCCGATGCGCGATGACGCTCGCTCGGCACACCGCCAAGCGGGCCCAAAAAATGTTTCAATCAACCAGGGGGGGACAGACATGTCGACGACCGGGCCAAATCCGAAGAGAGGACGCAAGACCGGCCGCCGCCGGCGCAGCCTCATCCTGGGGCTGGCCATGGCCGCCATCTGGGCGGGCGCGGGCCCTGCGCGCAGCGAAGACCCGGTGAAGGCCGGGCTGGAGATTTGGAAATCGTCCGGATGTGCCGACTGCCATGGCCCGTTTGCGGATGGCGACAAGCAGCGCGACGAGATGCCGACCGGCGCGAACCTGCGCGGCAGCAGGCTCGACGGGAAGGCCCTCAAGCAGACGATCAGTTGCGGGCGCCCCGATACCGGGATGCCGTCTTTCGATGCGGGCGCCTACACGGTGCGGGCCTGTTACGGGCAGCCGCTGGGCGCCGCGCCCGACAACCTGTACCCGGCGCCCCGCCTGCTCACCCCCGCCCAGATCGACAGCGTGATCTCATACCTGCAGGCGCATGTCCTCGGCCGACGCCAGATCACGCATGAGGATTGTCTGTATTATTATTACGACGCACCCAGCTCCTGGTGCGACGACAAGTAGTCACGGAATCAATCAAAGAGATTGCGTGGGGAGGCGCGACCGGCGACCGCAATGACGGCGGTCATGCCGTCAAATATCGCGGCCTTCGACCTTCTCGGTCAATTGCTTGACCAGATCCGGAATATGCTCCAGATGCGGATGCACCGCCAGCGCCCGGCGGAAGGCCTCCAACGCATGCTTGTCGTCCCCGACCTCCTGCATGATCATGCCCAAGCCCGACAATGCTCCGAAATGGCGCGGTTCGCGCTTGAGCACCTCATGGATATCGGAGAGGGAGTCGTCGAAATCCTTCTTCATGTAGTAGATGGTGGCGCGGCGATTCCAGGCCTCGATGTAGTCGGGCTTGATGTTGATGATGGCGGTCAGGAGCTTGATGCCGAGATCGAGATCCTTGGCGTCGACCGCGGTCTTGACGCGGCTCATCAACAAGGTGGTGGTGTCGCTGTCGGTAGCGATCCAGAGCGCCCAGATACGATTCTCGACGTATTTGGCGCTTTCGTTGTCGGGCGCCACTTTCAGGGCCGCGAACAGCCGGTCCAGGTTCACATTGCCCTGGATCCGCGGCAGATTGCTCGGTGGCTCCAGGAAGCGCCGGTTGGTGGTTTGAGCGAGGGTGGGAGCCGGCCAGACCGCCGGCACGGCGAATGCGGCTGCGAGAATCGCAGGCAGCAGAATCGCACCGAGTCGCGTGCTCATGGGGGTAGAGTGTAACCCCCCACCGCAGCGCAGCAAAGCTGGAATTTGGTCAAAAACCCAAGAATGTGGCGAAGCGTAGCAACCGGGCCACACCTACCCTTGGCGGGCCTTGAAGCGGCGTTGGGTCTTATTGATCACGTAGACCCGGCCCCGGCGTCGCACCAGCTGATTGTTGCGGTGGCGACTCCGCAGCGATTTCAATGAATTACGGACTTTCATGACGCACTCCCGGCCGTCCGCGCACCGGCGGGGGCAATGTCTGGTGTTGCTGCGCGGAAAATAGGGACGGGGCGGCGTTTGTCAATCGGACTTTGCGCCCGGAGAGTGCCCCAGGGCGCCGCCGGGAACCGCATGGCGCCCCGGCGGCGAGGAAATGGCGCGCCAGGCTCACTTCAGGGGCGTGTACAGGCGCTGGTCGTAGAGGTTGGCCCGGCCCGGCATCACGGTGGCGGCCCGGAACTGGCGGGTATAGGCGGCGGTCTCGTGCAGATCGTAGGCGCTGCGGCTCGCCCACTCGGCCACCACCGTGTAGTGGTTGGCGTGCGGCGGCGGCTCCTGCAGGATGTCGTAGCGGACCACCCCCTCCTCCTTCTGGCTCGCCTGCGCCAGCGCGGTGACGAGCGGGGGGGCGGCGGTGCCGAAGGCGGGCTGGAAATCGACGTGCTCCACCATGTGCACCGCGCCGGCGCCCGGTGCGGCGCGCGCCGGAGCGGTCGCGAAATTCTGCAGCACATGCTGGTTGGGCGGGCTATTGCGGATCGCCTCGAGGGTGAAGTTGAACAGCGCGGCATCCGCCGACTTCTCATGCGCCGCGAATGCAGCCTGGTCCTTCCAGCCTTCGACGATGACGAAGCGGTTGGGCCGGGCGGTCTCCTGCATCACCGAGAATTCCAGATTCCCGGCCTGGCGAGCGCTCAGCTCGCGGTATTGCTTGATGAGGCCGGTGCCCTGCGCGACCCAATCGGTCGAAACGTCGAGATAGGTCACCGCATAGACCGGCGCGGGGGTCTGCGCCCACGCGGATGGCGCAAGGGCGATACCGAGTACGACCGCGAGGCCGGCGGCCGGAGCGAAGCGCTGCACGAGCAGCGACTGCGGAATGGAACGCATGAGCCAGTCTCCTCTGGTCGGCAATCAGTTGATCGAAACGTAGAGGCGATCGTCATAGGGCGAGCCCAGCAGCGGCCCGATGGTCGCGCGGAAACGCCGGCCATAGGCGGACATTTCATAGGCGTCGAACGCCTGCTGGCTCTGCCAGGCGGCGAACAAGGTCATGTGGCTCAAGGGCGCCTTGACGGATTGGGTGACGTCGTAGCGCAGATTGCCGTCGCCCTTGCGCGCCGCCTCGGCGACCTGCTTGACGGCCGCCAGCGTCGGCACCAGCCCGGGCGGAAAGACGTCGAGATGCACTTGCATGTAAACCGCGCCCGCCGAGGCCGGCTTCGCCGGTCCGACGCTGATGACGTGATAATCGCGCCGGTCGAAGGAGGCGCCCGCGATCGGCTTGAGCTTCTCGCGCAGCTCGGCGGTATGGGCTGCCTTCTCGTTGAGGTCGTAAGCCGACTGGTCGGTCCAGGTCTCGTAGATGGCGAACCGGTTCGGCCAACCCGCCTCCTGCAGCAGATCGACGCCCAAATTTCCGGCCTGCTTGCGCACCGCGTCGCGGTACTGCTTGAGCAGAGCGACGCCTTGCGCGACCGAGCCCGCCGCGACATCGAACGCAGTGACGCCGTAAATGGCATCAGCGCCCGGCTCTGCGCGCGCCGCGGAGCCGAACCCCAGCGCCAGCAGGCACGCCAAGCCCGCCAGGCATCGCGCCAGCGGCTTCTGCGATGCCAAGCCGTTGCGAACAATGCCGATGAACCCCGATACGCCCATCGCCGCCTCCCATGATCCCTTGTCGTTGAAGCCCATTATAGAGACCCTGCCGACCCTGCCCAGAGCCCTCGCTCCCGGCCGAAGCCGGCAAGGGTTGACCGGCCGGCGTTACGTTATATTGTTCGGAGGGGGCTCGCCCGGTTTGATCGCCGGGATGCACACGCACGCATGCTTGTCGTCTGGCTTCGTCCGGCCGGTCGGTGCGAGCTGCTTTTGAGGAGAACGGCGTGACGCAAGTCGAGGCCACGACCCAGCCCGCCCCCCCACCGCGCCCCGCCACGGTCGCGCCGCATCGACATCATGATCACCCGCAACATTACCGGCACTCGGCGATCTCGCTGCTGGGGGCGAGCGTGCTCACGCGCCTCGCCTTCGTGGCCGGCGTAGCGGCCTTACTTTGGGTTGCCATCATATGGGCGCTGGCATGAACATCGCCGTCGCCTCACGATTGAATCCGGTCGCAGTCTCGTTCCAGGATCTGACGCTCGGCTACGAGCGCCATCCGGCGGTTCATCATCTGACCGGCGAGATTCGAACCGGCGACCTCCTCGCGCTGGTAGGTCCCAACGGCGCCGGCAAGTCGACGCTGCTCAAGGGCATCATGGGTGAGCTGCGGCCGCTCGGTGGGTCGGTCAATCTGAATGGCGTGCAGGTGCGCGACATCGCCTATCTGCCTCAGCAGAACGACGTCGACCGCAGCTTCCCGATCTCCGTATTCGATTGCGTCGCCATGGGACTGTGGCACGACATCGGCATCTGGCGCAGCGTCGGCCGCAACGGCAAGCGCGCGGTGCTGGACGCCTTGGCGACCGTCGGCCTCGCGGATTTCGACCACCGCTCGGTCGGCTCGCTGTCGGGCGGACAGTTCCAGCGGGTGCTGTTCGCGCGCCTGCTGCTGCAGGACGCAAGGGTGGTGCTCCTGGACGAGCCGTTCCGGGCGGTCGACACCAAGACCGTGCAGGATCTGGTCGAGCTCATTCTGCGCTGGCACGGCGAGGGGCGCACCATCATCGCGGCGCTGCACGATCTCGATCAGGTGCGCGCGTATTTTCCGCACACCCTGGTCCTGGCGCGCGAGCTGGTGGCCTGGGGCGAATCGAGCGTGGTGCTGGCGCCCGACATCCTCACCAAGGCCCGCCAGCTGTGCGAGGCCTGGGATACCGACGCCGCGGTCTGCGAGCGCGGTGAGCACGAGGCGCAACGGAAGATCGCATGATCGACGTCCTGACGCAGCCTTTCGTCGAGTTCTCCTTCATGCGCCGCGCCCTGGTGGGATGCCTCGCGCTCTCGCTCGGCGCCCCGCCGGTCGGCGTGTTCCTGGTGCTTCGCCGCATGAGCCTGATGGGCGATGCGATGTCGCATGCGATATTGCCCGGGGCCGCCATCGGCTATCTGCTCGCCGGCCTGTCGCTGTTCGCGATGAGCGCCGGCGGCCTCATCGCCGGCATCGTGGTCGCGGTCCTGGCCGGCATCGTGGCACGCTCGACGGTGCTGCGCGAGGATGCGAGTCTCGCGGCATTCTATCTGGTGTCGCTGGCGGCGGGCGTGCTGATCGTATCGGTGCGCGGCAGCAGCATCGACCTGCTGCACGTCCTGTTCGGGACGGTGCTGGCGCTGGACGATCCGGCCCTGATCCTGATCGGGGCGATCGCCACCGTCACCATGACGGCGCTCGCCATCATGTACCGGCCGCTGGTGCTCGAATGCCTCGATCCGATGTTCTTGCGCTCGGTGAGCCGCGCCAGCTCCCCGACGCACATTCTCTTCCTGGTGCTGGTGGTGCTCAATCTGGTGGGCGGGTTCCAGGCGCTCGGAACCCTGATGGCGGTGGGCATCATGCTGCTGCCGGCCGTCACGGCGCGGTTCTGGGCGGAGGAAGTGCCGAACCTGATCATGGTCGCGATCGTGGCGGCGTTGGGATCGAGCGCGCTCGGCCTGCTGATGTCCTACTACGCCAATGTGCCGTCGGGTCCGGCAATCATCCTGACCTGCGGCCTCGCCTATCTGATCTCGCTGCTGGTCGGTCCGCGCGGCAGCCTGCTGCGGCAGCTTTTGCCCAGCAAACATCTGGATGCGTGAATCGAGGAGCTCCCAATGAGCCAACGTCTGCTGATGCTGGCCGCCGCATTGATGGCGCCGCTGCTGATCGGATCGGCGAGCGCTGCCGACCGGATCAAGGTCGCGACCTCCTTCAGCGTGCTGGGCGACATGGTGAAGCAGGTCGGCGGCGAGCACGTGGAGGTGACGAGCTTCGTCGGCCCCAATGGCGACGCCCACGTCTACGAGCCGACGCCCGGCGACACCAGGACGTTGGCCGCCGCCCCGATCCTGGTGGTCAATGGCCTCGGCCTCGAGGGCTGGATGAGCCGGCTCGAAAAATCATCCGGGTTCAAAGGCACGGTTGTGACGGCGACCAAAGGCGTCAAGACGCGCCAGATGGAGGAGGAAGAGCACGGAGCGACCCACAAGATCACCGATCCGCATGCCTGGCAGAGCCTCGCCAATGGCCGGATCTACGTGCAGAACATCCGCGACGGTTTGATCGCAGCCGATCCGGCCGGCAAGGACACGTACGAGAGCAACGCCAAGAAGTTCCTGGCCGAGATCGACGAGGTCGAGAAGCTGGTGCGGGACAACATAGCCAAGCTGCCGCTGGCGCGCCGCAAGATCATCACCACCCACGATGCGTTCGGCTATTTCGGCGCCACCTACGGGATGGAGTTCATCGCCCCGGAAGGCGTAAGCACCGACAGCGAGGCCTCGGCCAAGGATGTGGCCAAGATCATCCGCCAGATCAAGGCCGAGAAAGTGCCCGCCGTATTCCTGGAAAACGTCACCGATCACCGGCTCCTCGATCAGATCGCGCGCGAGACCGGCGCCAAGCTCGGTGGCACGCTCTATTCGGACGCCCTTTCGGACGCCAAGGGGCCGGCCGCCACCTATCTCGACATGTTCCGCCACAACATCCAGACGCTGGCCGCGGCGCTGTCGTCCTGAAGGGTCACCGCGGAGCAGCCCGGTAGCCCGAGCGCTTGCGTAATCCGGGACCGACGGTCCCACATCGCATGCGGGCTACGGTCGACGAGGGCAATCGCGCGGGCCGGAAAATTCGACTATCACTCCCGCCATGACAGTCATCAGCCAGCTCGCCAATTTCGTGGCGCAGGCCAATGCGGCGGCGCTTCCGGCTGCCGAGCAGACGCTGCAGCGCCGGCACATTTTCGACGCCGTGGTGGCGGCCGCCGCCGGCGCCCGCACCG
>DASYFD010000357.1:0-2370 GCA_036498625.1 Xanthobacteraceae bacterium | reverse complement strand
AGGCGCCGCGATGAGCACGCCGCGGTCCGGATTGTTGCTGATGCTGCTCGGGCTGTCGGGCTGCGTCGTCGGATTCCTGCTCGATCCCTCCACCATGATGGCGTCCTATCTGGCGGCGGCGGTGGCCTTGAGCGCGATCCCGATGGGCGCGCTGGCGGTGCTGATGGTGACCTATCTGGTGCGCGGCGCCTGGACCGAGGAACTGCATGACGCATTGACGGCGGCCGCCCTGACATTGCCGGCGATGGGGCTCCTGTTCGTGCCGGTGCTGACCGCGGTGTCCTGGCTCTATCCTTGGGCAGCCACCGGCGAGCATCATGGCGTCCTGCAGTCAGTCTATCTGACGCCCTGGTTCTTCATCATTCGTAGCCTCGGCTACTTCGCGGTGTGGACCGCGCTCGCGCTGTGGGCATGCGCGGCCTTCGGCGATACCGAGCGCATGACGAGAGCCGCCACCGTCGGCTTGATCGTCTACGCGCTCACCGCCTCGTTCGCCGGCATCGACTGGATGGAATCCCTGACCCCGCAGATGCACTCCTCGATTTACGGCCTGCTGCTCATCAGCTTCCAGCTCCTCGCCGGCTTCGGCTTCGGCGCCTTCATGGCGCTACGGCGAGGCCAACCGACCCGGCGCTACGGCGAAATCCTGCTATCGCTCATCCTGCTGTGGGCCTATCTGCACGCCATGCAGTACATCGTGATCTGGGCGGCCGACATTCCGGACGAGGTCATTTGGTATCTGCGCCGCGCATCGGGCGGCTGGGCGGTGGTGTTGTGGGGCTTGATGCTTGGGCAATTCGTATTGCCGTTCTTTGCGCTTCTGTCGGAGCGGGTACGCTACGGCCAGCGGCCGCTGTTGTGGCTTTGCAGCGCGATGCTCGTCTTGCGGTTGGTCGAGGCGTTCTGGCTAGTGATGCCCGGCACGCAAACGGGCGGGTGGCCGCTGTTGCTGGACATTCCGGCGGTCACGCTCGTGCTCGCGGTAGTTTGGAGCTACGCCTTCTGGCGCGTTTCCTCGCGTAACATCAGTCCCACCGCAGCGGCGAGCGCCGCGATACTCAGCAGCGAGAGCAGCAGCAGCAGCCGGTGAATTGACAGCGTATAGACGCCGGCCGCCGGATCGAAGCCGTAACAGATGAGCCGCACCGTGTCGACCAGATTGCCGATGCGGCCTTCGCCGGCTTCCACCAACGCCTGCCGAAGGTCGGCCGGGTCGAGAGCAAGGCCCGACAGCACGCGGGCGAGGCGGCCGTCCCCCGTGAGCACGAATGCAACGGCCGGATGGGCGACCTGATCGTTCTGGGAATCGTAAGCCGAGCGGTAACCGAGCGATGCCTCGATCTGCTCCAGCGCGTCTGCCTCCGCCGTCAGAAAGGCGGTGGCGCTCGCCAAGCCGCTGCCCTCCCCGATCTGAGCGCGCTTCATGGCGCGAGCATCCGACGGCTGGTCGTCGGGATCAAGCCCGATGGCGACCACCCGGTAGTCGGTCCCCGGCTGGAGAGCCGATTGCCCGAGTGCATGAGCTGCCAGACCCAGGATCGGGCCGCACAGGCTCTTGCAGGTGTAGTCCGCCAGGATCAAGAGCGTGGGACGGCCCGCCATCACGTCTGCCAGCGTCCGTGGCACGCCATCCTCGTCGATGAACTCGAGCGCAGTCGGCGCCCGCGCATCCGGCGGCGGCGTAACCCCGACCGCGTCGATCGCGGAGGCCAGGAGGCTGCCCCGCGCCGCGCCGGTGAGCATGAGGAAGCCCACCAGCGGAAGCGCCAGACGCATCACGGCCGCGTTCATGAAGCTGTCCTCGCTTCCTTGCGGTGCGTGGAACGCCCCGGCGGCTGGATCGTTCCGTTCGGCGAGGTCTGTCGGCTCGCTTAGCGCAAAAGCTTGGCCAGATCCGCTTCTTTTGTGCGACCTGCTCCATGGTGCACTGCTGCGGGCGCTTGTCCGGGCGCCAGCGCAGGAACTCCGTTCGCCGGTAAAATGATCGTAGCGCACCTCCGACACCAGCTTGGGCTTGAGCGGCTGCCACTTCGCCGAGCGCTCGGTCGACCAGCGGCTCGGGCCGCCCGGCGCGTTGCCGGTGAATCCCGGCGGACCGATCAGCTTCTCCAACCTGGCGGTGAGCGCTTTCTTCTCATGCGCGGCGATTGAGGAGGTGAAGCCGACGTGATGCAGCAGCCGTCATAGAGGCCGAGCAGCAATGAGCCGACCACACGGCTGCCCTCGTTGTAACGGAAGCCCCCACCACGCAATCCGCGCTGCGGAAGCTCTTGATCTTCTGCATCTTCCGAGAGGTAGTCGAAGTCACGCCGCTTGCCGATGATGCCGTCGAGCGTCGTGCCGACACGTGCGAACCAGCCCTTGGCGTCG
>DASYFD010000356.1:0-16700 GCA_036498625.1 Xanthobacteraceae bacterium | reverse complement strand
CTGCTCCTTGCTCCAGGAGAAGACCGCGTCTTCGTCATTGTAGCAGAAGATGGCGTAAAGCATGGGATGTCTCCTGTTCCCAAGGACGAATGACGGTCGCGCCGGCCGACACCGCGACACAAAAAATTCGGCCGGCCAGTTTTTGACTCGTCATGCCCGCGCCTGTCGCGGGCAACGCCCGACCTTGCGTGTGAAGGAATCTGCCTCGTCCGCTCATTCCCGCGGACGCGGGAATCCAGACTTTGCCAAACTTCATGGACTTTCAATGGGCAAAAACTGGGTCCCCGCTTCCGCGGGGACGAGCGGTTGGTGTCCTTCGCGGGCCATGCCGGCCACGACGGTAACGGGTTCGGCGAAAAGCCAATGGAGTCATATGGTTTTGGGCCGACCTTCATTTGCATATTTACTTGCTTTGCGCGAAATCTTCACCGCCAAGGCATCCGAAAGCCGAAAGGAGGAGCGATGAGCCCCGATGGTCAGCTCAAGAAGGTCGCGATGGTGCAGTTCGAACGCCTGCTGCCGGGACCGATCGAGCGGGTCTGGGAGTTTCTTGCCGACACCGGCAAGCTGCCGGGCTGGTATGGCGAGGGCGGCATCGAGCCGCGCGCCGGCGGCACCGTGAACCTCATGGGCGGCCACGTTCGCGGCATCGTCACGCAATGGCGACCGCCGCGGCGGCTCGCCTACAGCTGGAACGTGTTCAGCCCGGGCGAGACGGAATCGCCCTATCCGGAATCGTATCTGACGATTGAGCTGGAGCCCCGCGGCGGCGAAGTCGCGCTCACGCTGACGCACCTGCCGGTGCTCCAGCGGTTCGAGAAGCAGAATGCCATGGGTTGGCACACCTTTCTCGACATGCTGGCTGCGGGCGTGCGCGGCGAGCCGGCCGAGCCGCGGCAGGCCCACATGCAGCGCAATGCCGCGCGCTACGGCGTCGATCTTTCCAACCTGGCGCGCTGAATGGTTGCACCGGTCATGGCGCGGTTCCGTCTCGTTCACTGCCGGCACGCGGAAGAGATCGCCACGGCCGCGACCTTGTTCCGCGAATATGTCGATTGGCTCGGCATCGATCTGAGCTTTCAGGGCTTCGAGGCCGAGCTCGCGAGCCTGCCGGGAAAGTATTCGCCGCCGACCGGCGAGCTGATGCTCGCCTGTTCGCCCGATGGCCAAGCGCTCGGCTGCGCCGCGGTGCGACCGCTCGAAGGAAGTGCGGTCTGTGAGATGAAGCGGCTCTATGTGCGGCCGGCCGCCCGCGGCCTCGGCATCGGGCGCGCCCTGGTGGCCGCCATCATCGAGGCCGCGCAAGCGCTCGGCTACGCCGAGATGAAGCTCGATACCCTTCCCACGATGCCGGAGGCCCTGGCGCTCTACAAGCGCTGCGGATTTTTGGAGATCCCGGCCTACTACCACAATCCGGTGCCCGGAACGGTGTATCTGGGCAAGCGGCTCGTGCCTTGAGCACCAACGAACCTGGTGAGAAAAATACCAAAACTCAGACCGTCCCGCTCGTCCCCGCGAAGGCGGGGACCCAGTCCTCTCGTAAAAGTGAGCTGTGCGTCCGCGTGAAAGAGCTCGGGCGAGGCGCTCGTGCTCTCCAGCAACGCCGAGGATGCCGCCTGATCCGATGATTTAACGACGAACTGGATTCCCGCCTGCGCGGGAATGAGCGGAGATCGGGAATCCCTCCCGTGCTGGCATGACAGCTCAGCGGACCCCACAAATGCTACCGCTTGCGCGCCGCCCGCTCCGGCAATCGTTGCTTGATCTTGAAGAACCCCTCCCACGGATCGCGATTCAGGAACCGCAGCCGGTGCCCGATATTGTCGAGCGTGTAGTGGTCGGCCTTCAGGCCCTCGGAGACCTCGTCCCAGCCGATCGGGGTCGACACCGATGCCTGCGGCAGCGAGCGCGTCGAGTAGGGGGCAACCGCGGTCGCGCCGCGGCCGTTGCGCAGATAGTCGATGAAGATGCGCCCTGAGCGCGCCCGCTTGGAGACGGTGGCGACATATTTGTCGGGCTCTTCCGCCGCCATGGCCGAAGCGATCGATTCCGTGAAACCCTTGGCCTCCTCCCATGGTGCGCGTGGCTCGAGCGGAACCACCACGTGCAGCCCCTTCCCGCCCGACGTTTTGAGGAAGCTCGTCAAGCCGAGAGCCTCAAGCCGGCGGCGCACCTCGTTGGCGGCCGCGATGGTGGCGCTCCAGGGCACGCCCTCGCCGGGATCGAGATCGAAGATCAGCCGGTCGGGCTCTTCGAGCTGCGCGACGCGCGATCCCCAGGGATGGATCTCGACCACGCCGGCCTGCACCATGTTGAGCAGGCCGGAAAGGTCGTCGATCACCATCATGGGCTCCTTCTCGCCGACGTCGATGCGGCCCACGCTGTCGTCCAGGCCCTGCCAGGGATGCTTGGCGAAGAAGCATTTGGCGCCGGTGCCGGACGGGCAGCGCAGCAGGCTGAGCGGACGGCCGGTGACGTGCGGCAGAATCCAGCCGGCGATCTCGGCGTAGAACTCGGCGAGCCCTTGCTTGGTAATACCCGGCTCCGGCCAGAGGATTCGCTCCGGATGGGTGAGCCGCACCCGCGCGAGATCGCGACCGCCCGGCGCCTTGGTGGCTTTCGGCGTGGTCTCGAGCACGATCTCCTCGGCCGCCTTGTCCTCGCGCAATCCCTTGAACGAGGCCGCCCGCAGCATGCGGTCCTGGGTCCAGCCGCGAAACTCGATCTCGCCGACGAGACGCGGCGCGACCCAGCGCACGCCCTTCTCGGCGCCGGCCGGCAGCCGATTGGCCAATGGCGGCTTCTTGCCGATGATCGCCTCGAGCTCATCGCGCAGCGAGCGCGCCTGATCGGCCGACCACCCGGTTCCGACCCGGCCCGCGTAGGTCAGCCGCCCGCCTTCGTGATAGCCGAGCGCGAGCGCGCCGACCGAGCGGCTGTCCGCGCTCGAGGGAATGTAGCCCAGCAGCACGAATTCCTGCCGGTCGATGCACTTGGATTTGAGCCAATGCTCGCCGCGCCCGGAGCGGTAGGGCTGGTCCTTGCGCTTGGAGATGATGCCTTCGAGGCCGAAGCGGCAGGAATGCTCCAGCATGGTCGGCCCGTCCACCTCCAGGTGCTCGCTGAACCTGACCGCGGAGCCGGCCGGGACACCCGCGAGTATCTGTTGCAGTAGGCTCTTGCGATCGATCAACACGGCCTTGGTCAGATCGAAGCCCTCGCAATAGATGAGATCGAATACGAAGTAGCGGAAGCGATCCTGCCGGCCGGTCGACAGGTCACCTTGCAAATTGTTGAAGCTGGTGATGCCATTGTCTTCCTCGACCACCACCTCGCCGTCCAAGAGCCCGGACGCAAGACCAATCTTCTCGACGGCGGCGGCGATGCTCCCAAACCGTTCCGTCCAGTCGAGCCCTTTGCGGGTCAGCAGCCGGACCGAGCCGCCGTCGATGCGCGCTTGCATCCGGTAGCCGTTGTGCTTGATCTCATGAATCCAATTCGGCCCGCTCGGCGGCTTCTCGCAGGGCGAGGCGAGGCTGGGCTCGTGGAAGGCAGGCAACAGCTTCTTGCGGGCACCGGCGACCTTGCCGGGGTCGGGCAGCAGGCGCTTGCGCGCCTTGGCCACCTTGCCGCGGGCCGCGTGATCGGCGCGTATGTCGCCGGCCGCCGCCAGCTCCTGGTTGGTGCGGCCGCTGAGATAGGAGGTGGTCTCCTCCTCGGTGATCTCGGGCTCGCCCGGACGGCGGGCAAACGCATCCTCCGCCTTCATCAGGAGCCACGGCTCGGTTTTCTCCCCCTTGCGAGGCCGGATGCGCACCAGGTGCCAGAGACCCTTGAGCCGCGTGCCATCGAGCACAAAGGCGAGATGCCCCTTTTGCAGCCCGAAATGCGGATCGCCTTCCGGCAACCAGCGGCCGCGATCCCAGACGATCATGGAGCCGCCGCCATATTCGCCCTTGGGAATGTTGCCCTCGAAATCCAGATAGTCGACCGGGTGATCCTCGGTGCGCACCGCCAGCCGCTTCTCGCCCAGCGTCAGGCTCGGTCCGCGGGTAACGGCCCAGCTCTTGAGCACGCCATCGAGCTCGAGCCGCAGATCGTAGTGCAGCCGACGCGCGGCATGCATCTGCACCACGAACTCATGGTCTGCGCCCGCTTTGACCGAGACGCCCGGCTCCGGGGTGCGGCCGAAGTCGCGCTTCTGCGCGTATTTCTCGAGCGCCTTTGGGGCCGTGCGGCTGGTTTTGCTTTTGTCTTGGCTTTTGCGATCGGGCACGGCTGATCTCGACGCGCCTCAAGCCCTGAGGGTCTGGCGCAGCCACCGATCGATTCGCTCCTGCACGGCCTTGTAGGTGTCCTCTTGCGACACCCCGGCACGCTTCAAGACCTTGAACGAATGATCGCCGCCCGCCACCTCGAACAGCTCGGCCGCCTTGAGCTTCCCGAGTATGGGCGCGAGCTCGTCGGGCGTGCCGAAGGTATCGCGCGAACCTTGCACGAACAGCATCGGGGCCTTGATGGCCGAAAGATGCTTGGCGCGCAGCTGATCCGGCTTGCCGGGTGGATGCAGCGGATAGCCGAGAAGAACCAGGCCCGCCACTTGCGGAGCATCGCCGGCCGCCACCTGCGAGGCGATGCGTCCGCCCATGGACTTGCCGCCGATCGCCAGCTTGCCGCCGCGCTTGCGTCTCGCCACCGTCTCGATCACCGCCCGATAGCACGCTTCGAGCTTGTCCTTCGAATCCGGCAGCCGGCGGCGCTGCTCCATGTAAAGGAAGTTGAACGTGACCGTGTCGATCCCGCGCGCCGCGAGCGCGGTGGCGAAGCTCACCATGAAGGCGCTTTTCTGCCCGGCGCCGGCGCCGTGCCCGAGAATCAATGTGATACCGGCCGCTTCCCGCTTGGCCGCCGGATAGACGGTCGCGGTCACTTTCTGATCGGGAGCGATCTCGACGGCGATCTCATCAGGCATTCTTCGCGCTCACGTCCTTTGCGCTCGTGTCCGTAACCGGCGCGACATTCGCCATCTGGATCTCGCAATATTTCAGCGCTCGCTTGGCGCGTTCCGCCCAGGGCGACTCGCGGTCGATCTCGAGGTAGCGCCGCCACATCGGGGCGGCCTGCGCGTGCCGCTCCAGACGCTGCAGGAACAGCGCCATGTTGAACACCGCATCGGTATAGCCCGGATCGGCATCGAGCGCGCGCTCTTCGCAATCGACCGCCTCGGCGAGCCGGCCGCCGTCGTCGAGCAGATCCGCCAGATTGTGCCAGGCCGGCGCAAAGCGCGGGTCCGCCTTGACGGCGGAGCGATAGGCGGCCTCCGCCTCCACCATCCGGTTCTGCTCCCGCAGCAGGTTGCCGAGGTTGAGGCCCGCCGCCGGATCGCTCGGATCGAGCTTCATGACGCGCCGGTATTGGGCTTCGGCTGTGGCCGCATCGCCGGCCTCCTCGGCCGATCGCGCCTGCGCGAAAGCTGCATCGGCGGTGTCCTCCGGCTCAGTGACGTCGAGCACGAACTGGCCTTTCGAATCGGTGCGGCCCTTTACCTGCTCGACCAGCACCCGGTCGGAGGATTGCGGGAACAGGCGCAGGTTCGACAGGCGCGCGTCGGGCAGCCATTTGCGGATGTCGCGCAGGCTCTTGGTGATCACCGAGAGCGGCGTGCCGGAGCCGAGCAGGTGCGCCACCTGGCGGGCGGCGGCAAGATCGCGGAAACCGAACAGACCTTGCCTAGCCTCGATCAAGCCGAACATGGCGAGCTGCTCGACCACGTCATCGGGCAGCTTGCTCAGGGCGGCGAGCTGCCGCTGCGTATATGTCTTGGCCTGCTCCTGCGGCAGCGACTTGCCGACCCATTCCAAGAAGCGGCGCTCGTTGACGATCGGGACGGAATAGGATTTCGCCGTGGCCAGGCTGTTCGACGGCCGCCCGTCGTCCTGCAGTGGCCAGCCGAGCTCGCCGACGATCAGCACACGGGTGTCCTTGGTCACCCCTTCGCGCGGCTGTCCGCCGTGCTTGACGACCAGGGCAAACGCCTCCGCCCGCTTCATCGACGCGAGCCGCCCCGTGAAGGCGATGACCCCGCCTTTGAGCGACAATTCGCCGGGGTCGGACTTCTGGCTCAGCGTCCAGCCTTCCTCTTGGCGGCCGTGCCGGCGCGGACCTTGGTGCTGGCGGCCGCCGGCTTCTTCTTGGTCTCGGCCCCGATGCTGGCGCGCAGCGCATCCATCAGGTTGATCACCCGTTGCGGCGCCGGCTCATCCTTGGGCGCCTCGACGATGCGGCCGGCCTGCTTGGCGCGCAAGAGCTCGACCAGCGCGGTCTCGTAGTGGTCGGTGAATTTCGAAGGTTCGAAGTGGGACGCCTTGGTGTCCAGGATATGGGAGGCGAGCTGGCGCATCTCGGCCGGCAGTTTCAGGTCCGGGATGTCCTCGAAATAGGACGCCGGCTCGCGCACCTCATAGGCATAGCGCAGCGTGGTGGCCAGGAGCCCCTTCTCGAACGCCTCCAGCATGACCACGTATTCGCGCCGCGACACCACCACACGGCCGAGCGCGACCAGTCCCTTCTCCCGGATGGCATCGCGGATGACCGCGAACGCCTCCTGCCCGACCTGGTCGGTGGGCGCGACATAATACGGACTGTCCGGATAGCGGTCGTCGATCTCCGAGCGCGGCACGAAACTGTCGATCTCGATCGTGTGGGTGCTCTCGATGCGGATCTTCTCGATCTCGTCATCCTCGACCTGCAGATATTGCCCCTTGCCGGTCTCATAGCCGCGGCCGATGTCCTCCTTCTCGACCGGCTCGCCGGTCTCCGCATCGACCTGCTGCTGCTTGAGCCGGTTCCCGGTCTTCTTGTTGATCCGGTTGAAGGAGACCCGCTCCGAGCTCGAGGTGGCCGGATAGAGAGCGATGGGGCAGGAAACCAGGGACAGCTTCAGATAGCCCTTCCAATAAGCCCGGGGCGCCATGACTACTCCATACATCAGACGAGGCGACAAAAGCGCGGTCGAGGGCGATCACGCCCAAAGCCGCAATCCGATCAATTTTAATCTTTTTTTGCGATACGGTCGACGGGAACAAACAAACAACCCGCGCATCAAGACCACAACACGTCGTGAGGCGAAGGGTTCCAATGGTTAACAGATCGTTATCGTCGCGGCCGGCAACGCCGTTCCCGGATTGCGCTACGCTTCATCCGGGCTACGAACTGTGGCCCTGACGCTTGATCAAATCGCGCATGAACGTCACCGCGGCCGGGCCCTTCAGCGCGCGTTGCCACAGCTCCTTCGCCATCTTCTCGTGCAGCGCCAGCGCTTCCGGCGCCGAGGTGATCATGGCGACGCCGACCCGGATATTGGGCTCCTCGCCCAGGCGGAAGGGGCTCAGCGCCAGGACGTGCCGGTCCGGCTGCCGGAAAATCTGGAAGCTCGCATGCGGCAGCGTGTCAGGCACGATGCCGATCTGCACGCCGATCGGCTCGTCGGCCATCAGGGCGGTGAAATGCGTCGCTTCGGCGCGTGCCAATTCGCGGCGCGCCGCGCGGGTCTTGGCCGGCAGGTCGAGGCGGCCGACCAGCCCGTGGCTCAGAAAGCGCTCCATCTCGGAGGCGGCGATGAGATTGACGATGCCGGGCTGGCGCCGGCGGTAGCTCTCCTTGCGCTGGCGCAGCACGTTCATGAGCTCGTCGACCTGCTCCAGCGCGCGCTTGCGGGTCGCAAGCTGCTCCGGAACGCTCTCGCGCAGGACCTCCTCGAGGGTCTGATCGAAGCGGTCGGAGGCGAGCAGATAGGAGATCGGGCCCGCCAGCACGATGATGTGCTCGCAGCTCTCCTCGATCTGGCGCATGCGCTCGAAATAGGCGATCGCGGAACCGATGTACTCGACCCCTACCCCTAGCAGCGTCGGAATCGATACGCCGAGCAGGTCGGCGAGCTTCTCCAGCGTCTCGATCTTGGCAAGCTCGCCCTTCTCGAAGCGATAGAGCGCGGTGCGCGAGATCCCGAGCTTGCCCGCGATCTCGTCGGCGGCGAGCCCGGAGCCGAGGCGAAACGCCTTGAGCCGGTTTCCGATATCGTCGAACCTTACCGCCATGGCGCCTGCCCTTACGGCGAGCGGCGGCCTTGCAGCCGCTTGGCGGCATCGAGCGCCGCCGCCACGATGTTGTGATAGCCGGTGCAGCGGCACAGATTGCCCGAGATGGCGATGCGCACCTCAGCTTCGGTCGGGTCCGGGTTGTCGCGCAGGAACTCGACCAAAGTGATCAGCATGCCGGGGGTGCAGAAGCCGCATTGCAGGCCGTGATTGTCGCGAAACGCCTCCTGCAGGGGGCTGAGCTCCCGATCATTGGGGGCGAGCCCCTCGACCGTGGTGATCTCGTGCTCGTGCGCCTGCACGGCCAGCAGCAGGCAGGAGCGCGCGGTGCGACCATCGAGCAGGATGGTGCAGGCACCGCACACCCCGTGCTCGCAGCCCAGATGGGTTCCGGTCAGGCCGAGCTGATGGCGCAGGAAATCGGCAAGCGTCAGCCTGACCTCGACCTCCTCCTGGTGGCGGGCACCATTGACGGTCAGCGTGATGTTCCGGGTCTCGCCCATCAGCTCTGGTCCATCACTGCAACGTTGCCGCCGCGGCGCGGCTGGGCAGGCGGGCGCTGGCGGCTTCCAGCGCGCGGCGCGCCAGCACGCTCGCCAGGTGCTGGCGGTAGGAGGCGGGCGCATGCACATCGTCGATCGCCTCGAGCTTGCGGCAGGTCTCGGCAGCCTCCCGCAACAGCTTGTCGTCGGGCGCCTGGCCGATGAGGGCCTGCTCCAGCTCGACCGCGCGGATCGGCACCATCCCCATGCCGCCGATGATCACCGCGGCGCGCAGGATTTTTCCGGCCGCATCCTCGACCACCAACGCCGCCGCCGACACGATGGCGAAATCGCCATGTCGCCTGGCGAACTCGATGAAGGCATAGCCATGGCCCTTGGGCCAGACCGGAAAGCGCACCGCGGTGAGCATCTCGTTCGGCTCGATGGCGGGCGTCATATAGGCGACCGGAAACGCGGCGAACGGAATTTCGCGCTGGCCGTTCGGCCCCGTCACCACCACGGTGGCGTCAAGCGCGGCCGCGATCGAGACCAGCTCCGCCGAAGGATCGAGATGACAGAGCGAGCCGCCGAGCGTGCCGCGGTTGCGGGTCTGCCGATGGCCGACGAACCGGATCGCCTCCTCCATCAGCGGGCAGCGCCGGCGCACCACCTCGGAAAACTCGAGATCGCGCTGGCGCGTCATGCCGCCGATCTCGAGCGCCCCGTCGACCTCGCGGATGAACGACAGGCCTTCCACCCGGTTGAGATCGATCACATGGTCGGGCTGGACGAAGCGCATATTGAGCATCGGCATGAGCGATTGCCCGCCCGCCAGCAGCTTGGCGTTATCCAGGCGAGCGAGCAGGCCCACCACGTCGCCGATGGTGCGGGGGTCGTGATAGCTGAAGAGCGGCGGCTTCATATGACCAGGATCGATCAAGCGAGGATCAAGGCGCGCGGAGCAACCGGGCGCGCCAGACTTTACACATCCCGAAAACCGTGCACCAATTCAAAAATAAATCATAGTCCCAATTCTGGGACCCGCCCAACGCGCCAAACTGGCCGCTGAACGCCCATGAAACCTGCGCCTTTTCAATATCATGCGCCCAAGACCGTCGACGAGGCGGTAGCCGTGCTGGCAGAGGTCGCGCCCGCGGACGGCCGCGTGCTGGCGGGCGGGCAGAGCCTGGTTCCCACCATGGCGTTCCGGCTGGCGCGCCCGGCCCATCTGGTCGACATCAACGGCATCCAGGAGCTTAACCGCATAACCAGCCAGGACGGCAAGCTCGTGATCGGGGCCTGCGTGCGACATGCGGCGTTCTATCGGCCGGTCACCGAGGGTCCGCTCGGGCGGCTCCTGTCCGGCGTCGTGCGCCATATCGCGCATCATCCGATCCGCACCCGCGGCACCTTCTGCGGCAGCCTGGTGCATGCCGATCCGGCCTCCGAATGGTGCCTGGTGGCGGCCACGCTCGGCGCCGAGATGGTGGCGCAGAGCCGGCAGGGCCGGCGCGTGATACCGGCAGCGGATTTTTTTGCCGGCATCATGACCACGGCCCTGACCGAAGACGAGCTCCTGGTCGAGGCGCGCCTGCCCTTGCCGCCGGCCGACACCCGTTTCGGCTTCTACGAGTTCAGCCGGCGCGCCGGCGATTTCGCGATCGCCATGGCGCTCGTGACCTACCGCATCCGGGATGGCCGTATGGTCGAGCCGCGCCTCGGCGTCGGCGGTGCCGAGCCGAACGCGCGCCGGATCGCGCCGGCCGAGCAGGCGCTGGACGGCCAGGAGCCCGGGCCTGACGCCTTTGCGGCGGCGGCCGACGCCGCCGCGGGGGCAGTCGATGCCATGGAGGACTCCAATTACAGCGCCGACTACCGCCGTGACCTGGTCAGGACCGTCACGTTCCGGGCCCTGGAGCAGGCCGCATGATTCGATGGCAGGACAGGCGCGCGAGAATGATTCATACTGTGGCTGGAACAAGTTGCCGGAAAGGCTGAACCCATGAATCGAGCCGCGGAATTCTCATCCAAGGGCCTCACCAACGCCCCCAAGCAGGACCTGCGCACCTGGCTCGGCCAGATCGAGGCCGCCGGCGAATTGCAGATGATCAAGGGCGCCAACCGCGATGAAGAGATCGGCTGCATCGTCGATTTCTATCAGCGCCAGGCCGGCAACCAGGCGGTGCTGTTCGACGATGTGCCGGGATTTGCCAGCGGCTACCGGGTGCTCGCCAACATCCTGACCTCGGTCAAGCGCATCAAGCTCACGCTCGGGCTGCCGCCGGACGCCTCCGACATGGCGCTGATCGACTACTGGCGCAAATACATGAAGGGGAAAACCATCCCGCCCGTCACGGTGCCGACCGGCCTCCTGTTGCAGAACGTCAGCCGCGGCGCCGACGTGGACCTCCTCAAGATCCCCGCCCCCAAGTGGCACGAGCACGACGGCGGCTTTTACATCGGCACCGGCTGCATGGTGATCATGAAGCATCCGGACACCGGCTGGATCAATTACGGCGCCTACCGGGTGCAGGTGCACGACCGCGCGCTCGCGACCGTGATGTGTTCCAAGGGCAAGCACGGCAATCTCATCCTGCGCCGCTACAAGGAATTGGGCCAGCGCTGCCCGGTCGCGGTGGTGGTCGGCATGCACCCGGCGCTGTTCATGGTGGCGGGGCTGGAAATCCCTTACGGCAAGAACGAATACGATGCCGCTGGCGCTCTCCTGGGCGAGCCGGTCGAGGTCATCGCGGGCCCGGTGACCGGGCTGCCGATCCCGGCCAATGCCGAGATCGCGTTCGAAGGCTACATCTCGCCCGACGACCTGATCGACGAAGGGCCGCTCGGGGAATGGACCGGCTATTACGCCGGCGGCCTCAAGAAGGAGCCGGCCATCCGGGTCGAAGGCATGCTGCACCGGGACGATCCAATCCTGCTCGGCGCCATGCCGGGCATTCCGCCCGATGACGATTCCTTCTACCGCTGCACCTATCGAAGCGGCGCGGTGTGGAACCAGCTGGAAGCCGCCGGGGTGCCGGAGGTGAAGGGCGTGTGGGCGCATGAGGCCGGCGGCAGCCGGCTCTGGCTCACGGTCGCGATCAAGCAGATGTACGGCGGCCATTCCAAGCAGGCCGGGCTCATCGCCTCGCAATGCCACGCCGGCGCCTATGCCAACCGGTTCGTGGTGGTGGTCGACGACGACATCGATCCGGCCGACATGAACCGGGTGATCTGGGCCATGTGCACGCGGTTCGAGCCGCGCGAGGGGCTGGAGATCCTGCGCGGCTGCTGGAGCACCTCGCTCGATCCCATGGCCTACAGCGCGACCGACCCGCGCAACGCCCGCGTGGTGATCGACGCCTGCATCCCGTTCGGGCGGCGCGACACCTTCCCGCAGGTGGTGCGCCCGAGCCCGGAACTCGAGCAGCGCATCCTGGCGAAGTTCAAGGACGTGCTGCCGAAAGGTTTTCGATGACGTCTCCCGCTCGTCCCCGCGGACGCGGGGACCCAGCCTTTGCCCAAAGTACCGGCCATTCATTTTGGCAAAGGCTGGATTCCCGCGTCCGCGGGAATGAGCGGAGTGTATGAAACCCCGCATGACTGAAAAGCTCGACGTCACGCTCACCATCAACGGCCGCGACTACGCCATCGCGGTGGAAGCCCGCAAGACGCTGGTGGACGCGATCCGCGAGGATTGCGGGCAGACCGGCACCCATATCGGCTGCGAGCACGGCATCTGCGGCACCTGTACGGTGATCATCGACGACACCGTGGTGCGCGCCTGCCTGATGTTCGCGGTGCAGGCGCACGGCCGGAAGATCCGCACCGTCGAGGGCTTGGCGCAGGGCGAGGAGCTGCATCCCCTGCAGCGCGCCTTCATCACGCATCACGGCCTGCAATGCGGCTTCTGCACCCCCGGCTTTTTGATGCTGGCCGCCAACACGCTTGAGCAGAACCCCGACATCGGCGACGCGGAGCTGCTCGACATCCTCTCCTCCAACCTCTGCCGCTGTACCGGCTACCAGAACATCATCAAAGCGGTGCGCGCCGCCGCCATTGAGATGCGTCAAGCGAAGGCGGCGGGATGACGGCGGAAGTCTTGCACAGGGCGCAACACGGCGAACCCACCTACCCCGCCCCGCCGCCATCGAGCGCGCGCCGTGTGCTCGGCCAGCCGGTCACCCGGCTCGAGGACCTGCCGCTCGTCACCGGCCAGGGCCGCTATGCGGGCGACATCAACTTTCCGCATCAGCTGCATATGCGCGTGGTGCGGGCCGCGCACGCCCATGGCCGCATCGTCTCGATCGACACGACGGCGGCGCGCGCGCTGCCGGGCGTGGTCGCGGTGTGGACCAATGCCGACATCGCGGATCTGTCGCCGATCGATTTCCGCGCCGACAAATCCTCCGAGGCGCTCAAGCCGTTTCGCCAGCCGGCGCTGGCGCGCGGCCGGGTGCGCTATATCGGGGATCCGGTGGCGGCCGTGTTCGCGGAGGACCCGTATCTGGCCGAGGATGCGGCCGAGCTGGTCAATATCGAGATCGAGGAGCTGCCGGTCGTCCTCTCGGCGAGCGATCCGCCCGGCGAGTTCGAGCCCGGCCGCAGCGGCGAAGCCGCCCTGCTGCGCCACAGCTACGGCGACATCGAGGCGGCGCTGCGCGCAGCGCACACCATCATCGAGCTCGACCTCTCGACCGGCCGGCACTCGGGCGTGCCGCTGGAGACCCGCGGCGCGCTCGGCCGCTATGACGCGGCGCGCGACATTCTCGAATTGCACGGCGCCGCCAAGATTCCCCATCGCAACCGCGAGACTCTGTGCCGCATGCTGAACCGCAGTCCCGCGGCGCTGCATGTGCATGAAAGCCATGTGGGCGGCGGCTTCGGCATCCGCGGCGAGATCTATCCCGAGGACGTGCTGGTGCTCCTTGCGGCGCTGCGGCTGCGCCGGCCGGTCAAATGGATCGAGGACCGGCGCGAGCATCTGATGTGCGCCAACCATTCGCGCCAGCAGCGCCACTTGGCCCGCATCGCGGTCGACCAGAACGGGCTCATCCTCGGCATCGAGGACGAGATTTTCCACGACCAGGGCGCCTATATCCGCACCCACGGCGTCAACGTGCCCAACCGCACCATGTGCATGCTGACCGGCGCCTACCGGGTGCCGGCCTATCGGGCGCTCGCCCATGTACGGCTGACCAACAAGACTCCCGCCGCCACCTACCGGGCGCCCGGGCGTTTCGAGAGCACTTTCGTGCGCGGCCGCCTGATGGATGCCGTCGCGGACCGGCTCGGGCTCGACCGCGTCGAGGTGCGACGGCGCAATCTCATCGGGGCATCGCAGATGCCCTATACCATCGCGTTCGACGAGCCAGGCGTCGAGGAGCTGGAGCTCGATTCCGGCGATTATGCCGCGCTGCTCGACAAGGCGCTGGCCGCCTTCGGCTGGCAGGAATTGCAGCAGGACATGGCGCGCCGGCGCCGGCAGGGCGAGGCGGTCGGGGCCGGGGTCGCGATCTTTCTGGAAGAGAGCGGGCGCGGCCCGACCGACAATGCCAAGATTTCGGTCGATGGCACCGGCGCGGTCGAGCTGATCACCGGAGGCGCTTCGCTCGGCCAGGGTTTCGAGACCGCCATGGCGCAAATCTGCGCCGAAGCGCTCGGCGTCGATTACCGCCGGGTGCGCGTCATTCACGGTCAGACCGACCTGATCGATCACGGCATCGGGGCGCACGCGGCCCGCGCCACTGTGCTCACCGGGGGCGCCGTGCATGTCACCGCCGCCATGGTGCGCGCAAAGGCGTTGGAGTTCGCCGCCGAGCTGTTGCAGACGCCGGCCGCCGAGCTCGACATCGTGGATGGAACGGTCGTGCGCCGCGGCGCCAAGGGTGGTCCCTCGATCACGCTCGCCGAGATCGCAAGGCGTATCGCGCCCGGCTCCAAGCTGTTGCGCGGGCGCACCCCGCAGCTCGCCGCCCACGGCTGGTACAACACCGACCACACCGTCTTCCCCTACGGGGTGCATCTCGCGGCGGTGCGGATCGACCGCGAAACCGGCGCGGTCGCGGTCGAGCGCTTCATGGTCGCCTATGACGTCGGCCGCGCCGTCAATCCGCTCCTGATCGAAGGCCAGCTGGTGGGCGGCTGCGTGCAGGGCCTGGGCGGCGCGCTGTGCGAGGAGTTTCGCTATGACCGCAGCGGCGAGCCGCTCTCGGTGACGTTTGCGGATTATCTCTTGCCGGTGCTGGGCCAGACGCCCGATGTCGAGGTGCTGCTCACGGAGGACGCCCCCTCGCCGCACCATCCACTCGGGCTCAAAGGCGCCGGCGAAGGCGGCATCAACGGCGTCGGCGGCGTCATTGCCAGCGCCATCGACGATGCGCTGCGGATGCCCGGCGCGGTGACGCAGCTGCCGATGTCGCCGCAGCGGGTAAAGGCACTGTTGCGGGAAACCGGTTCTCCCGACGTCGCAGGATGATGCCCTGTCGCGGCCTTTGAGCTTGACTGCCTTGACCGGCAAGTGGCCGCTCAGCGCGGGCAGCGCCGTGTCCGAGTTGGGGCAAACAGCGGACATGGTGCGCGCAGATTGGGCGGGCCGCCCAAACATGGAGGAATGATCTTCGGCCAGGGTCCTGCTAAAGTAAGTGCGGATCGTTCAAAAGGAGAAAATCGTGAATCGGTATTCAGTCGGTGTCGCACTCCTCGCTTTCGTTTTACTTCCCGCTGCCAGCGTTGGCGCACAGGAACACGGCGTTACGCCGGAGCAGATGAAATGGATGCCCGCGCCACCCGCATTTCCCAAGGGTGCGCAGATAGCGGTGCTCGCAGGTGACCCGAGCAAAGAAGGTCCCTATGTGTTCCGGCTCAAAGCGCCCGCTGGATACATGGTGCCGCCCCATACGCATCCTCAGGACGAGAATGCGACGATCATTGCGGGCACCTTCAGGCTCGGCATGGGCGCCACTATGGATGACAAGAACGTTCAAACTCTGAAAGCCGGCGGGTTTTTCAATATGCCCAAAGGAATGCAGCACTCGGCAACGTTCGTTGAAGAAACAATTGTCCAGATTCACGGAATCGGGCCGCAAAATATCATCTACGTCAACCCGGCAGATGATCCCCGAAAAAGCAACTGAACGTGACGTATTGAGGCACCCCCATCAAGTGGACCTCATCGATATCATGTACACGAGCCTGCTCGCGGAGGACGCAGCCTCCCTGCACCATCCGCTCGGGCTCAAAGGCGCCGGCTAAGGCCGCATCAACGGCGTCGGGGGCGCGATCGCCAGCGCCGTCGACGATGCGCTCGGAATGCCTCGGCGACGCCTACCGCTCCGGCTTGTCTGCCGGCACGTTCGACCTTGTGCATATGCGCTTTGTCGCCAGCACGGCGGGAAATCCCGACGAGCTTCTCAAGGAGGCCGCTCGCCTGGCGCGGCCGGGCGGCATCGTGGCACTGCAGGAGCCGGACGGATCCACGCTCAACTGTTATCCGCCGCATCCGGCGTGGGACCGGCTGAAAGCCGTGCTGCTCGGAGTGTTCAAAGGCGTGGGAGCCGATCTCCAGCTGGCGATGCGGCTATACCATCTGGTCCATCAAGCGGGATTCCGTGACGTCGAATATCGGACGGTGCTGCTTGGCGTTCGTTCCATCGATCCGATAGTCGATTACCTGCCGTCTACGGTGGAATCCCTTCGAGCATCGGCTGTCAGGCTCGCTTTGATCGATGACCGCGATCTCGATGCCGCCCTGCATAATTGCCGGCAGCATCTCTGCAAGCCCGGGACTGCTTTCACCATGTACACGGTTGCGCAGGTGTGGGGCCGGACGCGGTAGCCGCGCCGAAAAAATGACCCGGCGTCTCCCTGCAGCGCCCGGCAGGCAAGACCCCATCTGGCCGCCGGAAAGCATCAACTATTGCCCGATCGCCGGCAGGCCGCCCTTGTAGAGGAAGCGCTGCACGCGCTGGCCCTGCACCTCGGCGGTGTAGATGTTGCCCTTGCTGTCGATGCCGATGTTGTGGAGGTTCTCGAACTCGCCCGGGCCGCGCCCCACGCGCCCGAAGCTGCCGACCACCTGCCCGTCGCTGCGACGGAGCACATGGATCTGGCCGTTGGGATCGTC